>JBJHAX010000022.1:0-33346 GCA_050480705.1 Nitriliruptoraceae bacterium
CGCCGCCGCCCACCCCCCCCCCCGGCTCCGCCCACCTCTGGGTCGCGCCCCGGGCCGCGGCGGGTCCGGCCACCGACCCCCACCGGCCCCGGGTGCCACCCGCTGAGTCCGGGCGGTACGACGCCGGAGATCCATGACGGGACCGGACGCCGTGCGGGCGCCGCGTGCGCGTTGCACATCGTTCGTGTCGATCCGGCGAGACGGTGTGCGGCGCCCGGTGCGTCGACGCCAGGAGGATGCGCAACAACATGGCGAACGAACCGTCCTCACAGGTGTCGTTCGGGTCGTCGGTGTTCGCGTTCGTGCTGTGGTCACTCGCCGCGTACATGGTCACGCAGGCCCTTGGTTACTCCAGCCCTCCCAAACTCGCACCGCTGTTGTTCGGCGGGATCACGCTGTTGCTGCTCACGGTCATCGTCGGTCGCGAGGTGACGATCCACATCAGACATCGCACGAGCCGCGCACACGCGGTCACGACGGCTGAGTCACCTGCGGACGGGCACGGAGAATCAGCAGCCGATGTGGGCCAAGGCGAGCCGGTCAACGACGCGGAGCAGCTTGCGGTGGCAGCAGAGCGGGCGGGAAGTGTTGCCGTCCCCGTCTCACGGCGTGACGAGGCTGCCGCGCTCGTGTGGGGATCCGCGAGCATTGTCGCGATGATCCTTTTCGGCTTTCTGATCGGCATGTCGGTCGCGATGGTCACGCTCATGAAGGTGTACGCACGCGAGCGCTGGCCGATCTCGCTGATCGTGACCGGCTCGGTGCTGGTGACGCTGTACGTGTTCTTTGGCCGCATCCTCAACGTGGCCTTCTATCCCGGCCTTCTCGACCTGGGGTTCTGAATCGTGTCCAGCATCCTCGAGGGCGCTTCTAACCTGCTCGATCCGGTCATGCTGCTCGCGATCGTCGCGGCTGTCATCTTCGCCCAGATCGTCGCGGTCATACCAGGCCTTGGCGGCGCCTTTCTGCTCGCGGTGCTCATACCGTTCACCTTCGGCATGGATCCGATGATTGCAATCGCGATCCTGATCGCGGCCTCTGCGACCGACGGGTCCGGCAACTCGGTCACCTCGATCCTTTTCGGCGTTCCCGGGTCGGCGACTGCGGCTGCTTCGCTGTTCGACGGCCACCCGATGGCGCGCAACGGTCAGGCCGGTCGCGCGATCGGCGCGGCGATGACCGGCAGCGCCGTCGGGGGGATCATCGGTGCGCTCACACTTGCGATCGCCATCCCGATCGCGCGGCCGTTCGTGCTCGCGTTCGGAACGACCGAGTTCTTCGTGCTGGTCATCCTCGCGCTGTTCAGCCTCGCGCACGTCCGTGAAGAGGCGCTGCTCAAGGGGTTGGTTTCGGCGGGACTGGGCTTGTCGCTCTCATTCGTCGGGATGGAAGGCGCGACCGGCGTCCAGCGCTACACGCACGGGCAGCTCTACCTGTGGGACGGGCTGCGGTTGGTGCCCGTGCTCCTCGGACTCTTCGCGGTCGCCGAGGCGTTTCGCCTGCTCGCGACGGCCCGCGCGTCGCGAGGTCACACACCTTCCCGGCACCTCATGCCGGTCGAACGGATGAGCGGGGTCGGCGAGGGAGTCAAGGACGTTTTTCGCCACTTCGACGCGACGTGGCTGAGTTCATGGACCGGGCTGATCATCGGCATGCTGCCAGGCGTCGGCGGCGCCGCAGGGCAGTTCATGGCGTACTCGGCGGTCGCAAAGTCCTCGCAGGCACGCAAACGGACCCGTGACCTGCCGCCGTTCGGCAAGGGCAACGTCCGCGGGGTCATCGCGGCCGACTCGAGCACGAATGCGACGCTCGGGGGAGAACTCGTCCCGGTGCTCGCGTTCGGCATCCCGGGAAGCTCGACGATGGCGATTGTGCTCGCCGCGCTGGTCACGTTCGGGATCCAGCCCGGACCCAGGATGCTCGAGCTCAACCTCGACGTCGTGTGGATGATCGTGCTCGTGCTCGTCATCGGCAACCTGATCGCGACGAGCTTCGTGCTGTCGTTCGCGCGCCAGCTGGCCAAACTCGTGCATGTACGCGCATCCTTGCTCGGCCCCGCGATCCTCGCTGTTTCGTTCTTCGGGGCGTACGCGACGACCCGTCACGTCGGCGACATCTACACCGCCGCGCTCGCTGGGCTGCTCGGATTCTTCCTTGCGCGCTACGGCTACGGCCGTGTCAGTTTTCTCATCGGATTCGTCCTCGGGCCCATCCTCGAGCACTACTTCATTCTTGCGCTGCAGATCTACGGGCCCGGGTTCCTCTTCGCGCGTCCGTTCACGATGGTGCTGCTTGCAATTCTCGTTCTCGGTATCGCGTGGTCGGCTGCGAAGTCGATCCGGGCGCGCAGGGAACGCACCCAACAGGAGCGACTGGCATGAGCGCATACACCGAGCACGCCGCGTTGCGCGAGCAGGTCGCCATCGGGTGTCGGATCCTCGCCCAGCAGGGCCTCGTCCACGAGATCGCCGGCCATGTCAGTGCCCGCATCCCAGGGACCGACCGGATGTTCATTCGTGGCCGCTCGCCGTCCGAGCGAGGCGTGCGATTCACCACGATCGATGCGATTCGTGCGGCCGGTTTCGGTGGCGAGGACCCCGAAGGAGACGGCTACGAGTTGCCGCTCGAGCTGCCGATCCACGGCGAGGCCTACCGGCTCCGCGACGATGTCAACGCGGTCGTGCACGCGCACCCGACCTACAGCGTGTTGTGTTCCGTGGCGCGGATTCCGCTCGAGCCGGTGTACGGCGCATACAACAGCGGGGGTCTGCGCCTCGCCTTGAACGGGGTGCCGACGTACCCACATTCACGGCTCGTGGACGATGTCGAGAGCGCACACGACCTGTACGCCGCGATGGACGGCCGTAAGGTCTGCTTGATGCGCGGCCACGGCATTGCGACCGTTGGCCGCGACGTTCCCGAGGCGGTCCTCAACGCGCTCAGGCTCGAGCGGCTCGCGTTCTTCACCTGGCAGATGCACCTGGGCGGCATCGAACCCGAACGGGTCAGCGCAGAGGATGAGGAGTTCTTCTCCCGCCCGTACAAGCGGTCGATGGGCGAAGCCACTGGTGTCGCAGGCGGTCGAGAACTCGGTGCGGACACCGACTGGCGGTGGGTTTCCTACGTGGCAGAAGACGAGGTCCTGCAACGCTCTGAAGGTGACGCCAGCGCCGCACGACCAGACTAGATCCTGACCTGAGGTCCAGAATTCCGACGAGGAGCACCCTGACCATGCGATGCATCGGCACCGAAGAGCACTTCGCCGTCCCTGAACTGCTCGACGCGTGGCGCGCGATCGCCACGAGCGTGTGGAACTCCGAGGACCTTGCGCTCGTGCGCAGCTCGGGGATGAGCTACCACGGCCAGCGGCTCATCGACGCGCTGCTGCACACCCCCGAGGAGCGCATCGCTGCCATGGACGAGCACGGCGTCGACCTGGCGCTGCTGTCGCTGTGTTCACCCGGGGTGCAGCTGTTCGAGCCGTCCGCAGCCAGCGACATGGCCGAGCTCGCCAACGACCGGCTGGCCGAGTGGGTGCGTGCGTATCCCGACCGGCTCGCCGGCCTCGCCGTCTTCGCCCCGCACGACCCCGACCGGGGTATCGCCGAGATGGAGCGCGCGATCAACGACCTCGGCCTGCACGGGTTCGTGGTCAACTCCCACACCGCCGGCCACTACCTCGACGAGCAGCAGTTCTGGGGGCATCTGGAGGCCGCAGAGGCGCTCGGCGCACCGATCTACATCCACCCGCGGACCCTGCCCGATGAGGTTGGCGGCCCCTTCGTGCCCTACCACCTGTCACGCGCCGCGTGGGGGTATGCCGTCGAGACCGCGACGCACGCCTTCCGGCTGATGCTCAGCGGCGTGTTCGACCGCTTCCCGAACCTCAAGATCGTGCTCGGTCACATGGGGGAGGGCATCCCGTTCTGGCTGTACCGGATCGACTACTGGAACGGCCGCCACCAGGGACACACCGCGCCGCAGCTCGAGATGAGCGCCAGCGAGTACTTCAAGCGCAACTTCGCGATCACCATCAGCGGCGTCTATCAGCGCTCCGCGCTCGATCTGTGCCTGACCGAACTCGGCGATGAGTCGATCATGTTCGCCACCGACCATCCCTACCAGCCGATGGGGGACGCGATGGCGTTCGTGCCGCAGATCGAGGACCTGCCGGAAGAGACGCGTGAGCGTCTGATGTTCCGCAACGCGGAGCGCATCTTCGGGCTGCCGACGGCGTAGCGCCACCGCGCTGCCCGCAGTCGTATCGCGGCGCTGGGCAGGTGCAACGGCAGGTGTCGCGGCGGCGCGGACGCGCCGTGCATCCTGATTTGGCTGTTGCACATGTGGGCGCAGTGTGCGCATGTGCGTGCAGTTGCTCGGTGTGTTGCGCAGCGTGACGGGTTATCCTTTTCAGGTTGTCGACCCTCGGTATGCGCGTGGACGGTCGGACGTGCGTCTGACACGAGCCCTGCTGCTCGCGCTCGTGATCGGCCTGTTGCCGATCACGTCGTTCACGGCGCTCGCGGACGACGAGGAACTTGACGAGCTCGAGAGCGAACTCGGCGAGGTCGAAGCAGGACTCGAAGAGGCGATGGCGCGCCTGGACGCCGCCCGACGCGAACTCGACCAGGTCGAAAGCCGGCTGTCGGCCGCGAACGCCGAGCTCGGGCGCACCCAGACCGCCTACGAGCAGGCCGAGATCGACTACGAGGAAGCGGTCGAAGAGGCCGAACGCACCGCCACCGCGCTCATCCTCGCCGAACAGCGCCTGGAGCGCGCCGAACAGCTGCTGGCCGCGGCGCTGGACCGCGAAGAGACCGCCATCGAGCGGCTCGAAGCGCGGGTCGTCAAAGCGTTCAAGGACGGCTCGACCCACCCCACGATCGGGCTCGCGCAGGGCATCATCAACGCCGGCAACTGGCACGACATCGCCCGCAGCACCCAGATCTACCAGCGCACCGTCGCCGACGACCGCTCGCTCGTGCAGGAAGCGCTCGACGCGCGCCGCGAAGCCGACCTGGCGCGGGCCGAAGCCAACGCCGCACAGCGCGAAGCCCAGGACCTCGCGATCCTCGCCGAGGCCGCCGAACAGCGCGCCGCCGACGAACTCGACGAACTCGAGCGGCTCGTCGAGGAGCGCCAGGCAGCCGTCAACCAGGTCGCTGCCGAGCACGCCCGCCGCGAATCGATCTTCCAGGAACTCGAAGCCGACGCGTCGGTCATGCAGGCGCTCGCCAACGAACTGCAGTCCCGCATCGCGCAGCTGCGCGGCGGCGGGGTGTGCCAGGGGCGCGTGCCCGCCGGCGCGTCGGTGTTCTCCCCGGGCAGCCTGCCCGGATGGGCGCAGCGGCTGGTCAGCCGCATCTCACGTGCGAACGACTGGGTGCATGCCGTCGCCGTGGCCAGCTCCAAGCATGGCGTCGACCCGCGGGTGATGTCCGCGCTGGTGTGGTCCGAATCGGCGTTCCGGCCCGACGCGGTGTCACGCGCCGGCGCGATCGGGCTCGCGCAGCTCATGCCGGGAACCGCCCGGGGGCTCGGTGTCGACCCGTGGAACCCCGAGCAGAACCTCGACGGTGGTGCGCGCTACCTCGCGATGCAGGTCGACCGGTTCGGCTCCCTCGAACTCGGGCTCGCCGCCTACAACGCCGGGCCCGGCAACGTGATCCGCTACGGCGGCATCCCGCCGTTCGCCGAGACCCAGATCTACGTCGTCCGCGTCATCGAACGCTGCCAGGCCATCGCCGGCTGAGTCCTCCGCGCCGCTTGCTACGTTGCCGCCCGGCGTGGGAGTGGGCGTGCTCGCGGTCGAGAACCTCGAAGTGGTCTACGAGGACGTGATCCTCGTGCTGCGCGGTGTGTCGCTGACGGTCCCCGACGGCGGCGTGGTCGCGCTGCTGGGCGCCAACGGCGCCGGCAAGACGACGCTGCTGCGCGCCATCGCCGGGCTGCTCGACGTCCATCGCGGCGAGATCACCGGCGGCAGCATCACCTTCGACACCAGGCCGCTGCACACGCTGGATGCGCCCGCCGTGGTCGCCGCAGGCATCACCGCGACCCTGGAGGGCCGGCGTGTGCTGCGGCCGCTGACCGTCGACGAGAACCTGCGCGTCGGCGGCCACACGCTCGCACGCGGCGAACTCGCCGACACGCTCGAGCGCGTCTACACGCTGTTTGGGGCGCTGGCGTCACGACGCGACCAGCCCGCGGGAACGCTGTCGGGCGGCGAGCAGCAGATGCTCGCGATCGGGCGCGCGTTGATGTCGCGGCCCCGCTGCCTGCTGCTCGACGAACCCTCGCTCGGGCTCGCCCCACGCATCGTCGAGCAGCTCGGGCGCCTCATCGCCGACATCAACGCGCAGGGCACCGCGGTGCTGCTGGTCGAACAGAACGCGCGCATGGCACTGTCGGTCGCCTCGCACGGCTACGTGCTCGAAACCGGCCGGGTGGTCATGGACGCCTCGGCCGAGCGGCTCGCAGCCGACGACGACGTGCGCACCTTCTATCTCGGGGTCGAAGGCAGCCAGCGGGTGTCGTTCCGTGACGTCAAGCACTACCGGCGGCGCCGCAGGTGGCTGTCGTGAGCGGCCCGCTCGCCGACGCGCTGCCGGGCTCACGGACCACGCCCGCCGAGGACACGCCGGCGCTCGACGTCGAGCACCTCGAGCTGTCGTTCGGCGGCACGCGCGCGGTCGACGACGTGTCGTTCGACGTCGCCGCCGGCGAGCTGCTCGCCATCATCGGCCCCAACGGTGCCGGCAAGACCTCGGTGCTCAACTGCGTGTCAGGGGCCGAGCGCCCCCAGGCCGGCCGCATCCGGGTAGCTGGCCACGACGTCATCGGACGTCGCCCCGACCGCATCGCCCGGCTCGGCGTCGCACGGATGTTCCAGAACGTCGAACTGTTCGACAACCTGACGGTGCTCGACAATCTCATGCTCGGCCGCCACCGGCACGTCGACGTCGGGCTGCTGGCCGGCATGCTGCGCACGCCCGCGGCCCGCCGTGCCGAATTCGCCGCCCGGGACGTCGTCGAGGAGATCATCGCGTTTCTCGAACTCGAGGCCCACCGGGACGCGCTGGTCGGGATGCTGCCCTACGGCGTCAAGAAGCGCGTCGAGCTCGGCAGGGCGCTCGCCATGGAACCCGAGCTGCTGATGCTCGACGAACCGGTCGCCGGCATGAACGCCGAGGAGACCGAGGCGATGGCGCGCTACGTGCTCGATCTGCGTGCCGAGCTGCAGCTGACCATGGTGCTCGTCGAGCACCACATGGGCGTCGTGATGGACCTCGCCGACCGGGTGCTCGTGCTCGACTTCGGCCGCCGCATCGCGCTCGGCGCCCCCGGCGAGGTGCAGGACGACCCGGCGGTCATCGCCGCCTACCTCGGCGCCGAGGCGGCGCCATGAGCCAGACCGCTGCGCCCGCAGGCGAGGTGGCCGGCCGCGAGGACGTGCGCACCCTCGCCGAAGAGGCGTTCGCGCGGGCTGCACGTGCCGGTGACGCACGCTGCATGCGTGTCAAACGCCACGGTGTGTGGCACACGATCACCTGGGCGCAGTACACCGAACAGATCCTGGCGTGCGCCTACGGGCTCGCCGAGCTCGGAGTCGAGCCGGGAGACCGTGTGGCCGTCCACGCCGAGAACCGGCCCGAATGGCTCGTCGCCGACGTCGGCTGCGTCGCCCTGCGCGCGGTCACGGTCGGGCTGTATCCGACGAGCCCACCGGCCGAGGTCGCCCACGTGCTGCGCGACTCGGGCGCCCGGGTGCTCATCGCCGAGGACCAGGAACAGGTCGACAAGGCGCTCGCAGTCGAAGAGCAGTGTCCCGAGCTGGCACACATCGTCCACCTCGAGGACCGGGGCGTGGCCGACCTCGACCATCCCAAGCTCGTCTCGTGGCGTGAGCTGCTCGACCGGGGCCGGCGCGCACGCGACGCCGACTCGGGTCTGCTCACCCGGCGCGCCAACGAAACCGGCCCCGACGAGATCGCCACCCTCGTCTACACCTCGGGCACGACCGGGCCGCCCAAAGGGGCGATGCTCACCCACCGCAACATCGCGTTCGCGATGGACACCCTGATCTCCAGCGGCGGCATCTACGACCCGCCGCCCAACGAACACGACGTGGTGCTCAGCTACCTGCCGCTGTGCCACGTCGCCGAACGCGCCGCGACGGTGTGGAACAACGCCCGCTCCGGCGTGGTCGTGCACTTCGCCGAATCCGTCGGAACGGTCCAGCACGACCTGCGCGAGGTGCAGCCGACGCTGTTCTTCGCCGTGCCGCGCATCTGGGAGAAGATGCACGGGGCCACGCTGGTGCGCATGCAGGCCGCCTCGATCCTCAAACGGTTCGTCTTCGCGGCGGCGATGCGCCTCGCGGGACACATCGCCAGGCGCCGCCTGGCGAACGGCGGCGAACACACCACGGCCACCCGCCTGCTGCACGCACTCGGCCACGTGCTCGTCTTCCGGGCGCTGCGTGAGCGGCTCGGGCTTCGCCACGTGCGCGCCGCCGCATGCGGCGCCGCCCCGATCGCACCGGAGATCCTCACGTTCTTCCTCGGCATCGGCGTCGCCGTCCACGAGGTCTACGGGCTGACCGAGAACGCGGCCGTCGCCACCGCCAACCGTCGCGGACGACTGCGCATCGGCACCGTCGGCGAGCCCTTTCCAGGCACCGAACTGCGGCTCGACGGCGACACCGGCGAGATCCTCAACCGGCATCCGGCCGTGTTCGCCGGCTATTTCAACCGGCCCGACGAGACCGCCGCGGTGCTCGACGACGACGGATGGCTGCACACCGGCGACGTCGGCGAATGGGTCGACGGCACCCACCTGCGGATCGTCGACCGCCTCAAAGACGTCATCATCACCGCCGGCGGCAAGAACATCGCGCCTGCCGAGATCGAACACGCGCTCAAGGCCTCGCCCTACATCAAGGAGGCCGCGATCGTCGGCGACCGGCGCCCGTACCTGACCGCGCTGATCGGCATCGACCGTGACACCGTCGCTGCGTGGGCCGACCGCCGCCAGCTCGCCTACACGACCCATCGCGACCTGGCGTCACGCCCGGAAGTCGTCGAACTGATCGCCGGCGTGGTGCGCGGGGTCAACCGGGACCTGGCCCGTGCCGAGCAGATCCGAAAGTTCCGGGTGCTGCCACGTGAACTCGGCCAGGACAACGGCGAACTCACCGCCACCCAGAAGGTGCGTCGTCACACCCTGCACGAGCGCTACGCCGAGGTGATCGAAGACATGTACGCAGGTGGAACGAGCCATCCGGGCGGGGAGGTGTAGGCCATGGAGGACCTCGCCGCCGCGCTCGTGCGCGGTGTCGGCATCGGCAGCACGTATGCGCTGCTGGCGGTCGGCTTCGTCGTCATCTATCGCGCCACCGAAGTGATCAACTTCTCCCAGCCCGGGCTGATGATCATCGGTGCGTGGGCGACGTCGGCGTTCGTGTTCAGCGCCGGGTTGCCGTTCACCGCCGCGGTCGTCGCCGCGATGGCGTCCACCGCGCTGCTGGGTGCCGGCATCGAACGCGTCGCGATGCGCCCCATGGTCGGCCGGCCGCCGTTCGCTGCGGCGATGGTGACCGTCGGGGTGTTCATCGTGTTGTTCGTGCTCGCCTTCCGGCTGATCGGCACGGGTGTGATCACGCTCGGGGACCCGTGGGGGCTCGAACGTGCCACCTTCGCGGGGGTGAGTGTCTTCCAGGTCGACCTCGCTCGCATCGTCATCGCGCTCGGCGCGATCGCGGTCGTGGCCTGGTGGCTGCGTCGTTCACGCACCGGGCTCGCGATGCGCGCCACCGCACTCGACCAGGAGGTCGCGCTCGCCCAGGGCATCAACGTCGGCCGGGTGTTCTCGCATACCTGGGCGCTGGCCGGCGCGCTCGCAGCGCTCGCCGGGGTCCTCATCGGCGTCGGCGCCGGCGGCGTCGAGCCGATCACCGCGCTGGTCGCACTCAAGGCGCTGCCGGTGATCGTGCTCGGCGGCATCGACTCGGTCGAAGGGTCGGTGTACGCAGGCCTGGTCATCGGCGTCGCGGAGTCGCTCACCCGCGCCTACCAGCCGATCGTCGCGCCTTTCCTCGGCACCAACGTCGATGTGGTCGTGCCGTACGTGATCATGGTGCTGGTGCTGATGATCCGCCCGACAGGGCTGTTCGGCACGCGGGAGGTTCAGCGCGTATGACCGAGCCCCGCCCGCGCGGCCGACCCCGGATGTTCACCGACCACGCGCAGCAGCATGCCCTGTTCGACACGACGACCAAACGCTGGTGGACGCTGGCCGCGGTGGCAGCGGCCGCGCTGGTGCCGTTCGTCGCCGGGCGTGACGCCACCAACCTGCTCACCATCGTCGCGATCTATGCGATCGGCGGCATCGGCCTGAACCTGATCACCGGCTACGCCGGGCAGGTCAGCCTCGGTCACGCATTCTTTCTCGGGCTCGGCGCCTACACCGCGGCGGTGCTCGGCGGCACCGGTGCGAGCGGGGTGATCGGGCTCGGCCTGGACATGTGGGTGTGGCTGCCGCTGGCCGGGCTCGTGCCGATGCTCGTCGGGCTCGCGGTCGCACCGATGGCCGCCCGGGTGCGCGGGCTGTACCTGGCGATGCTCACCCTCGGGCTGGTGTTCGTCGGCGAGCACATCTTCAAGCAGGCGCGCACATTCACCGGCGGAGCGGGGGTGGGGCGCGCGGGCGCCGACCCGGTGCTGTTCGGCTGGGAGCTCTACCGGCGCCAGACCGTGCTGGGGATCCCGGTGCACCGCGAGACCCTGTTCTACCTGGTGTGCCTGGGTCTGCTGGTCGTGTTCGCCGTCGCGGCGCGCAACCTCGCCCGCTCGCCGATGGGGCGCGCGTTCGCGGCCGTGCGCGACCACGACACCGCCGCGGAGATGACCGGCGTGCCGCTGCTGCGCACCAAGGTGCTCGCGTTCGGCGTGTCGTCGTTCTACGCCGGAGTCGCCGGCGGCCTGCTGACCGTGCCGCTCGGCCAGATCACCCCGGAGAGCTGGAATCTGTTCCTGTCCGTCGACTTCCTCGCGGTGATCCTCATCGGCGGAATCGCGACGATCTCGGGGTCGATCATGGGCGCGATGTTCGTCGTGCTGCTGCCGCGCGGGGTCGAGACGCTCGCCCACCACGTGCCGTTCATCGGCAGCACCCGCGAAGGGGCGCTGCTGAGCGTCTTCCAGCTCGAGACGATCCTGTTCGGGCTGCTCATCATCGCCTTTCTCGTCCTCGAACCGCGCGGGCTCTACGGACTGTGGCTGCGCGCACGCAACTACTTCAAAGCCTGGCCGTTCTCGTACTGACACGCGCTGCGGCCGGGCCGTTCCGCTACTGCGGCCGCGAACGTGCGGGTGGGGTACGTCCACCGGCTGCCGTTCGTCGCGGTGATCGGCCGCCGCCGCGCGGCGGCGGCCAAGTAGGCTCGTGGTTCCACGCCGCCCGTGACCGGATCGGAGCTCCGTCATGGACCGTGCCCGCACCCGCCGGATCGCCGCCGTCGCGCTCGCCGCGCTGATCGTGGCCGCCTGCGGCAACGGCGCCGAACCCGCACCGCTCGAACGCACCGGTGAGGCGGCCGGGTTCCCCGACGACGTCGCCTTCGACATCGGGGTGAGTGCGGATCCGTGCCCGGAGGCGATCAACCCCGAGAACGGCTGCATCTACCTCGGGACGCTGTCCGACCTCACCCAGGGCCCGTTCGCGCCGCTCGCGGTCCCGATCACCGAAGGCCAGGCCGCCTTCTGGCAGCGCGTCAACCTCGACGGCGGCATCGGCGGGTTCGACGTCGACGTCGCCACCTACACGCGCGACACGTTCTACGACGCGCAGCAGCATTCCGCCCGCTACCGCGAGATCGAACCGCGCATCCTCGCGCTCGCACAGACGCTGGGCACGCCGACCACCGAGGCGATCCTGCGCGACATGGACGACGACGACGTCATCGCCGCGCCCGCCTCGTGGTGGTCGGGCTGGGACTTCCCCGAGACCGACCGTGGCCTGATCCTCAACTCCGGCTATTCGTACTGCATCGAGTCGATCATCGGCCTCGACTGGTATGTCGGCGAGCACGGCGACATCACCAGCCTCGCCCACGTCGGCTACCCGGGCGACTACGGCGGTGACAGCGTCGTCGGCGTGACCCACTGGGCGCAGGCCAACGACGTCGAGCTCGCCGCCACCATCGAAACCCTGCCCAACGCCACCGTCGGCACCCAGGACGAAGCGATCCGCCGGGTCCTCTCCTCCGATGCCGACCTGGTCGTGATCGCCGTCGGACCGGCCGAAGCAGCCGAGATCATCGGCAGCTCGGTCGCGCAGGGCTACGAGGGCCGTTTCCTCGGTTCGGTGCCGACCTGGAACCCGGCCCTGCTCGGCACCGCATCGTGGCCGGCCCTCGAGGCCACCTACACGCACGTTGCGCCCTGGGAGCTGTTCGGCGGTGACAGCGCCGCCCACGAGGCGATCAGGGCATCGCTGGGCGGTGAGCTGCCCGACAACGACGGCTACGTATTTGGCTGGATCTGGTCGTATCCGATCCTGGCCGCGCTCGAAGCCGCCGTGGAGGCCGGCGACCTCACGCGTGCCGGGCTGCGTGGAGTCGTCGACGGCCTCGAGGTCGACTACGAGGGGGCGGTGCCGCCACGCGTCTTTGGCGGCGATCCCGACGAGACGGCCGTGCGCACCGCGGTGATCAACGTGCCCGACGAGTCCGGTCAGCTCGGCCTGCGCAGCGTCGCGACCGGGGTGAGCAGCCCCACCGCGGACGCGTTCACCTACGACGAGCCCTGCGTGTCGTAGCCCGAGCCCCGGTCGGCCTGGCGGCCGACCAGGCGGTGGATCAGCCCGAGCTTCTCGATCACCGGCGCGGGCAGCACAAACGGGTAGAGGTCGTCGGTGCCCATGCTGCGGTTGAGCGCGTTCAGCGCATAGCTCAACGGCAGCCAGTCCGCGATGATCGCGTCGAAACTGTCGATGTCCACGGCGGCGGGATCGGCGTGCAACGGTGTCGTTGCTGGCTGTGGCAGGACAGGCCCGTCGATCCGGAGGCGATAGCTGGCCGCGGTGTGCAGGACGCCGCGGATGTGCAGGTAGTGGGCGAAGGTCTCGGCCCAGTCCTCGGCCGGATGCATCGTCGCGTACTCGCTCACGTAGGCGTCCGCCCAGCCCGCGGGGGCGCCGTCGCGGTAGTGGCGGTCGAGCGCCTCGGCGTAGGGGAGGGTCTCGTCGCCGAACAGCGTGCGGACCTCGTCCCGGTCGGCGTCACCGACGAGGACCGTGTGGAAGTAGTGGCCGATCTCGTGTCGGAAGTGTCCGAGCACGGTCCGATACGGCTCGCTGAGCAGAGTACGGACACGTTCGCGGTGCACCGCGTCCGATTCGGCCAGGTCGAGCGTGATGACCCCGCCGGCGTGCCCGGTCGTGACCGGCTCGTCACCGCTCGCCAGCAGATCGAAGGCGACGCCCGTGCCGCGCTCCTCGTCGCGGGGCTCGAGCGACAGCCCGAGCACCAGCAACTGGAAGACGAGCCGACGCTTCGCGCCCTCCGCCACCGCGAACTGGCGTGCGCCCTCGACGTCGGTGTCCGCCGGCCGCGTGCGGGTCAGCCGGCAGCTTGCACACAGCTGCCCGTCCGCCAGCCAGTTGCACGCGGCAATCTCCCGGTTGGCGCACAGCTGCGAGGAGGTGTCGACCGCGACCATGGCCTGGGTCGCCGGGTCGACGGCGAGCTCGCTCCCGCATCGCAGACACAGCGAGTTCGCGAAGAAGACCAACTGGCCGCAGCGCGGACAACTGAACACGTTCATCCTGCCTCCGTTCAGTTGTGGCGCGCCCAACGGTGAGCGGCGGCCCACGATAGGTCACCTGCCGCGCGGCATCGGCAGGTCCGCGACGGACGCCCCCCGCCACGGCCACCCCGGTGGCAAGGGGCTCAGGGTCGCGGTGGGGGAATCCCTGATGGCCCGCGGGAACGTCGTGGCGCACCATGGTGTCACCACGCCGTGCGAGTCGCGGCACCCTGTGAACCTGCGAAACCCGTGTGAGGTCTGCTGATGAACGACACCGCCGAACCGATCGTGTCCTCGGAAAGCCGGGGCTGGGCGATCGGCGCCCACCTGTCGGGCCTGGGAGTCGGCCTGCTCACCGCCGCCATCCTCGGCTTCCTCGGCCCACTCGTGGTGTGGCTGCTGCGCCGCGAAGGCGACCCGTACGTGGACCATCACGCCAAGGAGGCGCTCAACTTCCAGTTGACCGTCGTACTGGCACTCGTGCTCGGCGCGGTGCTCGCCATCCCCGCGGTGATCGTCGGGATCCTGACGCTCGGCATCGGCCTGCTGCTGCTGGCGATGCTGGTGCTCGCCGCGATCGTGCTCTGGTTCGTGCTGCCGATCATCGCGACGGTCAAGGCCGGCAACGGCGAGGGCTTCCGCTACCCGCTCACGATCCGCTTCATCGCCTGACCCGTATCGGGCGCGTCGTCCGGCAGATGCGGCGCGGCGCGCCGCGCCGAACGATCTGCAGACCGAACGATTTGTACGCCCGATCAGGACGTCGTCATGACAACTTGCGATTTCCGTGCTATCTCGTATCTTGAGCGTGAACGCTTACACGCACAGACCCACGCGCGCAGTGAGCGGGACAACCGAGAGGGATGCCGGTATCGCCGCACGGTTCTGGCCGCGACGCAACCAGCGGACTGGGCGTGAGTTCGCCCGTTCGGCCCTGCGCGCATCGGTTGCGACGTCAACCGTCGGTGGACTCGTCGCCATCCTCGTCGGACTCGGCGGATCCTGGGGACTGGTCTACCTCATCGGCGGCGCCGACCACGTCGTCCCCCACTTCTACTACCTGCCGGTGCTGTTCGCGGCCGTGCGGTTCGGTCCTGCGGTTGCGACCTTCGTCGCGCTCGTCGCCGGATACATGGCGGGCCCGCTCACCGCGCTCGACGTCGCCGCCGGCACCGCGCAGGACCCTGAACGCTGGGTGACACGCGCGGTGTTCTTCGTCGTGATCGGCTTGGCCATGTCGTGGCTCGTGCGGCCGTCGCTGCCGTCGATCACCGATGAAGTGCGCTCACTCGGCCACGCCCTGCGGATCCGCAAAGCCATCAGCGACGACGAACTGTTTGTGCGCTACCAGCCGATCGTCGACATGCGCTGCGGCAACGTGTACGGCTTCGAGGCGCTGGTGCGCTGGCAGCATCCCGCCGAAGGCGAACTCGCCCCCGGCGCCTTCCTCCCCGCCACCGAGCGCACCGAGGCCATCGCCGACCTCGACGAACACGTCCTGCGACACGCGTGCCGCGACCTTGACCGCTGGGTCGACCGCGCGCGCCGCGAAGGGTTCGAGGCGCCGTGCGTGACCGTGAACCTGTCCGCACGCAACCTCGCCACCGACGCGCTGATCCCGCGCGTGCGTGACGTGATCGAGGAGACGTCGGTCGACCCGACCCTGGTGTGCTTCGAGATCACCGAATCGGCGTTCGTCGAGGACATCGACGTCTCGGTCGCGCGGATCGCCGGCCTGCGCACCCTCGGGGTGCGCATCGCCGTCGACGACTTCGGCACCGGCTACTCGTCCGTCAGCGCGGTGCACCGCTTCCCGATCGACGTGCTCAAGATCGACCGGGCGTTCGTGGTCGATCTCGGACGCCACACCGATACCCGGGGCGTGCTCGGCGGGCTCGTGCTGTTCTCTCGCTCGCTGGACCTCGCCACCGTCGCCGAAGGTGTCGAGACCGACGCGCAACTCGCGACCCTCGCAGACATCGAGGTCGACCTCGCGCAGGGCTATCTGTTCGCGCCGCCACTCGTCGTCGAGGACGCGACCGACGTCGTCGCCGCACGCCCCTTCCGGGCACTCGTCGAACAGATGCAGCGTGAGCGCGCCGACGTGCACGTGGATGTCCAACAGGCCGAGTAGGTCTGCGGCAGGTCGGTGCGACTCTTCAGCGGGAGAGGTCGCTTGGTTCGTCGATGCGCGCACCCGTGTCGTCGTAGGAATAGATGCCCCTGCCGACCTTGCGGCCGAGCCGGCCGGCGGCGACGAGGCGCCGGTGCACGTTGGTCGGACGAAAGCGTTCACCCAGGGTCGCCTCGAGATGCTCGAGCACGTCGAGGCGGACGTCGAGCCCGACCAGGTCGATCATCTCGAGCGGGCCCATCGGGTGGTTGAGCCCGAGTCTGACTGCCGTGTCGATGTCTTCGGCCGACGCGACGCCCTCCTCGAGCATCCGCAAGCCTTCATTGCCGATGGCGGCGTTGACGCGCGAGGTCGCGAAGCCGGGAAGGTCCTCCACGCGCACGGTCGTCTTGCCCATCGCATGGGCAGCTTGTTCAGCTGCCACCATCGTCGACTCCGATGTGCTCAGGCCACGGACCAGTTCGCACAGTTTCATACGTGCGACCGGGTTGAAGAAGTGCATGCCGACGCCGCGCGACGGGTTGTCGAGCACGGCTGAGATCTCGGTGATCGACATGGCGCTGGTGTTCGTCGCGATGACGGCCTCCGCAGGGGCGTGACGTTCAACCGTTCGGAACACCTCGTGCTTGATGTCGATGCGTTCGACGACCGCCTCGATCACGACGGCTGCATCGACGCAGGAAGCTTCGATGTCGGTCGAGGTCGACAGCAGTCCTCGCGCACGCTCGGCGTTGGCTTCGGTGAGCTTTGCCCGCTCGACGCCTCCCGCGATGTCGTGCTCGATCCGGGTGCGTGCGCGGGTCAGCTGATCGTCGTCGAGATCGACGAGGCGCACCGCCACACCGTGAATCGCCGCGACGTAGGCGATGCCTGCTCCCATCGTTCCGGCGCCAATGATCGTGACCGGACCTGCGCTGTTGCCGGTCACGTTCGTGTCGTTGCTTGTCACGTTGCTCCGCCTGTCTCGTTCACGTCGTCGCGTCCGACCCGGTCGGTTCTGCGCCGTCGGCTGATGTCTGACGAACGGCCGGCTGACCGTGCCTGCGAAGATTCGTCTCAGGTGACTCTACAACCTATAGAGAATGGGCCGGGTGCCGTTCCGCATTGAAGATGTCCGCGCATCTCGTGTCCCGCGACGGAACCTTCCTTGCGGCCACTACGCTCGATCAGGCACGCGGCGCCCAGGTGTCGCCGTCGCTGCCCCAGGCTCGTCCTGCCGTCGGGAGTCGTGTCGTGTCCGAGTCAACCCCGGCGCTGGTCGAAGGGCTCAACCCTGCCCAGCGTGAGGCGGTCACCCACGGCGAGGGGCCGCTGCTGGTCGTCGCTGGCGCCGGGTCGGGCAAGACGCGGGTGCTCACCCATCGCATCGCGCACCTGGTGCGTGACCGCGGCGTGCACCCTTTCGAGCTGCTCGCGATCACGTTCACCAACAAGGCCGCGAACGAGATGGCCGAACGGGTCGGTGGGCTGCTCGGTGAACGCCTGTCCGACCGCATGTGGGTGACGACGTTCCACAAGGCGTGCGTGCGCATCCTGCGGCGCGAACTCGGCCGGCTCGGCTACCGCGGGGGGTTCACCATCTACGACCAGCAGGACAGCCAGCGGCTGATCCAGATGGTTGCACGTGAACTCGCGGTCGACGACAAGCGTCTGCCGCCGCGTGCGATCCAGGCGGCGATCAGCCGCGCCAAGGACGAACTCGTCGACTACGAGACCTACCGGCAGCGCGCCGACGGCTGGCCCGAGGTGCAGATCGCCGAGGTCTACACCCTCTACGAACAGCGGCTGCTGCAGGCCAACGCGCTCGACTTCGACGACCTGATCGTGAAAACGGTCGAGGTGCTGCAGCTGTTCGACGACGTCCTCGAGCACTACCAGCGGCGGTTCGCCCATGTGCTCGTCGACGAGTACCAGGACACCAACCGGGCCCAGTACCACCTCGTCAATCTGCTCACCGCGCGACACCGCAACCTCGTCGTCGTCGGCGATCCCCAGCAGGGCGTCTACTCGTTCCGGGGCGCGACGATCCGCAACATCCTCGACTTCGAACAGGACCACCCCGACGCGCGCGTGGTCGTGCTCGACCGCAACTACCGCTCGACGAGCACCATCCTCGACGTCGCCAACCGGGTCATCGCCACCAGCGCCGTCGAGCGGCGCGCCGAGCTGTGGACCGAACGCGCCGGCGGGGAACCGGTCGTGCGCTACCACGCCGACGACGAGCACGACGAAGCGGCGTTCGTCGCGGAGGAATGCGAGAAGCTGCGTGCCGCCGGACACAGCTTCGATGACGTCGCGGTGTTCTACCGCACCAACGCCCAGTCGCGTGTGCTCGAGGAGGTGTTCGTCCGCGTCGGCCTGCCCTACCGGGTCGTCGGCGGGGTGCGCTTCTACGAACGCCGCGAGATCCGCGACCTGCTCGCCTACGCGCGCCTGCTCGCCAACGCCGACGACGACGTGTCGGCGCGCCGCATCGTCAACATGCCCCGCCGCGGCATCGGCGATCGCACGGTCGAGCAGATCGACGACCACGCACGCCGCGAAGGCATCGGATTCCTGGCGGCTTGCCGGGCTGCCGAGCAGGTGCACGGGCTGGCGGCGCGAGCCATCGGCGCGGTCACCTCGTTCGTCGACCTGCTCGACGGGTTGCGCACCGAACTCGAGCACGACCTCGCCGTCCCCGACCTGATCGAGACGATCTGGGACCGCACCGGCTACATGCGTGAACTGCAGGCCGAACGCAGCGTGGAGGCGCTGGGCCGCGAGGAGAACCTGCGCGAGCTCAAGTCGGTCGCCCAGGAACTGCACGAACGCGGCGAGGGGCTGGTGGGGCCCGACGGCCTGGCCGAGTTCCTCGAGTCCGTCACGCTGGTCAGCGACCAGGACGAGCTCGACGACGATGCGGCGGGCAGTGTCACGCTGATGACGCTGCACACCGCGAAGGGGCTCGAGTACCCGGTGGTGTTCCTCGTCGGACTCGAAGACGGCGTGTTCCCGCACGTGCGCTCACTGTCGGACCCCGAACAGCTCGAGGAGGAACGCCGGCTGTGCTACGTCGGGTTCACCCGGGCACAGGACCGCCTCTACCTCACGCACGCCGACCACCGCACGCTGTGGGGCGGCACGTCGTACAACCCGCCCTCGCGGTTCCTCGACGACCTGCCCGCCGAACTGGTCGACGAGCGGCGCTCCGACGGTGGCAAGCGCCGGGTGGACGTCATCGAGATCGAAGGCACCGAGTTCGCGGTCGGCGACCGCGTGGTGCACCCCTCGTTCGGCCAGGGCACCGTCGAGGCACTCGAAGGCGAAGGCGAGCGTGCCGAGGCGACGGTCGTCTTCGACGAGGCCGGCACCAAGCACCTGGTGCTCGCCTACGCGCCGCTGGTCCGGCTGTGACCCGGCTTGAGGCGGTGGCGGCCGCGGTGCGTGCCACGTGACTGCCGAGTTCGCCGCCGCGTTCTCCCTGGTGTTCCTCGCCGAGATGGGCGACAAGTCGATGCTGCTGGCGTTGACGTTCGCCTCTCGTTACCGGCCGGCGCCGGTGTTCGCAGGGATCGTCATCGCGGCGCTGGTCTCGACCGGCATCGCGACGCTGGCCGGCGCGGCGCTGGGTGCGGCGCTGCCCGCCCGTGCGCTCGCGCTCGGCAGCGGCGCGGTGTTCCTCGTCTTCGCGGTGTTGATGCTGCGCGGCGGACCCGACGACGATGACGACGGCGCACGTCTGAGGAGCCGGTCGGTGTTCGTCGGCGTGACCCTGGCGTTCCTCGTCGCGGAGCTCGGCGACAAGACCACACTGGCCACCGCGATGCTCGCCACGACACAGTCGCCCGTGCCGACCTGGCTGGGTGCGTCGCTCGGGATGAGTTCGGCGTCCGCGCTCGCGATCGTCGTCGGCTACTCGCTCGGACGCCGCCTGCCGCGGCGCGTGATGCGGATCATCGCGGCCGCCGCGTTCGGCGTCGCCGGTCTGGTGCTGCTCGTCGGCGCGTGGTGAACCGGCACCAGCGCGTGGCGAACCGGCACCGGCACACGGGAACGTGACGAGCCGTGTGTGCGACTATCCTGCCCAGGCGTCGCAACAGTTCATCGCCCGGAACCGCCACGGAGCAATGGGTGATGCAACTCGTTGCGTTGCACGTTCAGACGGCTCGGCGTGGGGCAGCACGGGCCTGACGCCACCTTCTTCGCACCAGGAGCCGGCGTGACGCGAGATCAGGAGACGCCGCCAAACGGTTCGCCTCCGCAGGGCTCTCCTGGCCCGGCACGCCGCTCGCCCGACCGGATGTCGGGTGCGCTCGTCGCCGCCTTCGGCTGCGCCTTCGCGCTCGGCGGAACCACCGTCGCCTACCCCCTGATCGCCCTCGATGCCGGCTACTCCGCAGCGATGGTCGGAATCCTCACCTCGGTGTCAGCGGTCTCGCAGCTGCTCGCCCGTTTCGCATTGCCGTGGCTGCTCGGGCGGGTGCCCGACCGCGTGCTGATGCGCGGCGGCAACCTCGTGCTGGCCTGCTCGGGAATCCTGCTGTTCTTCTCGACCGGTCTCGGCGTGTTCATCGCCGCGCAGCTGTTGCAGGGCGCCTCGCGTGCCGTGTTCTGGACCTCGACGCAGAGCCACGCCATCGGTGCGCCGGGCGGTTCGGTCGTGGCACGGCTGGCCAAGATCAGCTTCGCCGGCAAGGTCGGTGCGATGGCCGGTCCGCTGGTGACCGGGGTGCTCGCAGGGATCGCACTGCCGCTCGGACTCTGGGGCGTCATCGGCGGAGGCCTGATCGCCGCCGCCGGGTCACTGCTGATGGTGCGCCACGTCGCCGCGCCGCGCGAAGCGCCCGCCGAGCGGCGCCAGGTGTGGCGCCGCGGCGACTTCGCCCCCGGATATGCCATGAACCTGACCGCCGGCGGCTGGCGCGGCATCCTCGATTCGTACGTGCCGGTCATCCTCTCGTCGGCCGGCATGGGCGCGATCACGATCGGATGGCTCGTGACCGTCGCCGAGATGACCCCGCTCGCCGCCAGCGGCGGGCTGGCGCGCTTCCCGAACGTCTCGCTGCGTCCACTGATCCGTGTCGCGTCCAGCAGCGTGCTGGTCGGCACCGCAATCCTTCCGCTGGTGGCATCCACACCGGCGTTGGCCGCCCTCGTGCTCGGCGTCGCCGGGTTCGGCGGCGGGCTGGCCGCCACGATCTCGCCAGCGATCGCCACCGAGGCGGCGCGTGACAGCGAACGTGGCACGGTGCTCGCAGTGCTCGGGGGCTACCGGGCGCTCGCCCGCATGGCGGCACCATCGGGCATCGCCGGCATCGGCGTGCTGGTCGGGATCCCGCTCGCGCTGGTCACCGTCACCGCCGTGCTGGTGGTGCCGGCACTGGGCCTCGCACATCGCTATCGACCGGTCGAGGCGACGGGGCCCTGACCCGCTCGCGGCGTGTGCCTTCGCGGTGGTCAGCGCCGCTGCTGACCACCCGCGTCCCCGGTCATTGCGCGCAGGCGGGCGCTGCCGGTTCGTCCGACGGCGCCGGCCCGGGCACCACCGTCGACACGTCCACGTACAGCGTCGTGTCGTGGACCATCGTGGGATGCTCGTCGAGCGAGGCAGCGCCGCCCCGGCCGCGACCGGTGAGCGACCACACGCGCCCGTCGGCGGCTTCGAGCCGGTTGCTGGCGGGGCAGTAGTCGACGTCGGCGGCGTCGACGAGGGCGCGCACACGCCCACCTGCGCCGACCAGCAGCACGCCGAGGTCGTCGTCGAAGCGCGCGTCGCCGATCTCGGTGACCTCACCGGCCGCGACCCACGGCGGGCCGGGAGGTGACGCCGCGACCTGCAGGTACACCACGACGGCGACCGCCAGCACCACACCCGCCAGCAGGGAGCCGACGACCCACTGCAGACCCAGCGGCGCACGCAGCACGATCTTGCGGGCGCGCTTCGAAGCACGCTCCGGCAGATACCCGGAGGGGCCGTAGTCGAGCGTCTCCGGGGCGGGCGGGGTGTGCGCTGCAGCTGCGTGCACCGCGTCGTCGTCGGAGCGCGGTTGATCGGCCATGGCGCAGCACGGTACCGGGCGGGGCCGTCGCGCCTTTCGGCTGAAGGACCGCCCGGGGGACTCGACTATCCTCGCCAGCCGCAACCCGTGCGCCGCTACGTCCACGGGCACGACCCGCCGGTGAGCGGCGGCGCTGCGAGGTGGACATGGCCGCGCTGGTCGGCGGCCGGTGAGCCGCGGCCCCGGACAACACACCCTGCAGACTTGCAGCGCCGCGGGCCTGCAGCGCGCGACGACACGCACGGACACGGGCGCCATCGACGCCGACCGACGCCACCGACAGACGCCACCGATAGACGCCACCGATAGACGCCACCGACAGACCGCCGAATCCACGGAGACGACATGGACCTGGTCGAGTTCCAGGGCAAGCAGCTGTTCGCACGCAACGGCGTGCCGACGCCCGCCGAAGGGACGGTGTGCCGCACCGTCGACGAGATCGTCGACGCGGCACGCACCCACCTCGACGCAGGCGCCTCCGCCGTCGTGGTCAAGGCGCAGGTCAAGACCGGAGGGCGCGGCAAGGCCGGCGGTGTGAAGCTCGCCAGCAACGTCGAGGAAGCCGCCGAGCACGCCGCGTCGATCCTCGGGCTCGACATCAAGGGCCACGTCGTCGAGGTCGTCTACGTCGAACCGGCCTCCGACATCGTCGAGGAGTACTACCTGTCGGTGATGCACGACCGGGTCAACAAGGGCCACCTCGTCATCTGCTCGCGCCAGGGCGGCGTGGACATCGAGGAGGTCAACCGCAACGACCCCGACGCGGTCGTCAAGCGCACGCTGACCCCCCACGAGACCGCCGACGGACTCCCCACCGAGATCGCCGCCGAGATCGTCGCCGCCGCGAAGCTGCCCGACGAGGTGCTCGCCGCGGCCGCCGATCTGCTCGTCGCGCTCTTCGACGCCTACGAGCGTGAGGACGCGACACTCGCCGAGATCAACCCGCTGATCCGCACCCCCGACGACCGTGTCATCGCGCTCGACGCCAAGGTCACCCTCGACGGCAACGCGGCGTTCCGCCACGACGGCTACGCCGAATGGGGCATCGACGGCATCGACGCCGAGGATCCGCTCGAAGCCAAGGCACGCGCGCAGGGCATCCAGTACGTCAAGCTCGACGGCGACGTCGGTGTGCTCGGCAACGGCGCCGGGCTCGTGATGGCCACGCTCGACGTCGTCGCGCAGCACGGCGGCAAGGCAGCCAACTTCCTCGACGTCGGTGGCGGCGCCTCCGCCGACGCGATGGCCGAATCGCTGGCGCTGGTGCTCGAGGACCCTGCGGTGCGCAGCGTCTTCATCAACATCTTCGGCGGCATCACCCGCGGCGAAGAGGTCGCCAACGGCATCATCGAAGCGACCGGCCGCCTGGGCGATTTCCCACAGAAGCTGGTGGTGCGCCTCGACGGCACCAACGCCGAGGAGGGCCGCCGCATGCTGGCCGACGCCGGCCTCGACAACGTCGTCGCGGCCGCGACCATGGACGAGGCGGCCGAAGCCGCCGTCGCGCTCGCGCGCGCCTGACACCTCGAACCGACGCGAACGGCGCGGACGCAGACGTCCCGCGCGAGCATCCCGACAGGAAGAGCCACCCATGAGCATCTTCATCGACGAGGACACCACGGTCCTGGTCCAGGGCATCGGCGCCCAGGGCACCTTCCACGCGCGCCGCAACAAGGACTACGGCACGAACGTCGTCGCCGGCATCCACCCCAAGAAGGGCGGCACGACCTGGGAGGAGCTCGACCTTCCGGTGTTCGCGTCCGTGCGCGACGCCGTCGACGAGACCGGCGCGAACACCTCGCTGGTGATGGTGCCCGCACCGTTCACCAAGGATGCGATCCTCGAGGCGCACGAGGCCGGTGTCGAGACCATCGTGACCATCACCGAAGGTGTGCCGGTCCACGACATGACCGAGGTGTACGACGTCGTGGTGCGCCGCGGCGGTGCGCGCCTGATCGGCCCCAACTGTCCCGGGCTGATCTCGCCGGGCAAGGCCAACGTCGGGATCATCCCGGCCGAGACCACCTTCCCGGGCAACGTCGGGCTCGTCTCACGCTCGGGCACGCTCACCTACCAGATCATGCACGAGCTTGCGCAGGCCGGCATCGGGATCTCGACCTGTGTCGGCATCGGCGGGGACCCGGTCATCGGCACCCAGTTCCTCGACGTCATCGGCGCGTTCGCCGAAGACCCCGACACGCACGCGATCGCGTTCGTCGGCGAGATCGGCGGTTCCGAGGAACAGCTCGCCGGCGAGTGGATCCGCGACAACATCCCCGACACGCCCGTCGTCGGCTACATCGCCGGGTTCGAGGCCCCCGAGGGCAAGCAGATGGGGCACGCCGGGGCGATCGTCAAGGAAGGTGGCCCGGGTGGCGAGTCGGCCGCCGAGAAGAAGGAGATCCTCGAGAGCTACGGGATCTCGGTCGCGATGAACCCCTCCGAGGCCGCACGGCTGATGATCGAACGGCTCGCCTGAGCGACGACGCTCGGGGCCTTCCACTGCGCGACGCGATGCGGTTACGGCTCTGCCTCAGCGTTGACCGTGGTGCGCTGTCGTCATACTGGGAAACTCGGCCGCCCGCGATACAGGGTGTTCCTGATCCGATCGTCCGTCAACAAGGCGTGTCAATCGGAATCCAGGGAACCGTGGAATCGAGGGCTTGGTGGTCGACGTCGAAGCACGACTTGAAGCGATGCAAGCGCGTATCGTCGAGTTGGAGGACTGGCGCAGGAATATCGTGACGCTGCTGGCGCTTGCGGCCGGCGCACTGGAGCCGGTCATCGAGGATCTTGACGACAGAACGTGTTCGCCCATGAGCGCTTCGGCCACGGCACGCGAGCGCGACCCGTCGCACAGGGCAGAACCGACGTGACGGTCAGTGCCGCGTGGGGATCGACATGCGTTGACGGCCCCACGCTGCGTGGCGATGCGGGATCGCGACAGGACCCCGATGATAGTCGGTTGGTGTCATCGGGCGTACGGCCTCCATGCCGACGAGAAGGCCCCAACGCAGACTCGGCTCAGGGGTGTCCCGTACTCCGCCGCTTGCCGTCGTCGCGGCGTCAGCTGGTCGGCACAACCGGGGCGTGGTTGACTCTCTGCGCCGTGTATGGTTTCTGCGGGATTGGCGCCTTGTGCGCCTGCGAGATGCCTCGCACGCAAAGGTGCGACTGGTGGCGAACAGGGGCGTCGATGGGCCGAGGCCGTGCCGGTCTCGACGAGTCGTCGGACGCCGACCTTGCCGAGCGGGCGTTGTCGGGCGACCGAGACGCGTTCGGCGTCCTATATGACCGCTACCGCCGGTATGTGTTGGCCTGCATCAATCGCTTCGGGATCCGCGATGCGGCCGATGCCGAGGACGTGCTGCACAGGACGTTCATCAAGGTCCTTGAGGCGTTCATCCGAGGCACCTACCGGGACTACGGTTCTCTGAAAGCCTGGATCGCCGTGGTTGCACGTAGTGCCTGCCTGGACTTCGTTCGAGGCGCGACTCGTCGTGACCGTCTCGTCAGTGCAGACGACGAGTCGGAGGTCGCCGGCGTGGAGAATGATTCTGCTGTGCTCCCCGAAGACGAGGCCCTCAAGTTCTTGCAGGCGGAGGTGGTCCGCCAGTGTCTGGAGCGGTTTTCCAAGCGTCATCCCGAAAAATGGCCGGCCATGGAACTGCGGTACGAGCGCGAAGAGACGTGGACCGATATTGCGCGCAAGGTCGGTGTGCCCGACACGACCTTGCGCCAGTGGTATTCCCGCGTGTTCATGCCTTTCGTTCGCGAGTGCTACTCCCGTTCAGAGCGGGAGGAGACGGCGTCATGACCACACCAGAGTCCGAACGGAGCCCGTCCGATCATCTCGTCGAGGCGGTGTTGCGCGACGTGCTGAACGGAGCGGCAGGGGACGGCGTATCGGCATGTCCGACGCTTCCCGAAATTGTCGTGTACACGAGGTACGGGGTCCTGCCTGGGAGCGATGAGCACCTCCAACATTGCCAGGACTGCAACGACCGCTTGGCCGAGGCCTGGGCAAGTTGGTGCCCGCCTGAGGCTGTCGTAGCGAGATCGCATGGGCGCGCCGCCATTGATCCGGCACCGCCAGGTCTGACGACCCACATGAGGCGCTGCGAGCGCTGTCGCGACGTTGTGCAGATGCTCGAGGCCCGGCCCCCGGGAAGTGAAGGCAGCTGGTATGTGTTCGTGCGCGTCGGTGATGGTGTCGGCGTAGGTGTCGATCTGCTCGCCAGCCGGACCACGGTGGTGCGCGCGTCGTCCCGAGATGACGTTCCCGACGTAGCGTCGAGAGACTTCGCGCGACGGCTCATCGCTGAGCTCGGTGGCGAACCTGATGGCGCGGAACTTGCCGGCCCGGTGGACCTCGACCCTCAACGGGAGGTCGTTGACCTACTCGTCGCCTACGCCGCTGCCGCCGATCGTGCCGCACGCACCGGTGCACGACTTTGGTCCCTTGATGCTGCGGTCGCGGGGCAGGCGTTGCGTGCACACCTGCCGGCACCTCACCGCACCGACACGTTCGCCGCTGAGCTCCGCAGCCACGCCCTGCGCGCCGCAGGTCTGCTCGAGACGCTTCCGGAGGAGGTGCTCGCGAACGGGCGCGATGAGCTGCGCGCTGCCCTTATGGGTCCACGTGACGGTGGTGCATCCGACACGCCACTGCAGGTCATCGCCGGCCTCACCGATCACACCCTCGCCGCACGTTTTGCGGCCCGGCTCGATGCTGCGGTGACCCAGATCGAGCCGTCCCGCGGTGAGGAAGCGGCTCCGCCGGTACTCGCCGTGCCGACGCTGGGCGCTCTGACGACGTCACCGGTCGGGTGGAAGCCGGTCGTCGCCGGGCTGTGCGACGCCGCGGCCGATGTCACCGCTCAGGTACATCCCGACCGGGACCACCGTGTCGAGGTTGGCATTCCCCTTCGACGCGAGGTCGATGCGGCTCTTGCGCACGTCAACGAGCGCTTGGCGCGACTCGATCGCGACGAGATCGAGGAGGGTCCCGGTTCGTCCGCGGCACTTGATCGTGCTCTCGCCGACCACTGGCTTGCGGTTCTCGACGGGGAGGCCGCAGGCTTCGGTCTCGAGTCCGCGGACGTGCGATCGGGGAACATGGGCGCCGACGTTCACGGCGACGGTTCGCCTGTGGTGCCGACCTTGTATATCAGCATCGTCACCACCGACGGTGCGGTGCTCGCAGTCGCGCGTGTTGACGAGCTCGACCCTGATGAGCCTGCCGTCGTTCGCGGTGCGACCCCACGGACGTCAGCCGTTCGTGCGCTCGACTGGCGACCGGTGGCCGAACTCGACGAGCACCGGGCTGGCGACGACGGCTCAGCGTTGGTTCGTGCACTCGTCGGTGCGCCACTGGCGCCCTTCGCGGTTGCGCGATCGCTGCTCGACCTCGTGGACCATGTTCCCGAAGCGCTCCGCGGTTGGTGCCTTGCTGCGGCGATACGCCTGCTCCAGGAGACGTCCGCCGAGGATTCGGCGCGACCCGACGTGCTCGATTTCGCCGGTCGCCTCAGCGAGTCCGCACAACACCTGCTCGACCGGATGCCGCCAGCACCGTTTGGTTTCGCGGCGCTGACTTCGCCGGTGGCTGGAGCCGTCGCCCGCTGCGCGATCGCCGTACGACGCGACCTCAGGTCGGTCATGCGCGACGAGCTGGGAGACGCACGACAAGTCTCTGCGGCGAACGATCGCGGATCGGGACGTGTCCAGCATCTGCGTGAGCTCGGGCGGTCAGTCGACGAGTTGCTGCTCGGCACCGTGCCGGTGGACGGTGACCCGCGTTGACGACGCCGCTTGTCGAACTTCGGCTCGATGTGTGGTTCGACGCTGACACGCTGCACGTCGGCGCGACGTTGCGACACCCGATCGACAATGGTGTCGCCGAGGAGCGCCTCGGGGTTCGGGCCGTGCCACCGTCGAGCTGGCCGTCCGGCCACGACCAGGTTGGCAACGTCGTCGAGAGCTGGTCGGGCTCCCCATCGGCGCATCAGGGTGGTGCCGTTCGGCTCGACCCTCGACAGCTCCCCCGTCGCGACGTTGCTCACGCGTGGGCCCAGCCACTCAGTCGTGTCGTCCTCGAGGAGGCAGTCGGCCCGATGGTGGTCGACGACCTACTCTCCGGTCGTCACGACGCGGTCAGAATCGTTGTGTCGGCAGGCGATGCCCGCGCTGCTTCGCTTCCGTTCGAGCTCCTGCAGTGGCCAGCGTCGTCCGTCGACGCAGTCCGTCTGGTCACGCACACGGGCCCACCGACGGTCTCCATCGTTCGTGAGTCCGTGAGCGACGTCGATGTCCGAGTGACAGACTGGCTGCCGCGCGGACGCTTCCGCTCACTGCTCGTCGCCTCGCCTGCCGGCCTTGCCGAAGCCGACGAGATGGTCGGTCGGGCTGCCGCCGGTCTGGAACCGTCCGGACAAGGCGTCGAGCCGCCACAGACCGTTGATCCGCGGGCCCCGGAGCTTGCATTTCGTGGCGACGCTGAAGCGCTCGGCGATCTCATCCGAGAACGGCAGCCGGAGCTGCTGGTGTTGTTCGGGCACGGTCTCCTACCCGACACCGGTGACGGGGAGGCCGTGGACGACGCTGCCGCGTCAGCAACTGCGGGACCCGCATGGCTCGTCGGGGAGCTCGGGCGTCACGCAGCTCTCGACGCCGCAATGGTCGCGGGTTGCGTTGCGACGGCCCCGCCGCAGGTCGCGGTACTCGCGATGTGCCATTCGGCGACGCCAGTGCGCGCCCGGTTCGCCTGGCAGGCGCAGAGTCCGCACCAGGACGTCACGATGTGCGCGTTGGTGAGTCGAAGGGCCGACGTGATCAGCGTTGGTTTCGTCGGCGATGTCCCTGTCGATCGGATGATTGCGTTCATCGGCGCGTTCGACCGCCGGCTGCACGCTGCCGCCGCCGTCGAGCTGAACGCAGCGCTGCCGTTGCAGGCTGTCGAGGACGCCGTTCGGGATGGTCGGAGCGCCATGGGCGATCTGGCACATCTTCCCGTGATCCACGTTCCAGCGTCTGCGTTGGCAGGCCGTCGTCGGCTGCTCGCTCGCGTGTCATCACCGACGAGCCGGGTGGCCGAAATCCCATGGGCAGTCGTTGGGCAGATGCTGGTGCTGCGTCAAGGGGACCTGCGCTACCGGATGCCGGTTCCCGTCGACCCTGGCTATCGGGTCGGGATCGAACTCGTGGACCGCACGCTGCGTGTCGACGGTCTCCAGTCCGCGACGCCCGGACTCGTTGTTGCGCTGCTGGGGGAGTCACTCGAGCAGTGGGGGGTGGATTTCGTTGTGAGCCCCCAGGACCGTACGTCGCGACCGGTCACGTATCCGACGAGTGCGAGCGCCGAGGCGGCCGCGATCGTGCGTGGGGTGCACCAACTCCTCGGTTCCCCCTCCGAGGCGCTCATCAGCGCGCTCGCCGGGCTCGTCGACGACGACTGGGGAACTTACGACGCGAGGCCGTGGATCATCGAGGTCGGCACGGGGCGAGCGGTTCGGGGTTTCGATCGCTGGCCTGAGCTGTATGCCCATGTCGACGCTCGTAGCGCACGACACGTGCCCGTCGTGGCCACGAGCATGATCGATTTGGAGAACCAGGCGCGCGACGACCGCTCTGCCCTGCTGACGTTGGACGACGAGACGTGGACGGAGATCGAGCGCGCGTTCGAGGATGATCCGCAGGCAGTGCTCGACCTCGCGACAAAACAACGGGATGCGTGGCTGCGAGCGGATCAGCGACCAACCGGTGATTCGCGCTGTCCCATCTGGATCGCTGTGGCGCTGCGAAGCGAGCCCACCACCGTCTGCTTTCCCCGCTACGGCTGGTTGGCTGCAGAGCCGCAGGACGGTGCCTTGCCGGTCGGGGTGGTCGACGCATCCGAGCGCGACGTTTTGCGTTGAGCGGTCGTCAATACCTGCGTCGGGGGCATGCGGTCAGCATCAACTCGCTGCACTGTCGGGCAGGCCGGCGTCTGCGTCGTCGGTCACGTGGTGGAACGTCACACCCTCGCCGAGCTGCAAGTCGCGATTGATCGTTCCCGACAGGGTCACGTGAGTGATGGTGGTGTCACCTGTGAATGCGAGACTTGCGCCGCCGTCGGTAGAACCCGAGATCACGACGTGGCTGATCGTCGAATCGGTTACGGCCCACGGTCCACCGCGCGCACCGTAGAGAAACAGGCCGGTCGTTCCCCGGTGAGATTGGATGGTTACCGGACCGACAGCGTTGGCATCGACGATCGTCAGCGTGTCGATTGTGGCGGGTTCGTTGCCGCCCAGGATCGTCACGTCCTTGAGCAGGCAGCCATTGACCATCGCGACGCCCCGTAGCACGCATCGATCGAATGTGACGGTGTCCAGGGAGACAGCGTCGAAGACCGAACCGGTGAAGTCGCAGTCGACGAACCTGATTCGCGCGATCTGGGCGTCGCTGACGACGTTGCCGATCCATGACACGCCCCGTATGACGGCGACCGGTTCGCCGTCTGTGGCGGCCTCCAAGGTGACGTTGGGGGCTCGTGTCGGAGCGTCCTCTGACTCGAGCACTTCGGGCGTCCACGTGCCGTCGACTCGCTCGCCGGTACGAACCGAGATCAGCCCGACGATCGACGAGAGTTCTTCGAGCACCGCGCGTGCCCACGCGTTGAGAGGACCGCCCATCCCGTCGTGCGTCAGTTCGTAGATGGTCTCGCTCGCTCGAGGGAAACGCCGCAGGATGTTTTCGTCCGCCGCGCTGTCCAGCACGGTGCGAAGTACGTGAACCGATTCGCGAACGACGTCGCCGGTCTGGGCCCACTCGCGTGCGGCGCCCGCGGGATCGATTCGCAGCTCGTCACCGAGCTGTGCGACGCCGTCGTCGTCGAGTCGAGCGATCCGTTCTGCCTGCGTCACCGTCAGGTCCTCCGACAGTGCTCCCGCGAGCAGCGACGAGAACGACTGCGGCACCTTGTAACCGGCCGAGAACAGCAACCTGGCCACTCGAGCGAGCATGATTCGCGGGCCGTTCGGCCACCGCGTCGTCGCCCCGGCGGTGATCTGGTCGACCGTTGCGCGCACATACTCCACCAGCGCGCGACGCACGAGATCTCCTTGACTATCTGGACCATGCGCCTCGACGAAACGGGCCAAATCGTTCCTGGTGAGACGTTCGGAGTCCGCTGCGCCCGTTAGTGCCCAGCGGCGGACCGACCACAACAGTGCCTGCAGGTGCAGCAGGCCGACCTGCGCCCCGGGATCCCACGTCGTCGTGATGGAAGCTGCCGGCGCTTGCTGGCTCGCGCGTGCCGCGAACCACAAATCCGTCACGACATCGACTGCCTTCTCGTCGATGTCCACACCGGCCTCCGTCGCCGGAACACGAACGATCTCACGGATCACGTCGGGGGCGTCGATCTCGTCGAGTACATAGCGAAAACCGTTCCCTGCACCGGTGTCGAGAGGACGCAGGCTGTCGGCGTATTCGGACCGTGCCGCGACGATGTGGGTCACCCCCCAGTCCTGTGCTGTCCGCGAGATCATGGTCGTCAGTGCCTGACCCAGCGCGCCGCCGTAACGCAGAAGCTCCTCGAACTGGTCGAACAGTACGACCGGAGTGGGGCAGGCCTCCTCGTCGAGCAGCTCGTGCACGGTGGGAGGCTCTGCGCCCTCGAACTGCGGGCAGACGACCAGTCGATACAGCAGATCTGCATCGATGGCGCGTCCTCGCAACTCGCCGTAGCGTCGCAAGACCGATGACCAACTGGCCGTCGTTGTGACCGATGCCAGGCGATCGGCGGCGTCCAGCCCGGCCCAGCGGGGCAGGACGGTGGCGCCGAGTTGTTGAAGGCGTGGGACGAGTCCCGCCCGAAGGAACGACGTCTTGCCGACGCCGCTCGCAGCGGTGAGCACCACGATGTCCCGGTCGCGGCACACCGTCGCGATGCGGTCGACGTCACGGTCACGTCCGATGAGCGGGTCGCCCATTTCCAGAGGGCGGGGTCCGCGCCATTGGATGTCCTCGATGCTCATTCGGGACCCCGATCGAGTCTGCCCCTCACGTTCAGGAGGAATTCGCTTACATCCGCGACGGGTGTCGCCGGGGTCGTCTTCTCGGGGTAGTTGGCGATCTCCGCGAGGTCCTCTTCGATCCTTCGCACCCCCAGGGACTCGAGCAGGGCGAGCTCCGGAAAGCCGAACGACCGATCGATGGCGAGGTGCTCGCGCACGGTCGCGCTCGGGCCGAGCTTGCGCCCACCCCGACGTCTTGCGTCCGCGGCGCCGTACGGGCGCACGCGGGCGGCGCTGAGGTAAAGGCGTAGGCGCGGCAGCCAGTCAGCGAAGTCGTGCCCGAAGAAGATCCAGGAGCGATCGAACCAGGACAGTCCGGCTGCGGTGAGCAATTCCGAGGCGAGGCCGGCGTTGTCAGTTCGCCCGAACGCGGCAAGGTCAGTAACCGTGTCGAGCGTCGAGCGCTCCGCGAACGCCACCAGGGGCTCGATTGAAATCCTCGATTCGTCGGATGGCGCGCCGTGGTCGTCGCTGCGGGAACTCGAGCGTCGGATAGGCAACTGCGCGATCGGGCCCCGCAGGTCCTGACCGTTCGTCTCGAAGTGGTGCGGCGCACCATTGAGCTTGATCACGATCGGACCGACGACAGTCCGATCCTCGGGTCCGCTGCCCGCATACTCCACCGCACGCAGCCACGACCAGGTGCGCTCTGCCTTCCATGGGCGCCTCGACCGGCTGTTGGTGGCCACAGGTTTCGGCTTGACCGTGCCGAACAGCCAGTCGATTCCGATATCGCGGCTGCCGTGACCCGTGTCGAGTCGGGCACGAACGGGCACGATGACGTGGTAGGCCGAATCGTCGGCGGCCGCCCCGTCATCGGCGAGCAGATCGTGCAGCGCATCCTCGAGGAGGGTGTCGTAGTCGGCGACGAGGGCGATCGTGAGATGTGTACCCGCGAGGCCGTTGCTCCCCGTGGCGTCGCGGCGCGTCTGGTTCCACTGCTCGATCAGTGAAGCGGCGATCGTGCGCGCGAACCGTTCGCGCGCAGGGCGTGTCGAGTGCTGCGTCGACGGTGTCGGATAGCAGTGGGTGAGGACGCGCTCGACGTCCTTGACGATCTTGCCCTGGTCCTCGTCCTCGAGCCGGCGGTAGTCACCCGGTCTCGCACGGGAGAAGAACCCGTGGCGTGTGACGTCGGCGTCGCGGTCGAGATTGACGTAGAACGCGAGCTGTGCCTGGCTCGGCGGGACGCGAGCACCGATTGCCAAGACGTGCCAAAGCAGGTCGCCGAGCCATTCCACCAATGCTCCGGTCAATGGCACGACCGGGTCGTCGGCGAAGCAGGTTCGCGTCAGCGTCCCC
>JBJHAX010000023.1:0-31333 GCA_050480705.1 Nitriliruptoraceae bacterium
AGTTAGGAGTGCTCGCCACCCTGTCAAGGTGGAGGTCGCGGGTTCAAATCCCGTCAGGTCCGCATCCGGTCAGGTAGCTCAGTTGGTAGAGCACACGACTGAAAATCGTGGTGTCGGCGGTTCGATCCCGCCCCTGACCACCACGCCGTCTCTCGACTGAACGGTCCAACGGCTGCATCTCGAACGCGACGGGACACGCAGCTGCGACCGCGAGGAAGACCACCGGCGAGGAATCCGTCGCGATTCGACGGCGTCCTTGGTCGCCGCGATTACCGTGCGCCGATCCCACGACGCCTACCGGCAGGGGCGGGATGGCGACGTCAATGTGTGCCGCCGAGCTCATCGACCTGCTCTCGGCACGCCGCTCAGACGACGAGCTGGCGAAGGTCCGCAAGCGGCTGGCTGCCGACGAGGAAGCCTTCGGCCTGCGCATGCGTGATGTGTTCGGCCTCGCTGAAGCGCACACGGACCTGGAGCTCGACGAGGTCGACCGGCTGCTCGACCACCCCGCGTACGAGCCACGCATGGCTGCGATGTGCATCCTGGACTTCCGTGCGCGGCGACCGCTCGAGGACGACCAGCGTCGCGGACTGTGTGAGATCTATCTCGGACGTCACGACCGCATCACGACCTGGGACATGGTCGACCGTGCGGCACCGCGTGTCGTCGGCGGCTATCTCGCCGGCCGCCCGAAGACGATCCTCGACGCGCTCGCGGGGTCGCACGAGCCGCTCGAGAGGCGCACGGCCATCACCGCGCCGCTGTACTTCGTACGCAGCGGCAGCGACGACGATCTCGCCTCGGCTTTCGCGATTGCCGCACGGCTCGCAGACGACGCCGACCCGGCGGTGCACCGCCCTGTGGGCATCTTCCTCAAACACGCCAGCACCCGGGATGCTCCCGGCGTGCGGCGACTGCTGGACGAGCACGCTTCGACGATGCCCCGGCCGGCACTGCGGATCGCGACCGAGAAGCTCGACGCAGCAGACCGGGCCACCTACCTGGACGCATAGATGCCGACCACCCGAACGGGGTCACAGTTCGGCAGCCCGAACAGCTTCTCGATCCGATCCGGCGGCACGACCACGCGTCAGGACGTCACGCCCGGAAACTGCACGCGGAATCCGGACGTCTCGCTTCGGTCGCCCGCAGCGGTGGAAGACAGTGCGGGAACCTCGAACTCGATGCCACTGTCACCGTCGCGCTCGTCCTCGGCGGGCGTGTTTTCGCCGCCCCCGTCCTCCGTCTGGCCGCCCTCGTTCTGCGTGACCACGTCATCACCAGCGCCGAGAAGCAGGACGACTAACACCACCAGGACGATCACCGCGAGAACCGCGACGATGGCGCTCGTGGCTCCACCGCCACCTGCACGGGTCACGATGATTTCTCGTTCTCTCTCGCGCGGACGGTTTCGCTCTTCAGATTCCGAAGGCACGACACGCCTCCTCAGTCGATCTCAATTCGTCGTTCACGTACGACCCGCTCGCGTCCGGTCAGACCGGTCGCGAGCATCACCGCTCCGACGAGGACGTAGAGCACCGCGCTCTCACGGCCCACACCGAGCAGTCGAGCGAATGCACCCGGCTCGATCATCCAGACGATCCCGAACACGAGCGACACCAGACCGAGGCCAGTGACCGAGTCCTTGTCGGCCGTCGCGCTCGCACCGATCACCAGCACGCCGAGCACGATCTCGATGATGCCCATGACCGGGGTGCGCGTGAACGGGCCAACCGTCGTAGCAGGCTCAGTGAAGGTCTCGGTCGGGATGCCGGTTCTCGCGAGCGTGACGAGTCCGATGACGAGCAGCGTCACGCCGATAGCACCCCCGAGCAGGGCGAGGACCCCTCCTTCGAAGCGGGTCATGAGCGCCTCCTCACAACATGACATGCGCCTGATCGCGCCATCAAGTATGGGCGGGTCGCTCCCGGCATTCATGCCCGGCAGGCGGGGTCACTTGGGCCACTGTTCGATCTGCCGTAGCGCAGTCATGCGCGAAGATCGTCCGCAGACGGGATCACGCCACAGGGACGCCCGTGCGGTGAGGTCGCATCGGGCGGCTTACCGCGTCGCGGTGCGGCTGTACTCACCAATGACCCGGACAGGGTCACCGTTCTCCAGCCGGGAGAACAGGTAGTCGGCACCGCTCGGCGTCACGCGCACACATCCTGCGCTGACCGGCCGGGCGGGGACATCGTGCGACCCGTGAATGGCGATCACACCCGAGAAGTACATGGAGTTGTACATGTTCGGTGTCGGCGACGGGTACAGGGTCGAGGTGTGCCAGCCGGCACGCCTCCAGCGGATCGTGTAGTCGCCGGGCCTCGGCAGGCCACCCGAACCCGTCGATGCCCGCATTACCCGCTGCCATTGTCCGTCCTGCTGGTAGGAGACGGTCTGGCACGTCCTGTCGACCGTGACGCCGCGGCCTTCGGACGCTTCGGGCAGCTGTGTCGTAGCGCGCAATTCGACGAGTTCGGCACGCGTCAGCGGGCCGCGGTGCGCGTCGTGACCTTCGAGGCGCCGCCACGCACACAGACCGCGGCGGGTCTGCGGCCCGTCGATCCCGTCCACGGGACCGGCCGGGTAGCCGAGCGAGTCGAGGATGCGCTGGGCTTCGGCGACGTCCGCGACCGAGGCGCCGTCGCTGCCGTCAGGGGCTGCAGCGGCCGCTGCAGGCACGAGCGCGTCCAGTGACACGCCGAGGACGAGCACGAACACCGCTGGCACGACCAGGGAGCGACGGCGACGCCTCCGTGTGCGCGGGACAAAGCCCACGACCAGTCCGATCTGTCGAGGCCGGAGACAGGCCGATCGCGGCCAGGTGCCGACCGATCATCGTGATCATCCCATATCGAATTGCGCGGCGGAAGGGTCGTGCGCCTCTGCCGAGCAGGCCACGCGCCTCGCGATACTGCGTCGCACAGGCACACACCGATGGGCACGTGCGGCTCGTCTTCCTGCAAGGGCGCACGCCGTTGTTTCAACTACCCTCGGCAATATCAGTGTGTGCTGCACCGGACCGGCACAGAGCGAACACGGGATGGAGTCGAAGTGAGCGCCCAGAGTGATCCCGACGTCCTCACCGAACTCCGTCGCCGTTACGACGAGCTGACGAACTCCCAGAAACGTATTGCCGAGGCCATCGTCGAGGACCCCGAGTTCGTCGCGTTCGCGACCGTCGACAAGCTCGCGGGTCGACTGGGGGTCGCTCCGTCCACGGTGGTGCGCTTCGCCTACAAGATCGGGCTGGCTGGCTATCAGGACCTGCAGGAGTCGGTTCGACGCACGGTGCGCGCACAGATGCGGGCGCACTCGGGCAGTGACACTGACGAGAGCGCACTGGCAAGCCACCTCGCCGATTCCGGCCATGCGGTCTCCCTGCTCCACGACCTTGACAACTTCCGCCAGACGATTGCGGGCCTGCAGGCAGAAGACCTCGATGCCGCCGTCGACATGCTGGCCGATGCGCGCCGCGTCTACGTCGTCGGTGGCTTCGCATCGGGATCACTGGCCGCATACACCTCGCTCGCACTGGACCGCATCCGCGGCAGCGTCCATCTCGTGGGGACCGACATCGGGCGCAATGTCCCGGCACTGCTCGACGTGGGACCCGAGGACGCCCTTCTCGCGTTCGGGTTCGCTCCTTACAGCTGGAACTCGATTCGCGTGATCGACATCGCTCGTGCCGCCGGCACCCGAGCCGTGGGCATCACCGACACGCCGGTTTCCCCGGTGGGACAGCGCGTCGAGATCGTGCTCACCGCCCGTGTCTCGGGCGTCGGAGCGCAGAACTCACTCGTTGCGCCGCTCGGCGTCGCGAACGCGCTGCTCAACGGTGTGATGGCGAGTGTGCCCTCCGCCGTCGACCGCTACGCACACATCACCGAGATGATGGACGACTGGCAGCTGTTCGTGCTCTCGGCTGCCGACGGCGCGAACAACCACACCGAGCGCTGACGACACCCCACGGGCAGGTCAGCGCGAAGCGACAGCGCGTCCGAGGGCGAGGATTGGCGCTGACAACGCCACTGCGGCGACGACCATGCCGCCGGCCACGCCGATGATCGGGACGGCCGCAGCGATGCCCGCCGGGAGCACCATGCGTGCTCCGGATCGGTACATGCCACCGAGCGCGAGCGCACTGGACTGCTCTGCGGACGCCGCATGCTCGTTCACGATCGCGGGTGCGAGCGTGTTCAGCAGACCGCCGCCCATGCCCGCGAGCATGAGCACGACGATCGTCGGCACGAGCATCTGGGCGACGAAGGGCAACCCTGCGACGCCCAGCAGCAACGTCACCGCGGACAGTGCCGCGAGCCAGACGAGTCCGACCGAACGCGCCCGTGCAAGCCAGATCGTGGCGATCATCGATGCGCCGTCAGACAACGCGATGAGGAGGCCGACGGCAGCCGCGCCGAGCCCTGCACCGGTGAGGATCACCGGCACGAACGAGTCGAGCAACCCGCGCCATCCCCCTGCGGAGAAACTCGACGCGCACCCGAGTGCGATGCCGGGCCGGCGCCACATCGCCGCACGTTCCGCGCGCGGACGACGCGTGTAGGTTGCCCGGCGTGCGAGCCCGAGCGCTCCGAGAGCGCCGAGCAGCCCTCCTGCCACGATGACGGCCAGGCCCAGCGTCATCGACATCGCGACGGCGAGTCCGGCGACGGCTGGACCGACCAGCGTCCCGACGTTGGCCGGAATCTGCAGCTGGGCCAGACGTCGAACCGGTTCGCCGCGGGCACGCACGACATGCGCCTGCGCCGAGGTCCAGAAGAAGGCGCGGCATCCGCCCTGGAGGAGTTGCGCGACCACGAACGCGGTCAACGTGGTCGAAACGAGCAGGATGCTGGCGGACAGTGCCATGCACAAGCACGCCGTTCCCATCACGGCACGGTCACGGACCCGGTCGAGAACCCAGGGAATGCCGAATCTCGCGACCAACTGCGCCAAGGCGCCCAGCGCGGTGAAGACGCCGACCATGACGCCGGAGTACCCCACGGCCAGCGCGAGCAGGGCGTAAACGACGGCGACGGCTCCCAGGCTGAAACCGAACGACGATGCGACGACACCGACCGCAAGGGTGTCGGGATGATCGGAATCGACGCTTCCGTCGACACGCGCGCGCGTCATGTCTCTCCGTTCGACCTGATCGAGTCTGCCGCGCCGCGACATGCCCGGCGAATCCGGCGGGTGACGAACCGGCCAGCCAGCCGCACTTCATACGAACGCGTCAACGACAGCGCGTCCGCACGAAGATCCGATGTCGGCTGTCGGGAAGCCGGTTGATAGATTCGACCGCGCAGTATAGAGAGCAATACAAATTGTTGCGCCCTCGCGGAGGGCAGCGAGGAGAGCACCATGACCGTGTTGGTGAAGGCGTCCGAGCTCGACGGCAGCGTGTCGTTCAGCGAAGCCATCGATGCCGTCGAAGCCGGGTTCCGTTCGTGGGCCGCAGACCGCAGCCTTGCCGCGGTACGCCAGCGTGTGCGCGCGCCTTCGGGCGCCCGACTCAGTGTCCATCAGGCAGCTGCCCCCGACGCAGGCAGCATCGGCGTCGCGATCCAGTGCGAGCTCATCAAGATCGATTCCGAGCAGCACCAGCGTCACGTCGCGACCGGCCACCAGGTCCGGGTGGTGTACGACGTCGAGACCAGCGACCTCGAAGCGATCCTCATCGGCGACATCCGCTCGCGCGAGTTCCCCGAGACACACGCCATCTTCGGCGTCCCCACTGCCGCGGGCAGCGCAGTCGGCACCAAGATGCTCGCACGTGAGGACGCCACCGAGGTCGGCGTGCTGGGCGCCGGCACCCACGGCCGCTACCACCTGGCGGCGCTGTGCGCAGTACGTGACATACAGCGCGCCCGCGTCTACAGCCGCACCGTCGAGAACCGTGAGGCGTTCGCGCGCGAGGCGTCGGAGGCGCTGGGCATCGAGGTCGTCGCGGTCGACACCGCCGAGCAGGCCGTGCGCGACGTCGACATCGTGATGTGCACGACCAGTTCGAACGTGCCGGTGCTCGACGGCAGCTGGCTCGCGCCGGGCACCCACGTGACCTCGATCGTGTGGAGTGACAAGGGCCTGCTCAAGACCGGCGCGATCCGCAAGAAGCGTCGCGAACTCGACGACGAGACGTTGCGCCGGGCCGGCGTCATCGGCACGACGTCGTTGCAGCAGTTCGAGCACGACGAAGGCGCCGACATCTTCGACGGCCTGCAGGAAGGTGTGTTTGCCCGGGAGGTCCTCGTCGACCTGGGCCAGCTTCTGCTCGGCGAACACCCGGGCAGGACGTCGGACGACGAAATCACGGTCTACAAGAACTCGGCCTTCTACGGCACGGCCGACCAGGCACTCACCCGCCTGCTGCTCGACAAGGCGAAGCAGCTCGGCGTGGGCCAGGCGTTGGATCTGGTGGACACGACGCTCGTCAACCGCTGAGGCGTCCGGCAGGGCGCACGGGCACGCGCTGTTCACGATCACGCAAGCGTGCCCGGCTGCCCGCCGGCTGCATCAGTCGTCGTGCTTGGCCTTGTCGAACTTCGGATACGGCACCGGACCGATGACGTTCGATCGCGACCGTCCACCGATGAAGGTCCCGATGGTGTTGCCACTCGTGATCGGCACGACGAACGACGACGGGTGCTCTGCACTGTGATGGATCGTGTGCGCGTGACCTCCCTGACGCGACGCGTGCCCCCGGAAGATCCGCTCCATGCTGTGTGACGGCTCCTCGTCGTCGTCGGCCCCCTTGATCCGTACGACCAGACGCTCGTCGGGCAGCAGACATCGAGCGGTCGGTTCGAGCGGGATCGTCAGGTGCACGACCTCGCCCGGCGTGAGTTCGTCACGCTGGTCGTGGGGGAAATGAGGCAGCCATGGCAGGGACGCCTCGGGGTCGATGCGCCGCTGCGAAGCGCGTAGCCAGCCACGGGTGATCTCGTGGCGTTCACCGTCGCGTTCGACGAACAGCGCCACGAACAGCGTCGCGTCGGTGTCGGTGGTCGAGAAGCTCAGGTTGAGGAAGCACGGCCCCACGAACTCGACACGTTCGGCCATCGGCGGCGTCGCGAACTCGGCAGCCCCACGCGCGTACGGGGAGTCGAAGAAGGTGGTCAGACCGCCGGCCGGGAAATACTCGTGCTCGGTGAGCAGCCCGCCCTGGTGGAGCAGGAACGGCGTCCACTTCGTCTCGGGCAGGGGAAAGTCGTCGGCCGAACGCCACTCGTCGGCGCCGGGCATGAACACCTGGACCGCCGGCTCGTCCATCATGCCGGTGTCGTTGCCCTTCAGCCAGTGGTCGAACCACCGCAGGGATTCGTACTGCAGTTGGTACACCGGCCGGTCGAGGTAGTAGGGCGGCCCCATCGTCAGTTTCTTGACCCCGCCCCAGTTCGCCCAGCTGCGGAATCCGCCCATCAGGTGCAGACCGTAGTTGCCCCAGCATCCGCCGAGGTAGGCGGGGATGCGCGATGCAGCTCCGTCGGCGAGCCGTTCCTGCCAGAACTGGTCGTCGAGGGGATTGAGCAGCACATCGGTGACGATGCTGTTGGTCCCGGTGAAAGGGTCCTCGAGGATCTCGATCGCCTTGGGCAGCGCACGCAATTCGTCGTCTTCACGGGCGGCCGTCGCGGCGCGGCCTGCCGCCTCGTCCTCTCCCCACGCCTGCGCCGACCAGCTCTCGTGCCGAGGGTTGTCCAACTTGAACCGCAGCTGCTCGATGAACCGGTAGGACAACACACCGCCGTGATAGAAGCCGTCGCGGTAGAAGTCCGTGGCTCCCCACGGCGCGAAGATGCAGCGCAGCGCCTCGGGGTTGCGCGCAGCAACGAGCTTCTGGATCCAAGCGAAGTACGAGACGCCGAACATGCCGACGTTGCCGTCGCTGTACGGGGCGCTCGCGAGCTGCTCGATGACCTCGCACAGGTCGTCGACCTCTCGCGGCCCCATGAATGGATAGCGCCCGCCCGAGCGTCCGCTGCCGCGCACGTTGAGGATCACGTGGACGTAGCCACGCCGGACGTAGAACTCGGGATCGCCGGATTCCAGATAGCCGCGCTGCAGAGAGAACGTCGTGGGCATGATCGGCGTGGTCTGGAACTCGTTGGTGTACGGATGCGCCCCGAGGATCACCGGACACGGCCCCGCATCGACCGGCACGAACACGTCAGCGGACAGCTCGACGCCGTCGGACATCACGAAGCGCACGTCGTCGCGGCGTTCGACCTCGTAGACGCGTGGCGACAGCTGCCAGTCGGGGCCGAACATCGTTCCCGACTCCCAGGGACGGTCCATGCCCGGCCCACCACCATCCGCTCTGCGATTCGTCACTGACGCTCCCTTCCTGTCCCGCCCGTGCCCGCGCGTGGAGCGCAGCAGCCATCAACCATCCTGAAGGAGCGCATCGATGGATGTCAAGTTTTCGATGAGTTGGCCTCGAACAAATATTGTGGCAGCATCGACACGGCGGGACCGTGGCGCGGCGCTGCCGTGCACCCGACGAGCTCCGGAGGCGAGCATGGCGTTGCACCTGACCATCGCCGGTGGCGCATACGACCGCACGGCGCCCTTGCGCGACGGCCGGGTCCGGCCCGAAGGCGTGGAGCTGAACTGGCTCGAGATGCCGCCCGAAGAGATCTTCTGGCGCATGATGCGCTATCGAGAGTTCGACCTCTCCGAGCTGTCGTTCGCCGGGTACGTCACACGCAGAGCCCGCGGTGTCGACGATCTCGTCGCGATTCCCGTGTTCCTGTCGCGGACGTTCCGCCACGACAATCTCTATGTCAACGTCGATGCCGGTGTCGAGCGGCCCGAGGATCTCGCCGGCAAGCGGATCGGCGTGCCCGAGTACCAGATCACCGCTGCGGTGTGGGTGCGGCAGTTCCTCGAGGACGACTACGGGGTGCGTCCCGAAGACGTCACATGGGTCCAGGGTGGGCTCGAGACGTGGGGCCGCAAGCCCTTCGAACCCGTCAGCCCTGAGGGGGTGACCATCGAGGAGACGCCGCAGGGCAGCACGCTCGCGCAGATGCTCGCCGACGGCGAGATCGACGCGCTGCTGACCCCTCGACCGCCCTCGACATTCGTCGACGGCGACCGGGTGCGCCGGCTGTTCGCCGACCCGCTCAACAGGATCCGCGACTACTACACCCGAACGGGCATCTTCCCGATCATGCACACGGTCGCGATGCGACGAGAGTTGATCGACGCGAACCCGTGGCTGCCCCAGTCGCTACTCAAAGCGTTCGAGCAGGCCAAGCAGGCGGCGATGGCCGACCTGCGCAATCCGACGACGCACTACATCAGCCTGCCGTTCCTGCGCGCGAACGTCGCCGAAGCCGAGGAACTCGTCGGCCAGGACTTCTGGCCGTACGGGCTCGAAGCCAACCGCCACACGCTCGAGACGTTTCTTCACCACGTCCATCGCCAGGGCCTGATCAGCGACAGGCTCGCCCCGGAAGACCTCTTCCCGGAATCGACGTGGCACCACCAACCGATCTGACGCCACGCCACCTGATGCCCAGCTGACACGGCCCGGTTCAGATCGGCTGCACGTGCCAGGTGCTTTCAGGGAACAGGTCTTCGGGTTCCATCGGCTCGTGGATGAGACCCTGTCGGTGCGCGTGCTTCAGGAAGGTCTCCAGGGTCGTCCGGTTCGCGTCGAGCCCGTACGGCCAGAAATCCTCACCCATCAGTGCCTCAGTCTCCGCCACGTGATCGTGGAGGAACGGAAGGCTCACATGATGCGAGGTCGTATCACGCAGGTCGGCCATCGATTCCTTCTTGGCCGCCATCAACGCCTTGAGCATGGTCTGGGGGAGCCAGCGGTGCTCGTCCACGAGCTCCTGTCGCAAGACCACGGTGTGCATGATCGGGAAGATGCCCGTGCGTGCGTAGTAGTCGCGTGCGGCTGCACTCGGATCGTCGAAGATCCGCCGGACAGGCCCCGAACCGTCGTCAGCGTACGTTGAGGGAACCCGCGGACTGACCAGCGCATCGATCTCGCCGTCGGCGAGCATCTGCGCGAGTGTGCTTCCCTCCGGCGTCGGGTTGATCGTGACGCCTTCGGGCTGGACCGGTTCGAACGGCTTGCGGCCCCACGTCTCGAGCCCGCCCTGGAACCATTCCACATCCTCGGGACGCACCCCGTAGTCGTCCTCGAGGTACTGCCGCACCCACACCGCAGCGGTGATCTGGTACTCGGGCACGCCGATCCGCTTGCCGGCGAGGTCCTCGGGCCGCTCGATGCCCGCATCGGCGTTCACGTACAGGATGTTGTGGCGGAACGAACGGGACAGGAACACCGGGAGGGCGGCGAAATCCCGCTCGCCGCGGCTGCGCCGCACGACGTACCCCGCCAAGGACAACTCCGAGGCATCGAACTCGCGGTGTCGCAGCATCCGCCAGAAGATCTCCTCCACCTTCAACGTCAGCCACTCGATCTCGACCCCTTCAGGGCGGACGCGGCCGTCACGCAAGGGCGCCGTGCGGTCGTACGGGCCTCCAGCGAACGTGAGCTTGACGGTCATCGAGGTCTCCTGACGTCATGTGGTACGGCGAGCCGCGGCCATCCGCGGCCGATGCGGCCGGGCGGATCAGTCGACCAGCTGGTAGGTCCCGCGATTCAACGGTCCGCGCACCTTCGGCAGGACGTTCTGTGCGATCTCGACGGCGAGATCTTCGACGTCCTGGCCTTCGCGTGGGAACGGCCAGATCGCGACGTCGTGGACGCCGAGCTCGCCGAGGGTCCGGAAGCGTTCAGCCACCTGGTCGGCCGTGCCACACACGGCGAGGCTGTTGACAAGCCCACGGGGAATGAGGCTGCGCAGCTCGGCCATGATCTCCGGCGACCATTCGTAGGGCGCGTCGCGCATGAACGTGCGCAGTTCGTCGGTGATGTCGGCGGCGAGATCGTCGAGGATGTCGCTCATCACCGGCCTGCTGCTCCACAGTGCGTGGCTCACACCGCGCAGGATGTTCTCGGGGACAGGGTCGTCCTCGTTCTCGAGGATCGTCACGTACACCCACGTCGCGAGTCCGAGGTCGTCCCAGGTGCGGCCGGCCTTCTCCATGCCCTTCTCGACCTCGCCCTTGACGTACTCGACGCCACCCTTGGTCGCGAAGCTGCCGATGAGGATGCCGTCGGCGACCTCGCCCCCCCGTCGCAGCACGTGCTTGCCGCGGCCGGCAACCCACAGGCTCGGCCGGTACTCCTCTGGCAGTTCGAAGTCGAGCTTGCCTCCGACGAACTGAACGGTCTCGCCTTCGTAGGTGACGCGCTCTCCCGCCCAGAAACGGCGTGTGAGCTCGATCATCTCCTGGATCGCGACCGCGGGCCGGTTGACCTCGTAGCCGGGCAGCGTCTCGAAGTGGCTGCCCGCACCGAGGTAGATGCGCATCCGGCCCTTCGAAACCTCACCGAGGGTGCCGGTGGCCTGTGCGGTGATGGCAGGATGGCGCGTGAACGGGTCGGCGACGGTGATCCCGAGGTTGATGCGGTCGGTGTGGGCAGCCGCCGTGGCGAGCCGCACGAACACGTCGCGCGTCCACTTCTCGTCGGAGTGGGTGAAGCCGTCGAAACCGAGAAGTTCGCACAGCTGCACGAACTCGATGAACCGGTCACCGGGTTCTTCGCCGAGCGATGCGATCGAGAACTTCATGGCCTGGGTTGATTCGGACATCGGTCACACCTTGCTCGTCGTGGCTTGACAGTTCGTTGGTCGGTTCGTGCTCGAGGTCAGCCGTTTCCGTTGTTCGACACCTCAACGGGCGGGTCAGCGGCCCCGATAGTGCGGCTCGCGCTTCTCACGGAACGCAGCGCGGCCTTCGGCGCGATCCTCACTCATCGACAGTGTGGCCCACAAGGAACGCTCGAGGACCAGCCCGTCCTCCATGCCGCCGGACGCGGCGGCGCGGCCTGCGAGCGTCGCGGCACGCAGCGACAGTGGCGCCGCCGCAGCCACACGCTGCGCGATCTCCTCCACCTCGTCGAGAAACGAGTCTTCGTCGAAGACATCGGAGACGAGTCCGAACGTCGCGGCTGCAGCGGCGTCGAGCGGGGCGCCGGTCAGCAGCACCTTCCACGCGACCGCGTGGGGCAGCGCCCTGAAGATCCGTTGCGTCCCGCCACTGCCGGGCAGGCTGCCGATACGGATCTCGGTGAGTCGGAAGGTCGCGGCGGGGCTCGCGACACGCATCTCGGCAGCGAGTGCCAGTTCGAACCCTCCGCCGACGGCGTGGCCGTTGACGGCAGCGATCACCGGCTTCGTGCACGCGCTCATCACCCCGACCAGAGGCGGCGTGTCGCGCAGCAGCGCGTGGCGTTCGTCCGAAGCCGCCGCGCCCAGATCCATGCCCGCGCAGAAGGCCGGTCCGCGTCCGGTGAGGACGACGACGCGCACCTCCGGGTCCGACGATGCTGCGGCGAACGCGGACGCGAGTCGTGCGCGCATGTCCGCGTCGACCGCGTTTCGCTTCTCCGGCCGGTTCATCTCGATCCAGGCGACATGACCCGACCGTCGTTCGACCACGGTCGGCTCATCGCGCACGGTGTCGGCGTCGCTCACACCAGGATCTCCCGCTCGACGAGTTCATCGAAACGGTCACGTTCGAGATCGAGCATCGACGAGAGCACCTCCCAGGTGTGCTCACCGAGCAGCGGTGGACGCTCGATCTCGACGGGATCGGTTCCGACGAATCGGAACGGCATCCTCGAGATCGGCATCTCGCCGATCACCGGGTGGTCGACGGGCTCCCAGAATCCCCGGTCCTCGAGCACGGGATCCTCGAAGATGTCCCGGCTGTCGCGGACCAGCGAGTTGGGTACGCCCGCCGTCTCCAACGCATCGAGCAGGCCGGCCGCTTCGCGACGAGCGACGGCCTCGGCAACCAGCGGCTCGAGATCGTCCTCGTGTTGCTTGCGTCCGCGCAGGCTGGCGAAGCGGTCATCACTGCTGAGATCGAGTTCGAGCAGTTTCGTCAGCGCATCCCACTGGGCTTCGTCGTGGCAGGCGAGCACGATCCACTTGTCGTCCCTGGTCCGAAACGCGCCGCGAGGCGAAGCCGACGCCATGCGGTTGCCGACGACCCCGGGTTGCCCGTCGAGCGCGTGCTCGACGAACGCGGGCCCGAGCACGTTCACGGCGGATTCGAACTGCGAGAGCTCCACCGCCTGGCCTTCTCCGGTCCGACGTTGATGGAGTACGGCTGCCAACACAGCAACGAGCGCGTGCCCTGGGCTCGGCACGTGATCGGGGTAGTGCGTCCCCGTCCCCACCGGCAGCCGCCCCTCGACACCCGTCAGGTGGACCAGGCCGCTCAGTGCCGCGATGGTCGAACCGAACCCGATGTAGGTCGCGTGCGGACCGTCGGCACCCTGCATCGGCATGGTCAGATACACCAGCCGGGGATTGCGTTCAGCGAGCGTTTCGTAGCCGAAACCCCATCGCTCCATGACCCCCGGCCGGAAGTTGCTGGTGACGATGTCGACCTGGTCGGCGAGTGCACGCGCGATGTCGCGGCCCTCCTCGGAAGCCATGTTGATCGCGACGCTCTTCTTCGAGGGGTTTCGGGACGCGAAGTAGCCCGACCCTTCCAGCCCTTCTGTGCCCGGACGGAACGGAGGCGCGAGCCGGAGATTGTCGGGCCGGGTTCGTGACTCGATCCTGACGACCTGTGCGCCGAGTTCGGCGAGCGCCTTGGTCACGAACGCACCGGCGCCGATCCAGCAGAAATCCAGGACCGTGGTTCCTTCGAGGGGTGTGGCTCTGTTCATGCTTCGCCTCGCTCGACCAGGCGGACGTACTCCTCGTCGGTCAAGCCGAGTTCGGAGACGAGGACGTCGTAGCTGTGCTCGCCAATCACGGGCGCCGGGCCCGGACGCGCGACCTCGCCACGTGACAGTCGATACGGCGCTCCAGGCATCGTCAGTTCCCGTCCCCGCTCGACGTCGTCGACGTCGACGAAGAACTCGCGGTATCGCAGCTGCGGGTTGTCGAGGACGTCGTCGATCGTGCTGACCGGAGACAGAGCGATCAGCCGTCGTTGCGCCTCTTCATAGAGTTCGAGTTTCGTCCGGCTGCGTGTGAACGCGCGGAATATTCCGGCGAACGTGTCGATGGCGTCACTGCGCTGCCGATAGGAGAATTCGGACCATTCGGGCGCCTGCAGGACGTCGGCCCCCTCGGCGTCTTCATCGTTGAGCCATTGGACGAGCGACGTCCAAGCCTTCGCAGTGCCCAGCCGACCGGCAACCATCGACACGTAGCCGTCCGCGCACGGATAGATCCCCGTGCCGGCCTCCCGTGGTCGCTCGCCCTGGCGGTCACGGATGTGGCCGGTGAGGGCGTAGGTCGCAGCGCTGTCCTCGAGCGCCTGCGCCACGCATTCCTGCGAGGAGACGTCGATGAGTGTCCCCTCACCGGACTCCTCGCGCCCGATCAGCGCCGCGAGGACGGAGACGGCCGCGAAGATCGACCCGGCGAACCTGCTCTGGCCTCCGTGCGCAACGATGGGGCCGACGTCGGGGTAGCCCCCGAGGTGCAGCAGGCCTCCCGCCGCCATGATCACCAGGTCATCGGCGGGGCTCCAACGGGGAAGGTGGTCACGTCCGAACGGCGTGATCTGGACGTGAACGAGTTCGGGACGCTCCTCGCGCAGCCGCTCGTGGGTCAGGCCCGCAGACTCCACGGCGAGGTCGGCGCCTTCGATCAGGACGTCCGCGGTTCGCACGAGCTCGAGGAACACATCGCGCGACTCCGGCGACGTGTAGTCCAGCGTCACCGACCGTTTGCCCGCGTTGACGAACAGGTCGAACGCGCTCACCGGCCGGGAGCCGTCAGCACGTGCGATGATCGGTCCCGTCGTACGCGTCCGGTCCCCTCCCGGCGGTTCGACGCGAATGACGTCGGCACCCAGATCCGCGAGCAGGCGCGAGGCATAGGCGCCGAGCTCGTCGGAGACGTCGAGGACGCGGATGCCGCCGAGCACGGCTACGCCGGCCGCTTGCGCCGGTGTCGTCACGCTCACTCGCAATCCTCCGTCTCTGGTCGCCGCACAGTGCCCTCGCCCGTCGCTGCGTCAGCTGGGACCGCTTGGAGTGACGACCATCACCCGCTGTTCGGTCATGTGCTCGATCGCGTATTTGATGCCTTCACGCCCGAGCCCCGAGGCCTTGACGCCGCCGTAGGGCATCGTGTCGACCCGGTAGGTGGGGACGTTGCCGATCATCACGCCGCCGACCTCGAGCTCGTCGAAGGCGTGCCACGCGAGGTCGAGGTCCTTGGTGAACACACCGGCCTGCAGCCCGTAGTTGCCCGCATTGACCCGCGCGAAGGCGTCATCGATGTCGTCGAACGCTTCGACGACGAGGACAGGCGCGAACGCCTCCTCGACGCAGAGTCGTGACGTCTCGGGCACGTCGACGAGCACGGTCGGCTCCATGAACGCCCCGTCGTGCCGTCCCCCGGTGAGGGTCGTCGCACCATCGGCGACGGCCTCCTCGACCCACGAGACGGCGCGGGCAGCAGCGTCCTCGGAGATCATCGGGCCGAGGTCCACGTCGGTGTCGAGTGGGGGTCCGACCCGCAGGTCCTCGGTCGCGGCGACGACACGCTCGACGACCTCGTCGTAGCGCGACCGGTGGACGTACAAGCGCTGCACGCTGATGCACAGCTGCCCGGCGTGCTTGAAGGCACCCTTGACGATCCGTGGACACGCGTCGGCGGCGTCGGCGTCGGCGGCAACGATGACCGCCGCATTTCCTCCGAGTTCGAGCACGACCCGTTTGGTGCCCGCACGTGCTCGCATGTCCCATCCGACGCGTGCGGACCCCGTGAACGACAACAGCCGGAACCGATCGTCGGTCACCATTGCATCGGCGACGTCGACCTCCATGGGCAGCGCGCTGAACGATCCTGGCTCCACGCCGGCGTCGGCGATGATCTCGGCCAAGGTGAGCACGGTCAGCGCCACCCGGGAGTCCGGCTTGAGCACGACCGGGTTGCCGACGGCGAATGCCGGAGCGAGCTTGTGGGCCGTGAGGCTCAGCGGCACGTTGAACGGTGTGATCGCAGCGACCGGTCCGATGGGCATGGGCCGCACGACGCCCCACGCCCCGCGCGACGCGGGGCCGACGTCCAGCGGGAGCACCTCACCGTGGACACGCTCGGCCTCACCGGCTGCCAGATCGAACGCCAGTGCCGTGCGATCGACCTCGGTGCGGGCATCGGCGATCGGCTTGCCCGATTCACGCGCCAGAAGCTCAGCCAGCTCGTCACGGCGGGCCTGTACGCCCGCGCCGACGCGTCGCAGGAAGTCACGACGCTCGTACGTGGACGCTCGGCGCGTCACCGGGAACGCAGCGACGGCGGCCGCAGTCGCCTCCTCGAGCTCGCCGGCACCGGCGAGCCAGGAGTGGCCGACGACCGAAGACCCACCCGCGTCACGCGCGACGAGCGGCCGGTCGGTCTCGACCCACCGGCCCGCGAGCAGGATCCGTCGCTGGTACTCGCCCTCCTGGCTGTCCGCCGGGACCTGCGCTTCGCTGCTCGGAACCGGCTCGGGCATCAACCGAGCTCCAGCTGCCCGTACGCGCCGTAGCTGTTGCGCCAGTTGTCCGGGTAGGCCCGGTCCATGCCCTTGGTGAAGTAGGTCGGGACGTCCGGATCGATCTCGACGTCGATGACGTGCGGACCTCCGGCGGCGATGGCAGCCTCGAGCGCAGGACGGAAGTCGTCCGCGTCGGAGACCTTCGTGCCGTCTGCCCCGAAAGAGCGCGCCATCGTGACGAAGTCGGGGTTGTAGGGCTCACCGTCGGGGGTCGTGAAGTAGATCCAGGGGTGGTTGCGGCCGAATGCCTTGCCCGCACCCTTCTTCTCGATGCCCAGCTCGTAGTTGTTGAGCACGATCCAGATGGCCGGAAGCCCGTACTCGACCGCTGTTGCGAGCACCTGCGGCCCCATCAGGAACGCGCCGTCGCCGGTCAGCACGATCGGGATCGCGTCCGGGTCGGCGATACGTGCTGAGACCACGCCTTGCGACGCCCAGCCCATCTCCGCCATTCCGGAGTTGATGTGCCAGGCACCGGGGCGCCGGATCTTCATGTACGGCTCGGCGTACTGGATGATGTCGCCGACGTCGATGAAGACGTAACCGTTGTCGGGCAGCGCTTCACCGACCTCGTAGGACAGGCGGGCAGGGTGGATCGGCGAACTCGGTGTCGCGACGATCTCACGACTCTCCTGCTCCCATTCGTCGCGGTAGCCCTTGATCGTGTCGACCCAGGCGTCGGTGGATGCTGACGCATCGCCCTGCTCGGCGAGGTCGGCCAGGAATCGGCCCGCGTCGCTCTGCAGGCCGAGTTCGACCGGGTAGTTGCGGCCGATCTCGTCGATCGAGACGTCGACGTGGATGATCTTGGTCTGCGATGGGTCGTAGATCGCACCCTTTCGCCAGTTGCCCGTGTGGTTGTCGGAGAAGCGCGCGCCGATGGCGAGCAGTACGTCGGCCTCCCGGGTGGCGCGGGCAGCGGCCAGCGTTCCCGAGCGTCCCACCGGTCCGAGTGACAGCTCGTGGTCCTCGGGCAGCACGCCCTTTGCGGTCAACGTGGTGACGGTCGGGATCCGCAGCTTCTCGACGACCTCACGCAGACGGTCGGCGCCGCCCACGGAACGAGGCACGCCCCCACCGGCGAGCAGCACGGGACGCTTGGCCTGGGCCAGAAGTTCCGCGGCGCGCGCGACGTCGTCGCGGTCGGCGCGGCTGCCCGTGCGCACCGATCGGGTGGCGGGCAGCTGGATGTCACCGATGACCTCGGTGAGCTGAATGTCGGTCGGGATCTGCACGAACACCGGGCCGGGGCGTCCTGACGTCGCGACCCGCACGGCGTTGTTCAGGGTGTCGATGATCGTGTCGGGGCGGATGACCGTCCACGCACCCTTGGTCACCGGACGGAAGACGTTCGCTGAGTCCTCGTGACCGTGGTAGTACATCTCCTGCATCCCGGCCTTGCCGAAGAAGTGGGTGGCGGTCCCGCCAGCGATCACGAGCACCGGCACCGAATCGTGCATGGCGCTGGCGACGGCACCGACGGCGTTGAGCAGGCCCGGCCCCTTCGTGACGATCGCAGGCGCCATCTCACCGGTCATCCGGTAGTAGACGTCGGCCTGGTGGATCGCATGGGATTCGTGCTTGGCCTGGATGCCTTTGAGTTCCGGTTGATCGATCAGGCCGTCCATGATGGGCCAGATCGCACCACCGGCGTAGCCGAAATAGTGGTTCATACCCGCGCCCTTCATCCAGGCGGCGAGTGCATCCACGACGCGCATGACCCAAATCCCTTCGCTCAATTCCGCTGATGACGACCCCCGCCGGCTCCCGCAAATCGCATCGGACGCCTCGGACCTCAGGCTGGTCCAGGGGTGCTGGCGTGCACGACATCTTCGCAGCAACAAATGTTGCTGTCAATCCGTCGGACGGCTCTCCTGTGCGCGGACCGCCAGTACCGGGCACGTCGCATCGAGCAGGATCGCCTGCGCGTCGCTGCCCAATACGAGCTTGCCTACGCGGGACCGGTCCCGGACCCCGATCACCACCAGATCGGCCTGTTCGCTGGCCGCGACGCGAAGAATCGAGTCAGCGGCCGTCAGCGCCCCATCTGGTACCTGCGAGGAGACGGCGATGCCGTGATCGTCGGCGAGCCGTTCGGCGAGCGCCTCGACCTCACGCAGCCGATCGGCCATCTCGGCATGGTGGCGTTCAGGCGAATACTCGGAACGCGACACGCCGACATGCCCCACGAGGACCAGGCGGCCGTCACGCAGACGGGTTTCGCGGGCGGCCGCATCGATCGCCGCAACCCCCTGGGGCGACGAGGTGTGTGCGCCAGCGACGATGACCGGTGTTGTCGATGTCATCCGTTGGACCTCCGCTCACCCCTGACCGGGCGCTGCACAGCCCGGACGGCCAGCGAATGCGCCATCGCCAGAATAGCGACAACAATTGCTCCTCGCGTGCCTGCCAAGCGGACGAGATGCTGCGACTACGATCCCGGCGGCGAAAGGTGACGGGATGACCCTGCTGCTGAACAACGACGACGTCGCGGCCACGCTCAGCATGCGTGACGCGATCGACGCGATCGCGTCGGCCTACGCCGACGCGCACCTCAACCGCAGCGGCGGGCCACCACGAAACGTCATCTGGTCGCCGCTGGGACCCGGAAGCCGACACGCGCTCGCGAGCCTGCAAGGCGCCGGATTGAGCGAGCGCCTTGCGGCGGTGCGCATCCGATCGGACGTCTACGCGACGCCGGGACATGACGGCAGCGCACGCGACACCAAGCACGCAGGCCAGCAGGGACTCTTCTGCGGGCTCGTCCTGCTGTTCGCGATCGACGACGGCACACCCGTTGCGATCATCAACGACGGGCTGATGCAGCAGATGCGTGTGGGAGCGACGAGCGCGATCGCGGCCGACCGGCTCGCTCGGGCCGACGCACGCAGACTGTGTGTGATCGGCGCCGGAGGCCAGGCACGTGCCCACGCGCTCGCATTCGCCCAGATCCGTGCGCTCGAACAGGTGACCATCGCCAGTCCGAACCCCGGTCGCCGTGGCGCGCTTGCGGACGAACTGCGCGATGAGCTCGGGGTCGAGGTCCGTGACACCGACGACATCGACGGCGCGGTCGCCGGCGCCGATCTCGTCGCGGCATGCACGAACGCGCGCTCGCCGGTCTTCCGCCTCGATGCGCTCGCCGGCGGCACGCACGTCACGAGTGTCCGTCCGCACACCGAGATCGATCCCCGGCTCACCGATCGCGCCGCACGCAGTGTCGTGCACCAGCGCGACCCCGCCATCGAGATCCAGCTCGGCGACGACGACGAACGTGCCGCGTCTCGGATGCTGCGCAGCACGGACGTGGACGACCTCGACCAGCGCCCGGACCTCGTCGACCTGTTGACCGGTGACACGCCCGCACGCGGCCACGACGACGAGATCACCTACTTCGCCAACAACCGCGGCACAGGCATCCAGTTCGTCGCGTGCGGATCGATCGTCCTTCGACGCGCCCGCGAGCAGGGACGCGGACGTGAGCTGCCGACCGAATGGTTCCTCCAGGACACCTCGTCCTGACGCATCACCGCTGCGACGCCGGCACGCCCGTCGGCGACCGCATTCTCAGATGTTGCGGATGTCGACGTGCGGATCCAGTCGCACGTCGACGATCGTGCAGCCCTTGCCCGGGATTTCGAGGCCCGCGAGTTCGTCCATCGTCGTGACGACGACACCGTCGGCGCCGAACACGCCCGCGAGTGCCGTGACATCGAGCAGGGGTTGCTCGACGACGGTCGTCGGAAGGCCCACACCACGCAGGTAGCGCCCCTCGGTGCCGTACATGCGGTCGTTCATGATCACGATCGACAGGTTGGTGATGCCGTGGAGGCGGACGACGTCGAGGCCCGAGAGCGCCATGCTGAAACCACCATCGCCGCAGAACAACACCACCGGACGATCGGGGTGCGCCGTCGCCGCACCGATTGCGATGCCGAGTCCCTGACCGATCGACTGGAAGCTCGTGCCGGTGACCCAGCTCAGTGCGTCCCGCGCGTCGACGAGCGACGGCATCGCACCACCGATCGCGCGTCCCCCGTCGGTCACCACGATGCGGTCCTCGGGAAGCGTGCGGTCGAACCACGTGTAGACGTCGCGGGAGTCCAGACCTCGTTTCGGGTCGTGGCCGAGTTCGAGTGCGAGGATCGCGGCGCGGTTGTCTTCGCGCCCCGGTGTGGGACCGTCAAACTCGCGTGCGGGGAGACCACGCGCGTTCCACGCGGCGGTGAGGGCGTCCACGACCTCACGCGCGTCGCCGAGCAGGCCGAGTTCCGGAGACGACGCACGGAACGGGCGGTCGACATCGACCTCGATCTGGATGATCTTCGCCGAACCGAAGGCATCGCCCTGTGAGGTCGTATACGGGTTGAGCCCGGCGCCGACCGAGACGACGACATCCGATCTCGCGAGGATCTCGCGTGGTTCGGGCATCGCGACGTTGCCTGACACCCCGAGGTCGTGCGGATGACCCGAGAAGAACCGGTTGGCGGCCAGTGTCGTCGCCACCCGCGCGCCGATCAGATCTGCGAACGCCCAGAGCGCGTCGCGACAGTCGGAGAGCAGCGCCCCGCGTCCCGCGATGACCACCGGCTGACGTGCGCCGGCGATCACATCGATGGCGGCGTCGATCGACTCCTGATCGACCGCCGCTGGGTGCGGGGTCGGTGCCGCTGCCTCGGACAGTGGCGCGTCGTCGGCCATGACCCCGTCACCGATGCTGAGCACCTGCGGAAGGCCGTTGACACGTGCTGCTGCCATCGCCGCGTGGAACGTCGCTTCGAGTTCGCGGCCAGACGATGCATGGTGGAAGCCGACCCCCATGACGTCGGCCATGCCGCGCTGGTCGAGCACCTGGGGGGTCCACTTCTTCGACGGTGGTGACTCGCCGACAACGAGCACGACCGGGACGTGGCTGTGTGCCGCCGCGATCATCGCGTTGACGGCGTTGGCGAAGCCGGGACCACGCGTGACACCGCAGAGGGTGACCGCATTCGTCGTGCGGCTGTAGCCGACCGCGGCGCCGACGGCGGTCTCCTCGTGGCGCGTGCTCACGAGGCGGAAGTAGCCCTCCTCGACACCGTGACCCATCCAGGTCACGTTGCCCGCGCCCATCATCGTGAACACGACTTCGATGCCGCTGCGACGTACGAGTTCCGCGAATGCTTTGAACCCCTCCACATGCACTCCTGATGTCAGCGACATGCGTCGTCCCCGCCTCGACACACCCCCAGGTGTTCGCCGACGACGGGGACGACGTCACGGTCAGTCGAGCAGGTGCCCCCAGCGCTCCCGGATCTCCCGCTTCTTCTCGGGGTCCGGACCGATGGTCTCGGGGAAACGGTCGCGCCATTCCCATGGACGCGTCGCATCGATGAGCAGCTTGGAGTTCGTCCCCTTCTTGTCGGGGTGGATCGCCGTGTCGAGTGGCCCCGAGACGGCCTTGCGGATGATGTCCATGTCGTTGGCCGGATCTGCGCGCGTCACCACGGCCCAGATGACCTCTTCGAGGTCGGACACATCGACATCCTCGTCGACCACGATCACGATCCGTCCGAGGTACGAGCCCGCATGACACATCGCGGCGACGTGCAGCACCTGGTTGGCGTGACCGGCGTACTTCTGCTCGATCGAAATGGCGTTGAACAGGCGGTTGCCCCCGATCGCGAAGCACTGCACGTCGACGATCCCCGGCACGCCTGCCTGCTCGATGTTGCGCTTGAGCAGCGCGGAGCGCAGATACTCGCGGTAGCGCATCGGCTCCCACGGCGGCTTGTTCGGCGGCATACCGAGGATGATGGGGTCGTTGCGGTAGTGGATCGCCTCCACCTCGAGCACGGGCTCTTCATGCTGGCCCGAGGCGTAGTAGCCGTGCCACTCACCGAATGGCCCCTCCGGCGCCCACCGGTCGTGGTGGAGGTAGCCCTCGAGGACGACCTCGGCATGTGCAGGGATCGGCAGGCCGGTCACGGGGCCCTTGACGACCGGGTACGGCTCACCCCGGATACCGCCGACCCAGTCGTATTCGGACACGCCGAACGGCACCTCGACCGTCGATGCGATGAACATCAAGGGGTCCATGCCGAGGACGACGGCGAGCGGCACCGGTTCCTTGCGTTCGAAGTAGGTGTTGCGGAACACGATGCCGTGCTTTCCGGGGGAGATGTAGACACCGACGTTCTTGTTGTCGTGGACCATCACCCGGTAGGTCCCCATGTTGACCCAGTCGGAGTCGGGGTCCTTCATGACGACGCCGACGCCGGTGCCGATGTAGCGGCCACCGTCCTTCTCGTGCCACAGCGGCGAGGGGAATTTGAGCACGTCCACGTCATCGCCGGTGAGCGAGTTCTCCATCACCGGTGCTTCCGACTCCTCGACGAAGCGCGGGGGCTTGGCACGGTCGGATTCGGTGAGCCGGAGGAAGCCGTCCATCAGCTCGCGCCGGTCGATGTCGGTCGGCAGGCCGAGGGTCAACGCGATCCGCTCACGTGTCGCGGCGGCGTTCGCGAGAATCCTGAATCCCTTCTCGTGGTCGGGGATCTCGTCGAACAGCACCGCGTTGGCGCCCTCGGTGTGATGGAACATCTCGACGACGTCGCCGATGTCCTTCTCCCAGGACGCCCCGGCGACGTCGGTGATCTGCCCCATGTCGCGCACCGTGTCGATCCAGGTGCGCAGGTCGTGGTACTTCATCGCTGCTGCCTTCGTCGGTCGGTCAGTTGGCGTTGTCACGCATCCCGATCGGTGCCCGGCATGCGCCAGCCCTGGCGCGTCAGAGCCGCACGCCCAGGATCTCGATGAACAGGATGTAGAGGAATGCGGAGGTGATCACGGTGATCAACGTGGTCTTGACCCAATGCACGCCCGCGTAGAGCAGGATTGCGAAGAGCCCGAGCGGCACGGCGATGCGGAACGATGTGAGCATGGCGAGGCCGAAGACGCCGAACGCCCAGATCGCGAACACGGCCTGCCGCTTCTTCTCCCGCGCGTCGACCTCAGGTGAGGAATGCTTGTCCAGATCCATCCGCGCTTTGCTGGCTGCCTTGGCGACCGACGCACCAACGATCGATCCGTCGGGGCCTTCCTCACCGTCGGCCTCGACCTGCTCGCCGATCACCATCTCACGGAGGATCAAATAGGCAAGTCCCGCGAGCGTCGGAATGCCGATGAACAGTGGCATCCTGCCCACTCCGGGCCGCAATCCAGTCGCCTGGTACACGATGGTGGCCGCGAACACCACCATCAAGGCCGTGAAGATGATCCGGTTCGGTTCGAGGCGTCGCTGCCGCTGCGCACGCCCGGCCGTAGACGCGGCGTCGCCGGTCTGGTCAGCACTCATGGCGTCGACTCCTTGATGTCCTGCTGTGCCTCGCGCCGGTCACGCAACCGATCGAAGACCAGTGGTCCTGCGAGGATGAGGAGCGCGAACGCGACGAGCACACCGGCGATGGGACGGGTCACGAAACCCGACCAGCCGAAGGTCTGCATCGTCTGCGTGAACGAACGCTCGATCAACCCACCGAGCACCAGCGCGATGATGAACGTGACCCGCGAGTAGCCGTATTTCTGCATGCTGTAGCCGATATAGGCGAACACAAGGGTCAGGAAGACGTCCCACGGTTCGTTTCGTGTCGCGTACACGCCGATCAGGGTGATGACCCCCACGACAGGGCCGAGGATGTCTCCCCGCGTGCGCGTGAAGATCTCGGCCTTCGTGCTGAGCAGGAGCACCATGAACCCACCGACAATTCGGGGGATGACCGCAGCGATCGCAAGGACATAGACGATGTGCAGGTTGCCGCGGACGAGGTTCGGACCAGCCGGCACCCCGTGCAGCGTGAGACCCGAGAGCAGCACGGCCATGATCACGCCGCCGGGAATGGCGAACACGAGGGTCGGAAGCAGACCACCACCCTTGTCCGCATCGTTGGCCGTCTCCGGTGCGATGACGCCCTCAACAGCACCCGTCCCCAGCGGCTGGGAGAGGTTGCGGGAGCGCGCGGCCTGGCCGTAGGCAACGAATGCCGCGAGGGTCCCGCTGATGCCGGGGACCATCCCCGCGCCGAAGCCGATGAAGGAACTCTGCAGGACGAGCTTCCATTTGCGGAACGCCGCCCGGACACCATCCATGACGGTCGCCTCGTCGCCGCCGGTGTCGACCGCCAGGCTGCGCTGGGCGCGGTGGCTGAACAATGCGAGCATCTCGGCTCCCGCGAACATCCCGAGCAACGGTGGCACCAGCGAGATGCCGTCCCAGAGATAGAGCGTGTCGAACGTGAAACGCGGGTTGCCACGGATCGGATCCAGTCCGATGAACGCGACGAGCAAGCCGAGGCCGGCCGCGACCAACCCCTTTGCGACGCTCGCGCCGGTGAGCCGTGAAATCAGGGCGAGACCGCAGAACGCGATCATGAAGAATTCTGGATACGAGAACGACAGGACGAGGTCACGCGCGAACGGCAGGACAGCCAGCATCAAGACCATGCCGACAACCGCACCGAACATCGACGAGGTCGTCGCCGCACCGAGCGCTTCCTTGGCGCGACCCTGTTTCGTCATGGCGTAGCCATCGATGCAGGTCGCCGCGTTCGGCGGATCGCCCGGGACACTCATGAGAATCGAGGTGACCGGCCCGCCGAGGCCCGAACAGGCGCCGACAGCCATGAGGAACGCAAGTGCGTGTGACGACTCCATCCCAAACGTGAAGGGGATGAGCAGCGCCATCCCTGAGGATCCACCGAGACCAGGCTGCACGCCGACGATGAAGCCGATGACGATGCCGAGCATGAGGTACAGCGGGCCCGGCCATGTCATGAGGTCGGTGAATGCGGCCGCGAGTCCTTCGATCATCCTGCGTTCTCCGCGTACTCCCTGACCGTCCCACCCACCGTTCAGGGATGGCTTGCCGTTGGATTGAGCATACGCAGGGACGGGGCCGACCTGTCACCTTGACGGTGTCAGGGCGGCCCGCCCAACGCGCCGATCAGTCGGCCGCGCGCACGGACAGGATGTCCGCGGCAACGAAAGCAACGTCGAACAGCACGTTGCGAATCTCCTCGGACTCATCCCATGGGAGGTAGGCAGTGTCGAAGCCGACCTGGTCAACCTCCGCGAGGAACTCCTCGTTGCTGAAGACCGCGCCGAGCGCGTCCGAAAGGATCTCCACGATGCAGTCCGGGGTGTCCGGCGGCAGGAAGATCATGCGGTGCTGCTCGAGCGCCGCGTTCAGACCCGATTCGCCAGTCACCTCGTCGATCGTCGGCACACCCTCGACCGCATCACGGTTGGGGTGGTCCTCCGGAACCATCTGACCCACCACAACGACAGGAAGAATCTCGTCGTTGCGAATCTGGTCGACCATCGACGACAACGGGAAGAGCACGACCTCGGTGTCACCGCGGACGAGGCTCAAGATCGATTCGCTGCTCCCGTCGTGGAGCACCTGCTCGAACTCGATGCCCATCGCGTCGAAGGACACGAGGTTGCTGGCGGAGAGGCCACCGGCTCCCTTGAGGACGGGACGATCAAGGGCCTGGAGGTCCTCGATGCTGGTCCAACCAGAGTTCGGGTTGATGGCGATGACTTCGGGGTCCACGGTGACACGTGCGGCGATGCGCATGTCCTCGTAGGGCAGGTCAGCCGTACCGGCGACAGCAGCGGTGGCGTGGTTGCCCGGGTCCGCAAGAACGATCGCGGTTCCATCAGGGGTCGAACCGAACACCTCGGCCGTCCCGACGAATCCACCCGCGCCCGGACGGTTCACGACCGGCACATCGACGCCGAGTTCATCGCTCAGGTACGGGGCGATCAGACGTCCCCAGGTGTCGAACCCGCCACCCGGCGAGTAGGGAATGACGAACTCGACCCTCTGCGAGGGGTACTCCTCACAGATCGGGTCGACGTCAGCGGCTTCTTCGGGTTCCTCAGCCGGCTCCGCTGGTTCCTCGGCCGGAGCCTCGGGTTCTTCAGCAGGGGCCGGGGCGTCATCGGCGCCGCATGCCGCGAGCACCAGGGCGAGCACCCCGGCGACGGCGACAGCGCTCGAGCGCTTCCTTAGCAGACTACGCATCATGTTCTTTCCGCTCCCTCATAGGCAGTGACTGCGTGAACCGCAGTGCGTGCAGGTTCGCAGGAACGATCGGTCCCACGAACCAATCGTGCGCGACCTGCGAATGGTGTCACAAAAATTGTTCCATGACAAGGTGAGCTGCGCTGGCGTTCGGGCGAACTCGCGCATCGTCGCGCGGCTTTCCCTACGACCCGTTCTCGTCCACGGTGTCGGTCGACCCCATGCGTCCGTCCCAACGCGGCGTTCGGTCCGAATACAGGCCCAACTGGTCGAGGGTGCGCGTGACGACGTGATCGACGATGTCGTCAACGGTCTCCGGGTGGTTGTAGAAGGCCGGAACCGGCGGCATGATCGACACGCCCATCCGCGCAAGGCGCAGCATGTTCTCGAGGTGGACCTCGTTGAACGGCGACTCGCGCACCATGAGCACAAGTGGACGGCGCTCCTTGAGCGTGACATCGGCGGCACGAGCAACGAGGTCGCCCGCGAATCCGGATGCAATCGCGGCCAGCGTCTTGACACTGCACGGCGCAACGACCATCCCGTCGGTCGTGAACGACCCACTTGAGATCGTCGCCGCCTGATCGCCGGCGCGATGCACCACGTCGGCGAGTTCTCCGACCGCGCTCGTGGCCATCCCCGTTTCATGGGTCACGGTCCGCGCGCCCCACGGGCTGAGCACCAGATGCGTCTCGACGGGGAACTCACGCAACCGCTCGAGCAGCCGTATTCCGAAGACCGCGCCCGTGGCACCGGTGATCGCGACGATGTACCGGCGGGTCGCGTCGGAGGCGGTCATCGCGAGACCTCGGTTGCACGGACGAGCGTGTCGAGCTGGCGTCGCCACCGCTCGACCGAACCGTCGGGATCGTCGAGCTCGTAGCGGATGCCGCCCGTGACGGTCGCGTACCCGACCACGTCGCGGTCGATGGCGTTGATCGCACCGGCGAACAGGCGCAGACCCGCCACCTCGTCCGAAGTGTCGAGCTCACGTACGTCGAGTTCGACTTTGAACGTGGTCTCGTCGACGACGAGTACCAGCAGTGCCCGGCCTGCCGCCGCCATCGCCTCGGTCGTGCGGCTGCCTCGATACACCGCGAGGCGAATCTCGTCATCGCCGACGGCGAGGACTTCGCCGACGCTCAGCAAAGCCACCCGCGGCCATCGCTCGGCGTCGGCCGTGACGAGCAGGATCGTCTCGCCGATCTTGTCGGCGAGGTCGCGCCCGTCGAGCAGATCCCGTACCGCCTCGGGTAGCGATGTCTCCTCGGCCATACCGCCTCCGTCATTGTGATCCAACCGCCTCAGCTGCCGCTCACATGCTCTCGGCGGCTGAGGTGTCGGTCTTCTTCGTGGTGCTGCCGTCCGCCCCTTCGATGAGGGGACTGTCGTCCTGCGGGAAGGTGTGCCCACAGAAGGGGCACAGTAGGTCGTAGCCTGCGTTCCACAATTCGGCGTGGCACGGAAACCGCTCGCGGCACTCCGGGCACTCCACGGTGAAGATCGTCGCCACCGCTCACCTCCCGTGCATCGTCGCGGTCGGGCGAGCCCCGACCACAGTGGGCAGATCGTCGTCCATCACGCCCCGTCGCCTGACGGGTCCGAAGCTTCCCGGACATACCGGTCGATCGGCACCCGCTCGATGGCCTCGTCGGGCACCTTGATGCGCTCGGAGAAGGGCCGCTGCACCGGCTTGGTCGCATCAACGATCATCTTGGTCGTCATGATGGCGTCCGTCTGTGACGGATCGAGCGTGTTGCCCTTGGCATTCTTGATGATGTCGACGTCCTGATCCGCCTGGACCCGGGTGGCCATCGCCCAGAACATCTGCTCGTCGTCGAACGGGTCGACGTCGGCGTCGACCACGTAGACGTGCTTGATCATGTCGACCTCGCCGAGGACGATGAACGCCGCCTGCTTGGACTCGCCGTCCACCTTCTTGTCGATCGAGACGTTGCAGTGCAGCCGACAGACTCCGGACGTCGGAAGGTGGACCGCCTTGACCGACGGCACGACACCTTTGATCCGGTTGTAGATGCGGGCCTCCTTGGGAAGCCCTCCTTGGATCCAGTCGTCGGGGTGCCCCACGAAGACGTCCTGGTACATCGCGTCACGACGATGGGTCACGGCTTTCACGTCGATGATCCATCGAAGCCGCTGCGGACCGTAGGTTCCGGGGAACTCACCGAACGGCCCCTCGACCTCTCGGACGTCGGGGGGGATCTCGCCCTCGATGACGATCTCGGCGTCAGCGGGGACCATGATGTCGTCACCCCACGTCTCGGAGGGCACGAGCCGCAGCGACTCGCCCATGATCGAGCCGATCACCTCGTAGTCGTCGTCGCCGAACGGCGCGACATTCAGCGTCCCGAGGTAAAACGAAGGATGGTGGCTGACCACGATGACGACCGGTGTCGGCAGGCCACGCTCTTCGTGCTTGCGGGTGATCTGCCAGTTGTGTCGCGGCGACATGTGCAGCCCGAGTTTCTGGGGCTCCTTGTACATCATGCGCAGGTACGCAGCGTTGTAGGACCCGGTATCGAGGTCCTTCATGACCGGCGTCATGTCGATGTAGGGCGCAGGGTCCATGTGGTGGTGGCGGACGATCGGGAACTCCCGCAGGTCCGCCTCGTCACCCTTCTTGATGACCTGCTTGACGGGGCTGTCCCCTGGACCGACGACGGTGGGCGCGATCCGCCCCTGCTCGCGTTCCCCGTACTCGAGACTCAGCGGGAACTTGGCATCGGTGATCGGCAGGCCGAGCGCCAGGGCGCAGCGCTCGCGCTGGGCATAGACGTTCGTCACAAGGGGAAACTCGGAGACCTCGCCGTGGAGGTTCAGCGGCTGGTGGAACACCGCCATCGGGTAGCGCCCCTCATCCTCAAGTTGCTGGAGGATCGCGGTGACCTCGAAGTTCGCGGGATCGACGGGATCGTCGATGTGCACCACGCCTCCCGGCTGCTGCTGCTCGACGTGCGCGATGAAGTCCCTCAGATCCGGCATGGCGGCAACTCCTGCGGTGGGTATCGAGACGATCGGTCATTCCCCGGCGGCATCCGATGAACGATCGGACCTCTGAGCGTAGACGTCGACATTCCATCGTCAAATGGTCGCAGCAACATATGTTCCCGCACGTGCCTCGCCGCTGCCCTCATCCGCCTGGCCATCCGTGCGTGTTCGGTGCGAAGAGCTCGTCGACATCCGGGCGCTGCGGGATCAGGCCCTGTTCGTGTGAGAAGCCGATCATCGACTCGATCGTCGATCGGTTCGCCCCGAGGCCGTACGGGAACGGGTCCGTCCCGAAGATCGACCGCGTGAGGTCCAGATACTCCCAGCGGAACACCAGACTGATCGGCGTGTTCTCGAAGCGGGTTCGTTGCGCTTCGACCTTCGCTTCGAGGAACGCCGTGCACAGATTCATCGCGATCCACGGGTGCTCGCGGAACAGCTCCCCACGAACCACGTAGGTGTGGTTGATCGGGAGGTAGCCATGCGTGGTGTAGAAGCGGCGCCCTTCCTCGATGCCATCGCCGAACGCGGGGGAGATCTTGCTCCAGTCTCCCTGCACCGGGATGCGTTGTGAGCGCTCGATCAGATTGCTCATCGCGGTACGACGATTGGGTCGAATGAATGCAGCATCCAGTTCGTTCGCGAGCAGCATCGATGCAAGGCTCTTGTCGGGATCGATGCGCTGGAACGACAGTCCGGGAGGTGGCTGGAATCCCGTCGCACCCCCGTGGCTCTGCTCCGGTGCGCGTTCCATGTACCAGTGCACATCGGTCGGGTGCACCCCGAAATCGTGCTGGAGGACAGCCCGCAACCAGAGCGCGGCCGTCTGCTGATACTCGCCGACACCGATGCGCTTGCCCGCGAGATCCTCCGGACGCTCGATCCCGGCATCCGCGTGCGCGTCGAGCTCGGTGTGGAACAGCCGCCTCGAGGGGAACACCGGGATGCCCACGAGATCGATGCCCTGCTGCTTGGCGATGAAGAACGACGACAGCGACATCTCGCTCACGTCGAACTCGCTGAAGCGCAGCTGGCGCCAGAACAGCTCCGAAGGATGCAGCACCGTGGGTATCAGTTCGATGCCCTCCGGTTGCACGACCCCATCGATGAGCGCACGCGTGTGCTCGTTGCGGCCCGTTCCGAACGACAGTCGCAGTTGCGTCACCACATGCTCCGTTTCGTAGCGCTCACGTACTCAACGTCCCGTGTTGTCCGTGGCCGCAGGGCGGTCGTCGCGCCCACGGCTGCGTTCAACGATCCGCTTGACGATCGGGCCACCGACAACGAGGAGGAGAATCGCCAGGATCACGATGACGATGGGGCGGGTCACGAACCCGAGGCCGTAGATCCGCATCATCAGCAGGTAGTTGTGCTCGAGGACACCGCCGAGGATGAAGCCGATGAGAAAGATCGGGCGCGAGTACCCGAACTCCTTGAGGCACAACCCGACGAACGTGAAGATGACCAGCACCACGATGTCGAGATAGTTGTTCGACGAGGCGAACGCCCCCAGCATGCTCGCGATCAGAATAGGAGGCACGATCAGCGACGCCCGCAGCGACGTGACCTTCGCCATGCCCGGCGCGATGGACGCCGACACGAGCACGGCCACGATGTTGGCGATGAGCATCGTCCACACGATCATCC
>JBJHAX010000024.1:0-3723 GCA_050480705.1 Nitriliruptoraceae bacterium
GCTCGTCACGACGCTGCTGACGCTCATCGGGATCGCGGTCGGCAACGTGCTCGTCCCCGTCGCCGTCAAGGCCTGGTTTCCCGACCGGGTGGGCCGCGTCACAGGCCTGTATTCGACGGCGGTGCTGCTCGGAACCGCCATCCCTGCTGCGGTGTCAGTGCCGATCGCGGATGCGTTCGGCGGCTGGCGCTTCGGTCTCGGGGCGTGGGCACTGCCAGCAGGACTGGCGCTGGTGCCCTGGATCGTCGTGTGGCGGCGAAACGCGCTGGCGCGCGCAGACGAGGCGCGGTTGCGCGCGGCAGGCCCCGACCTCGTGGTCGACCACGAGGCCGAAGCGGTGCGCGGCGAGGAGGAACGTGAAAGGATCCGCCGGATCGTCTCTGCGGTGCGTCGCAGCCCGAAGTCGTGGGCGCTCATGACCTACTTCGGGATCCAGAGCCTCGAGGCCTACTCGATGATGGGGTGGCTGTCGGCGATCTTCCAGGACGCAGGCGTCGGTGCAGGCCGTGCCGGGGTGCTGGTCGCGGTGACCACGGGCCTGTCCGCACCGATCGCGTTGGTCGTGCCGATGATCGCGGCCCGCCGACCGGATCAGCGCGCATGGGTGGTGGTGTTCGCCTTGGCTGCGGGCGCCGGCTACCTCGGCCTGCTCCTCGCGCCCGCACGGGCGCCGCTGCTGTGGGCGGTGTTCCTCGGGGTCGGGCTGACCGCGTTCCCGCTCGCGCTGCTGCTCATCGGGTTGCGTGCCACCACGGGGCACGGCACCTCGGCGCTGTCGTCGCTGACGCAAGGGTTCGGGTATCTGCTCGCGGCGACCGGACCGGTCGTGATCGGGTTCGCCCATGACGTCACCGGCGGATGGAACGTGCCGCTGGCGATCCTGCTGGTGCTGCTCGTGCCCAAGCTCATCGCGGGGCTGATGGCGGGCAGGCCCGGCGCCGTCGACGCCGAAGCGGTCGACTGAACCGCAGCTGCGCTCACAGCAGGTCGCGCCCTGCCGCCCACGCCGAAGCGGTCGACTGAACCGCAGCTGCGCTCACAGCAGGTCGCGCCCTGCCGCCCACGCGGTCAGCTCGTGGCGGTTCGACAGCTGGAGTTTGCGCAGCACCGCAGAGACGTGCGTCTCGACCGTCTTGACGGAGATATGGAGGCGTGCGCCGATCTCGCGGTAGGTGTAGCCGCGGGCGATGTGGCGCAGCACCTCCTTCTCACGGTTGGTGAGCTGGTCGAGCTCTGGATCCTCCAGCGAGATGTCGGCGGGCAACTCGCCGGCGAAGGCATCGAGCACGAAGCCGGCGAGCCTGGGTCCGAATACCGCGTCGCCCTGGTGGACCCTGCCGATCGCCTCGGCGAGTTCGTCCGGCTGGATCGTCTTGGTGACGTAGCCGCGCGCTCCCGCGCGGATGACCGCGATGACGTCCTCGGCGGCGTCCGAGACCGACAGGGCGAGAAAGCGCACGTCGGGATGGGTCTCGCGGACCGCGTCGATCACCGCGCGGCCGCCACCCTGGGGCATGTGGACGTCGAGCAGCACCACGTCGGGGCGCGTCGCGCGGATGCCCTGAATCGCGGTGTCGACCTCGCCGGCGTCACCGACGATGGTGACTCGGGGACCGAGCTCGGCACGCACACCCGAACGGAACAGGGCGTGGTCGTCGACGAGAAAGACCTTCACGGCGCGGGTGCTCACGGCGACTCCTCACGTGGCCGGTGACGGCGCGGCATCGAGAGTTCGACCTCGGTGCCGTCGCCGGGTGTGCTGCGGATCGATGCTCGACCACCGTGGCGCTCGACCCGGCCGATGACCGAGTCCCGGATGCCGCGACGGTCGCCGGGGACCGTCGCAACGTCGAAGCCTCGGCCCCGGTCGCGCACGAACGCGCTGACGCGGTCCTGTTCGACCTCTGCGAACAGGTCGATCTTCGACGCGCCGGCGTGGACGGCGGCGTTCGTCGCTGCTTCACGGACCGCTGCGAGCAGTGCGCGCACGTCGTCGTCGACGTCGATGTCGCCCACGACGACCGGTTCGACCTCGACGGCGTGTGCGGCCTCCACGTCGTCCGCGATGCCACGCACTGCAGCAGCGAGGCTCGCGGTTGCGCCACCACGCGGCTTGGGGCCGTACAGCCAGGCGCGCAGCTCACGCTCCTGACGCCGTGCCAGACCGACCACCCGCCCGCTGTCGTCAGCCGCACGCTGGATGAGCGCCAAGGTCTGCAGCACCGAATCGTGCAGGTGGGCGGCGAGCTCGGCGCGTTCCTCCTGCCGGATGCGTTCACGGCGTTCCGCACCGAGCTGCTGCACGAGCCGGTACAGCCAGGGACCGAACAGCAGTGCGGCTCCGGCGACGGCGGCGATCACGGCGAGGCCGAGGTCGCGCACCGCGCTCCACGCATCGTGCGCGGTGAGAAACCCCGCCGCTGCGATCGCGACGAGCACCGTGCCCGCGACCACACGAACCGGAGACACCGGCGCGCCGGCAGCCTCGCGCAGCGCCGCCGGTGACATGCGCGGGGTCGCGGCCGCCCAGCGCGCACGGTCGTCCTCGTCACCGCGGGACCACACGACCGCCGACCCCGCTGCGGCCAGCACGACCGGGACGACGACGGCATCGCCGAACCACAGCCCGATGCCGCGCAGCAGCAGCAGCAGGCCGAGCGTGATGAGCGCGAGCGCGACCCCCTGCTGGGTCGACACCGGGCGGATCGTGGCCGGCTCGTCGTTGGTCCGCAGCGGGCTCGCGATCCACAGCAAGCCATAGAGGAGCAGGCCGAAGCCGCCCGCGAAGGTGAGCACGACGAAACCGATGCGCACCAGCATCGGATCGACGCCGAACCTGCGGCCGAGACCGCCGGCGACGCCGGCGACCACGCGTTCGTCACGGCTGCGAACGAGGCCGCGCCGCGCCTGCCGGGGCGGCGGAGGTTCAGGACGCGGTGTGGCGGTGCTGGTCATTGACAGATGGTGGCACACGACCGCGCCGGCCTCCACTCCGCACGTCCCTGGGCGAACCCGGACGTGTCGGGGTGACACCAGGGGTGTCCCTGATGGAGCGCCGGTCGGCGATGGGCCATGCTGGCAGCACCACGACGTGACCGATCGCCACGACGTGCCCTGACGGCGCCCTGATCCGGGCGCCACCGCGGAGAACGACGATGACCGACCCTGACACGACCGGCGGCGCCTCGAGCGGCACCGGTGCGCCACCGCCCCCTCCACCGGCCGGTGCGCCGCAGCGGCCACCGCTGCGCAGACCGCGCGAAGGACGGGTGCTGGGCGGCCTCGCCGCCGGCCTCGCCCGCCATCTGGGCGTCGACGTCGCGATCGTGCGCATCCTCATCGTCCTGCTGACGCTGCTCACCCAGGGACTCGGGCTCATCGCCTACATCGTCGGGGTGCTCATCGTCCCGCAGGACGACGCCGCCGAGGACGCGACCGGCCAGGCAAGCGCACCCGACGTCGCCGAGGGACGCGACGCGAGCTTCTGGGCCGGTGTCGCACTGCTCGTGATCGGGACCGTGTGGCTGCTCAGCGGACCGCTCGCGCCGGGCCGCGTGCTCGGGGGACTGGTCGGCGGTGACGTGCTCATCGCCCTGCTGCTCATCGCGTTCGGGCTGGCGTTGTGGCGCTCGGGTGAACGTCGAAGCGCCCCGGCCGTCCCCGTCCCGCTTGCGACATCCGTGACCCCCACGACGCCCCCGGCGTCTGCGACGAACACCGTTT
>JBJHAX010000024.1:3733-30312 GCA_050480705.1 Nitriliruptoraceae bacterium
CCGTTTCGACGCCCGCGACCACTGGAGCCGCGACCATGACCGAACCGAACCCGCAACCGGGCACCGCGCCGGATGACGCCGTGGCAGCGCCCGAACCGCAGTGGGAACCGCCACCGCTGCCCTCGCGCGAACGATCGCTGCTCGGGCGCATCACCATGGGCACGATGCTGGTCGTGGTCGGCATCCTGATGCTGCTGCGAACCGGCGGTGTCGCCGCGGTCAGCGCCGGACAGATCGTCGCCGCTGCACTGCTCGTCGTCGGTGTCGGCCTGCTCGTCGGCGCCTTCGTCGGCCGCGCACGCTGGCTCGTCATCGTCGGGCTGGTCCTGCTGCCCGTCGTGCTGGCCGCCGAGCTGCTGCGTCCGGTGTCGGCGTCGGTGATCCCCGAACTCGACCTGCGCGACGGCGGCGGCGACGTGACCCACGCCCCCCAGTCGACCGACGAGCTGCAGGACGAGTACCGGCTCGGCGGCGGGCGGCTCGTCGTCGACCTGCGTGAGATCGACATCGAAGCCGCGTCCGAGGTCGCCGTCCAGCTCGGAGCGGGCGAGCTGATCGTCTGGCTTCCCGACGACGTCGAGGCCAACGTCGACGCGCGCGTCGGCGTCGGCGAGCTCGCCATCGACGGGCTGTCCAGCGGCGGGTTCGGGCTTCGCCGCAGCACCGTCGTCGTCACCGGAGACGGCGCCACGCAGCTCGACCTCGACGTCCGTGTCGGCGTCGGTCAGCTCGACGTTCGATCCCCGGAGGCGACATGACCTCCCGCAAGGCACACCCTGTCCCGCCTCGTGACGAACGGAGCCGCCGTGCAGCGCCATGATCTCGACGCCTTCTCACTCACCTTCGGCCTGCTGTTCATCGCCGTCGCAACAGTCGGACTCGTCGACCGCACAGTGCTCGCACTCGCCGATCTGCGCTGGCTGTTTCCCGCCCTGCTGGTCGTCATCGGGCTCCTGCTCGTCGTCGGACCGTCGGTGCGGTCACGCCGCGCCGAAGCAGACGCAGCAGCAAGCGACGACAACGCGGCGTCCCGGTAGCGTCGGACACTGCGGTCCCTGCCGGGCCGCAGTGATCCCGTGCGCAGGATGGACACAGCGAAGGACGCCGCGTGCCCGCCACCATCATCGTCGGGGCCCAGTGGGGTGACGAAGGCAAGGGCAAAGCCACCGACCTGCTGGCCGACACCACCGACCTCGTCGTGCGCTACCAGGGCGGCAACAACGCCGGACACACCGTCATCGTCGGCGACGAGGTCTTCAAGCTCCACCTCATCCCGTCAGGCATCCTCTACCCGCACGTCACCCCGGTGATCGCCGACGGGGTCGTCATCGACCCGCAGGTGATGATCGAGGAACTCGAAGGGCTCGAAGCGCGGGGTCTGGACGCGTTCGGACGCGTCAGGATCTCCGGCAACGCCCACCTGATCATGCCGTACCACCGTGAGCTCGACCTGCTCATCGAACGGCGGCTCGGCAAGGCCAGCCTCGGCACGACCAAGCGCGGCATCGGTCCCGCCTACGCCGACAAGGCGGCGCGCATCGGCCTGCGGTTCCAGGACCTGTTCGACGAGAAGATCTTCCGGCAGAAGCTCGAGGCGGCGCTCGTCCACAAGAACGAACAGCTCGCCAAGATCTACAACCGCCTGCCCATGGACGTCGAAGAGATCGCGCGCGAGTACCTCGGCTACGCCGAGCGGCTGCGTCCCCTGCTCGAGGACACGACCGAGCTGATCCACACGTCGCTCGAGGCGGGCCGCCACATCATTCTCGAAGGTGCACAGGGCACGCTGCTCGACCTCGACCACGGCACGTACCCGTTCGTGACGTCCTCCAACCCGGTGGCGGGCGGTGCGCTCACCGGAGCCGGACTCGGCCCGCGCCACGTCGACCGCGTCATCGGCATCATCAAGGCGTACGTGTCGCGCGTCGGATCGGGACCGTTCCCCACCGAGCTGTTCGACGACGTCGGCGAGCGGATCTGCGACATCGGCGGGGAGTACGGGACGACGACCGGTCGGCGCCGGCGGGTCGGATGGTTCGACGGTGTGCTCGCGCGCTACGCGAACCGGGTCAACGGATTCACCGACCTGTTCCTCACCAAGCTCGACGTGCTGAGCGCGTTCGAGACGCTGCACATCGCGACCTCGTACCGCTACGACGACGTCACCTACCACCATTTCCCGCCGCACCAGTCGATCTTCCACCACGCCGAGCCCGTGTACGAACAGGTCGACGGCTGGGGCGGCGACATCTCCGGCGTCGAGCACTACCGCGACCTTCCCGCCGAGGCGCGCGCATACGTCGACCTCATCGAGGAACAGTCGGATGCGCCGGTGACGTGGGTGTCGATCGGTCCGAAGCGTTCGCAGACGCTGGTGCGCCGTGACGTGCCGCTCGTCCCGGCAGCGGCCGTGCCCCAGGGATCGTGAACCGGCCGGGTCCACCGCCACCGTCGGGCCCGCCGGCGCCGTCAGGCCCGCCCGCACCGTCAGGCCCGCCCGCGCCGTCCGGTCCTGGCGCGCAGGCCGCGCCTGTCGTTCCGGGTGCGCGATCGCGCCGTGCACGCTGGCCGTGGATCGTCGGTGTCCTCGGTGTCGTCGCCGTCTCGACGGTCGTCGCGCTCGGCATCTGGTTTCTGGTGCTGCTGTTCGACGACGTGTACGAGCCCGGCAGGTGGGAACAGGCCAATCCTTCCGAGGTTCCGGCTGACGTCGCCGGCGTGCCCCGGCTCGACTGGCACACGTGCCCGTTCGAACGTGAGCGTGGCGCCGACGGGGTCACGTGCGCGACGCTGCACGTGCCCGAATCGCGCTACGGCGGGCAGGCGACCGGTGTGCTGTCGCTCGCGGTCGCGATCATCCCGGCGCGCGGCCCGGAGGTCCGCGACGATCCGGTGCTGTACCTGGAGGGTGGTCCGGGCGGGTCGTCGGTCGCCTGGTTCGACTTCTGGGCCGACGAAGGCTGGCCGTCGATGGACGACCGCGACCTGATCCTGCTCGATCAGCGTGGCACTGGCTACTCCACACCGTCGCTCGCCTGCCCGGAGGCCTACGAGCACGGCTACGACGACGACATCGCCGCGCTGATGGCCTGCCACGACCGGTTGATCGGGGAAGGCCACGACCTGTCGGCGGTCTCGACGCGCGAGCACGCCGCCGACGTCGCCGACCTGCGGGTGGCACTCGGGATCGACGAGTGGAACCTCTTCGGCGTGTCGTACGGCACGCGCGTGGCGCTGGCCGTGCTCGACCGTCACCCCGACGGGGTGCGCAGTGTCGTGCTCGACTCGGCCTATCCGCCTGAGGTCGACGGGCTGTACGACCAGAGCCACGCCGCCTACGAGGCATTCACGCGCCTGTTCGACGCCTGCGCCGCCGACGCTGCCTGCGTGGACGCCTACGGCGACCTCGCCGCGAGGCTCGACACGGCGATCGAGCAGCTCGACGCCGACCCCGCGTCGATCGACGGGACCGAACTGGCCGGCGCGGATCTCGTCCAGCTGCTGTTCCTCGGCCTGTACGACACCGGGTTCATCCCCGCCCTTCCCGGGGTGATCGCCGAGGCGGCCGACGATCCCGACAGCGCGCTCGCCGACCTGATCGGCGAGGAACTCGACGACCGGCCCGGCCACCGGTTCAGCCTGCCCGCCTACGAGGACAGCGACGGCACCTTCTACTCCGTGGAATGCCGCGAAGAAGCGGCGATCACCGATTCCGTTGCGACCCGTGCGCGTGCCGCTGAGCTGCCCGGCCGGCTCGGTGCCGCGCTGCGGATCCACCTCGAGCACCAGTTCTCCGTGTGCGACGGCTGGCTGTCCGGTGTCGCGACGGACAACGAGAAGGCGCCGGTGCGAGCCGACGCGCCAGTGCTGCTGCTCGCCGGCGGCTACGACCCGGTCACACCGGTCTCGTGGGCCAGGCGCGCCGAGCAGCACCTGGCCGGCGCCCGCCTCGTCGAGTTCCCGGCCGCGGGGCACGCGGTTTTCACCGCGGATGCGTGTGTCGTCGAGCTGATCGAATCGTTCATCGCCACGCCCGACGCTGCCCTGGATTCGGCTTCGTGCCTGGCGCGCCTGACCGAGGTCGAGTTGGCGGTGGACGCGCCGTAGGCGAACCTTGCGCTGTCGAGACGACGTCGAGGAGCGACGCATGGCGGACCGGGTGCTCGTGGTCGGGGCGGGAGGCCGCGAGCACGCGCTCGCGTGGCGGCTCGCACGCTCACCCAGCGTCGGTGAGGTGGTGACCGCGCCCGGCAACCCGGGAACCGCGGCGCTCGGCGCCAACGTCGACGTCGATGTGACCGACCCCGAAGCCGTCGCCGACGTCGCCGAGCAGATCGGCGCCGACCTCGTCGTCGTCGGCCCGGAAGCGCCGCTGGTCGCCGGTGTCGTCGACGCGCTCGACAAGCGCGGCGTCCCCGCCTTCGGACCCCACGCCGGCGCCGCCCGCATCGAAGGGTCGAAGTCGTTCGCGAAGGACGTGATGCGTTCGGCCGGTGCCCCGACTGCCGGCCACGTCGCCACGGCCGACCCTGGGCAGGCGCACGAGGCGCTCGAAGCGTTCGCGCCACCGTATGTGGTCAAAGCCGACGGGCTCGCCGCCGGCAAAGGCGTGCGGATCTGCGACGACCTCGCCGATGCGCACGAAGCCGTCGACGACGCGTTGGTGCGCGGCGTGTTCGGCGACGCCGGCGCGATGCTGGTCATCGAGGAGTTCCTCGACGGCCCCGAACGCAGCCTGTTCGCTGTGTGCGACGGCGAGGACGCCGTGCTGCTGCTCCCGGCCCGTGACTACAAGCGCGCCTTCGACGGCGACGTCGGCCCCAACACCGGAGGGATGGGCGCCTACGCCCCGGTCGATGGCTTCGGCCTCGACGACGCCGCACCGCTGCTCGATCTGGTGTTCCGGCCGGTACTCGCCGAACTCGCCGACCGCGGGGCGCCCTACCGGGGCCTGCTGTACGCAGGGCTGGTCGACACCGCCGACGGACCGAAACTGCTCGAGTTCAACGCACGTTTCGGCGACCCCGAGACCCAGGCAATCCTGCCGCTGCTGTCCAGCGACCTCGGGCGCCTGCTGTCGGCGGCCGCCACCGGATCGGTGCGCGACGCCGAGGTGACGTTCGCCGACCGCGCCGCCGTCACCGTCGTGCTCGCCAGCGGCGGCTATCCGGGCAGCTACCCGACCGGGGTCCCCATCACCCGGGTCGACGGCGTCGACGATGAGCACGTCGCGGTATTCCATGCCGGGACGGCCGTGGCAGACGGCGCCCTGGTGACCGCCGGCGGGCGCGTGCTCGCGGTCACCGCCACCGGTGAGGATGTCGCGGCCGCCCGTTCGGCTGCCTACACGGCCGCGGACCAGATCCACTTCGACGGCTGCCACCGGCGCGGCGACATCGCCGCGGGCTAGCTTTCAGGCGACACCAGGAGGACCTACGTGGACACACCGATCGTCGGCATCGTCATGGGATCCAAGACCGACCTGCCTGTGATGGAGAAGGCGTCCGACCAGCTCGTCGAGTTCGGGGTGCCCCACACCCTTGACGTGATGTCGGCGCATCGCAACCCGGCGAAAGTGTCGGCGTGGGCCAGTGGTGCCCGCGACGCCGGCTACCGGGTGCTCATCGCCGGTGCCGGCCGCGCCGCGCACCTGCCCGGTGTCGTCGCTGCCCACTCCGATCTGCCGGTGATCGGCGTGCCGTGTCTTTCCGACCACCTCGGTGGCGCCGACGCGCTGTACTCGATCGTGCAGATGCCTCCCGGGGTGCCGGTCGCGACCGTCGGGATCGACAGCGCGCGCAACGCGGCCATCCTCGCCGTGCAGATCCTCGCCACGGCCGATGAGGAGCTCGCCGGGCGCCTGGCGGCGTTCCGTGAGGAGCAGTCGGGCAAGGGAATGGAGCACCGCGACATCCCCGCCGACGGGACGAAGGTCGCGTTCGGGTTCAACGCCGGCAACTGACCGTGCCGCGCTTCACGCCGGGTCGCAGCCGACCCAGCGTGAGGTGCCGTCGGCGAGATGCTCGTGCTTCCAGATCGGCGTGTCGGCCTTGACGCGCTCCAGCGCCCAGCGGCACGCCGCGAACGCCTCGTCGCGGTGCGCCGACGCGCACGCCACCAGGATGGTGTGCGCTCCAACCTCGAGCTCCCCGACGGCGTGCAGCAGCGCGACCCCTTCGACGTCCGGATGCGTCGCCGCGACGTCCGAGGCGATGTCGGCGAGGACCTTCTCGGCCATCGCCGGATACGCCGAGTAGTCGAGGCGCACGACCGTGCCGGGACCTTCCGCGTGGTCGCGGACCGTGCCGAGGAACTGCACGACCGCGCCGACGCGTGGGCCGGCGATGGCCGCGATCGTCGCCTCGACGGGCAGCGGCGGGGTGAACAGGCCAGTGACGACCCGAACACCCGCCTGCTGACGCATCTCGACCCCGCGTGCAGAACCTGCACCGCCGGCGACAGGTGGCAGCAGTGCCACCTCGCTGTCCGGACTGACGCGCGTGTCGTCGCTGGCGACTTCGAGATCGACGGCGACCTTCACGCCTGCGAGCATCGGCGCGAGCGCGGGGTGTGCGGCCGCGACCGCGTCGCGCACCTCGCGGGCCGTGGCGCCGTCGGCGACGTCGATCCCGACCGTCGTGGCACCGGCCAGCGGCGCCAGGCCGCCGAACAGGCGCACCTCGATGTGCACGTCGCGCTCCCCGCGTGATCCCATGTCCGCAAGGTAACCACGTGCCATGGCGGATACGCTGCCGGAATGGTGGCGATCGACGGTGGAACCGGTGACGGGGCCGGCGCGGGTGCCGCGGCGGTGCTGACCGACCGTCTCGGCCGGCCGGTCGAAGACCTTCGTGTTTCTCTGACCGACCGCTGCAATCTGCGCTGCACCTACTGCATGCCGCGCGAGATGTTCGGCCCGGACCACGCCTTCCTCGAACGCTCCGAACTGCTCACCTTCGAGGAACTCACCCGCCTCGTCGGGGTGTTCGCCCGGCTGGGTGTCCGCAAGCTGCGCCTGACCGGCGGTGAGCCGCTGCTGCGCCGTGATCTGCCCGATCTCATTGCAGGCCTCGTCGGGGTCGACGGCATCGACGACCTGGCACTGACCACCAACGGGATCCTGCTGCCACGCCAGGCCGACGCGCTCGCCGCTGCGGGCCTGCAGCGGATCACGATCAGCCTGGACGCACTCGACGACGACGTCTTCCGTGCCGTCGCGGACACCACCCAGCCGGTGTCCGCTGTCCTCGACGGCGTCGACGCCGCACTCGCCGCCGGGCTCGCCCCCGTCAAGATCAACACGGTCCTGCAGCGCGGCGTCAATGACGACCAGATCGAGTCGCTCGCCGGCTGGGCGCGCGACACCGGTGCCACCATCCGTTTCATCGAATTCATGGACGTCGGCACCACCAACGGCTGGGTCCGCGAGAAGGTCGTGCCCGCCGCAGAGGTCGTCGAGCGGATCGCAGCGCGCTGGCCGATCGAGCCGTCCGGGGGTGGACGCAACGGACGCATCGGCGAGGTCGCAGAGCGTTACCGCTACCTCGACGGCGCCGGCGAGGTCGGCATCGTTGCCTCGGTCACCCGCCCGTTCTGCCGAACCTGCACCCGCGCGCGCCTGTCCGCGCTCGGAGAGCTGTTCACGTGCCTGTTTGCCGCCGAGGGCCACGATCTGCGCGCACCGATCCGCGACGGCGCCACGGACGACGAGCTCGCCGGGATCATCGCCGAGGTGTGGTCGGCACGCACCGACCGTGCCTCCGAGCTGCGCTCGGCTGACGGACTCAGCGGCCCTCGCGTGGAGATGTCCTACATCGGCGGGTGAGCACACGGGACGGCGCGCGTCGCGTCATCAACCTTCGGTGGTGTCGCCGTGCCCGTCGGGATGGTGGCGGGTGTCGCCCGCCAGCAGGTCGAGGGCGTGGCCGAGCAGTCCGACGACCGCGGCGAGGCTCTCCGTGGCGCCACGGGGGCTGCCGGGCAGGTTCACGATGAGGCTGGAGCCGCGGATCCCGCACACCGCACGTGACAGGTCTGCCATCGGTGTGGATGCCCGACCGGCCGCACGCATCGCTTCGGCGAGTCCCGGCGCGTCACGTTCGATCACGTCGCGTGTTGCTTCGGGGGTGACGTCGCGCGGCCCGAAGCCGGTCCCGCCGGTCACGGCAACCAGCGCGGCGTCGGCGCACAACTCGATGAGCAGCGCGCCGATGCGCTCGCGTTCGTCGGGGCTGACCTCGCGGCGGACAATCTCGAACCCTTCGCCTTCCAGCAGGTCGGCGACGGCCTCGCCCGAATCGTCGACGCGGTGGCCGAAGGCGACACCGTCACTGCAGGTGAGCACTGCTGCGCGACGGCGCTGCGAGACCGTGGTGTTGCCGGAGGGCATGATGGTCGTCCTCGTGACGAAGGAAACGCGTGGAGGATCGCGACCCTGATCCTAGAGGCGTCGAACCCGGCCGGGCCGGCGACGTCGTCGCCCTGGTGCTCGCGGCCGGCTCGGCGAAGCGGTTCGGCGCCACGAAGCAACTCGTGGACCTCGACGGGCGTCCGCTTGTGCGTCACGCGGTCGACGTCGCACTGACCGCCGGCATCACGCGAGTCCTGGTCGTGACCGGGCACGATGCGCAGCGCGTCACCGATGCCGTGGCGGGCGTCGGTGGCGTCGAAACCGTCCACAATCCCCTGTACGCGTCGGGACAGTCGACCTCGCTCGTCGCCGGGCTCGACGCGGCGGAGCGCGCCGGCGCCGGCACAGTCGTCGTGCTGCTCGCCGACCAGCCCGGCATCGCTCCGGCGGTCGTCGAGCACGTCGTCAACGCCAGTGCCGCGACCGGCGTGGCGCGTGCCCGATACAGCGACGGGCCGGGCCATCCGGTCGCGATCGAACGCCGGCACTGGCCGGCGGTGCGCGCACGTGTGTCGGGTGACGAGGGGGCACGGCGGCTGCTCGAGCACCTCGAGGTGGTGGAGGTCACCGTCGACAGGCCGGCGCCGGTCGATGTCGACACGCCGGACGACGTCGCGGACGTGGGGAGGGAACCGGGGGGCTTGTAGCCTCGCGGTCCCGACCTACGAGGCGCCCATGACGATCGACGGTCTCACCCACCTGCGTTCCGGCAAAGTTCGCGATCTCTACGAGATCGACGACGAGCATCTGCTGCTCGTCGCGAGCGACCGGGTGTCGACCTACGACGTCGTCCATCCCACACCGGTGCCGGACAAGGGCAAGGTCCTCACCGGCCTGTCGGCGTTCTGGTTCGAGCGGCTCGCTGAGGTGGTCGACAACCATCTGGTGTCGACGTCGGTTGACGACGTGCCCGGCGCCGCAGATCCCGATCAGCTTGTGGGGCGGATGATGCTGTGCCGGCGGCTGGAGATCGTGCCGTTCGAGTGCGTCGTGCGCGGCTACCTCGTCGGATCCGGCTGGTCGGAGTATCAGCGTGACGGTGGGGTGTGCGGGGTGCCGCTGCCGCGAGGCTTGGTCGAGGCCGACCGGCTCGAGGAGCCGATCTTCACGCCCGCGACGAAGGCCGAGGAAGGCGAGCACGACGAGAACGTGACGTTCCAGACGATGCGTGACGCGCTCGGTGCCGGGCTGTCGGCACGCCTGCGCGACGTGTCGCTGGAGCTGTACAAGGCGGGTGCGGCGCACGCCGCCGAGCGCGGCATCATCCTCGCCGACACCAAGTTCGAGTTCGGCCTCGACGCTGACGGCAACATCGTGCTCGCCGACGAGGTGCTGACCCCGGATTCGTCGCGCTACTGGCCCGCCGATGCGTGGGAGCCGGGCAGTGTGCCCCCGAGCTTCGACAAGCAGTACGTGCGCGACTACGCCACGTCGACCGGGTGGGACCGTGAGCCGCCTGCCCCCGAGCTGCCCGACGACGTCGTCACCGCGACGCGTGAGCGCTACGTCGAGGCGTATGAGCGGCTCACCGACGCGTCGTTCGACGACTGGCTCGCTCGGCGTTGAGGCTGCCGTGCGTCGGTAACGCGCCCGCCGAGATGGGTCGGAGATGAACGGAGGCCCCGCCGTGGCGGGGCCTCCGTCGTGTGACGTGTCGTCACCGTGTGCGGATCAGAAGCTCGCGAGCTCCGTCCGAACGGTCTCGACGTTGCCTTCGGCGTTGATAATCCAGACCTCGTACGACGCCGAGTCGGGCTCGTGGTTGCCCGTCGCAGTTCGCTCCAGCACGATGCCGGAAGCGGTCTGGTAGGCGAACTCCTCGCCCGCGGCGAGCAGGTCCCGGCACTCCTCGAAGCTGGAGCACTCGGTGCCTCCGGACGTGACGTCTGCGAGCACCGCTGCCATCGCCGTGCCGTCGGCCGTGCCGGCGAGCTCCGCCGCAAGACCGATGATGATGCCGCAGTCGTAGACCTCGGCCGCGTAGATCGGGTCATCGACGCCGGTCTCCGCCTGGAAACGCTCGATCCACGTCTCGTCGGCGCCACCGCCACCAGGTGCGGTGCCCTGCATGCCCTCGAGCACGGCAGGGTTGTTCGGGTCGACGAGCTCGGCGAGTTCGTTGGAACGAACACCGTCAGCGCCGTAGATCGGGAAGTCCTGCGGACCGAAGCCGGCCTCGATCATCGCCGCGAGGATCTGTGCACCCTCGTCGAAGGCGATCAGGTACAGCGCGTCCGCGCCCGAGTCGACCAGTTCAGCGACCTCGGCGTCGAAGTTCGCCGCTTCGGGGTCGTAGAGGATCTCGGCTGCGACAGTGCCGCCGGCCTCCTGGATCCCTGCGGACGAGACCTCGAGCAGGCCCTGCCCGTAGTCGTCGGCACGAGCCATGATCGCCGGGTTGGTGTGACCGTCACCGAGGATCACGTTCGCCGCGAACGGGCCCTGCAGACCGTCGCTCGGAGCGGTACGGAAGTACATCCCGCCGTATTCGGCCTCCCGGAATCCCGGGCCGGTGTTCGAACCGGAGCACTGCAGCACCCCGGCGCTGGTCACCGCGTCGACGAAGGCGAGGCTCATGCCGGTCGCGGCCGCGCCGACGATGGCGTTGACGCCCTCGTTGACCAGGCGTGCTGCGGATTCGGCGGCGACGGTGCCGTCACCGGCTTCGTCACCCGACGACAGTGTGACGTCGTTGCCGAGCACACCGCCGGCCGCGTTCATGTCGGCCACCGCAAGCGTGATCGCCTCGATCTGCGGGGGTCCGAGGAACGCGAGAGGACCGGACTCGGGGAGCACGTAGCCGAGGTTGAGCTCGAGGTCTTCCGGCGCGTCGGCCGGCTCCTCAGCTGCCTCGTCCGGCTCCTCTGCGGGAGCCTCGGGTTCGGGGGCTGGCTCGTCGCCGTTGCCACAAGCTGCGGCAACGAGCGCGAGCACGGTCAGCGCCGCAAGGCGGCGCAACCAGGTCGATCGCTTCATGAACTGCCTCCCAAATGCTGGGTATGTCCGCGTGCGGCAGGTGCCGTCACGCGGGACTGCACACGGTTGCGACGCACCGCCCGCCCTCGGAGGGCTTGGCTGTGCGTCACCCCGGAGCCGCAAACGCTACTACGTGGATAGGAGGACCGCCATCGTCAACTTCCGTTCGATCGTCTACGGTCGATCGCCGGCAGGCTATGGATGAGATCCGGAGGTAGGTGTGTCCGAACTGATGTTGTTTCCGTGCTCCCACGGCGAAGACGATCCGGAACGGGCCATCGTGCCGTTCATCGCGGCGTCAACGGCGGCGATCAGTGGACACGAAGCGAAGGTCGTGTGCACGCAGGACGCCGTGTGGATCGGTGTGCCCGGCGTCGCAGAGCGGCTCGAATCCGAAGGGCTCCCTGCGCTCGCCGACCTGGCACGGCAGTTGACCGAAGCCGGAGGCGAGGTGTGGTTGTGCAGCGCGTGCACGACCAAGCGCGGAATCACGGGGGATCAGCCGCTCATCGACGGCGCAACGATCGTCGGGGCGGCGACGATCGTCGACGCGCTCGCCAGAGGGCGCGCGATCACCCTGGGGTGAGGTCGTCGACAGGTTCGGCGTAGACCAGCACGTTGTCGGCGTAGCTGCGCGTTGCGGTGTCGAACGCACCGCCGCACGTGATCAACACCAGCTGTGGCGGGCCGCTTCGGGCGAACACCGCAGCACCGGGAAGGGTCTCCTTCGCTCGCCGTTCGCGTCCGGTCACCTGCCACATGGTGCGTGCGCCCGATACGTCGACGATCTCCACATTGTCGCCGGGGCGCAGCTCGCCCAGTCGCACGAACGCCCCGTGGCCTCCTCGGCGCGTGTCGACGTGTGCGGTGAGCGCCGCGGTGCCTGGCTGGCCGGGAACCGAACCGCGCTGATACCAGCCCACGCGCTCGCCACGGGCTGGCACCTGCATGGCTCCCTCGGTGTCGAGCCCGACCGGGTCGATGGGTGCATCGACGCCGATCGCGTCGATACGGATCGTGCTGGGCCAAGCGGCAGGGTCGATCGCGCCGCTGAGGCTGGTCGTGGGCAACGGCTCCGCGGCGTCGTTGAGTTCGCTGGCAGCGGCGACTTCGTCGGAGCCGTTCTCGTCACCGACCGGGCCGGCCTGCCCAACGCTCCCCGGGGTTTCGCCGACTGGGCGTTGGTCTGCGAGCGACCACACGGCGGGAGGAACGACGAGCAGCGCGACGCCGAGCGTCGCGCTGGCAAGTGCTCGGGCGGTCGTCACGACGATCCTTCCCGATCGCTCGTCACAGTCTGGTGGCTGACGTCGTGCGGGTCACCGCCGGGGGGCGTGACGGTGACCCGCACAGTGCCGTCAGCGGCTGCGTCGTGCCAGCGCTGCGGCGGGGGCCGCGATCAGCAGGCCGCCTGCCACCATCAGGGCGATGACGGCTGGCGGCAGCGTCGCTGCGGCCTGGCCGCCGGTGCCGGCGTCAACGCGTGACGCGTCACCGATCACGTCGACTGTGGCAACCACGACGGAAGGCAGGTCCTCGCCCTCGTCCGGCCCGATCGCGTAGGCGAGCACCAGGGTGTCGGCGGGAACCCGGACGTCGCCGAGTTCGATCGCTGCCTCGCCGGCTCCGGCGGCTCCGATGCCGACGTCGGGCACGGTTGTGCCGCCGTCGACGTCGATGCGCGCGGTCTGTCCGTTGGTCACGCCTTCGAGGACGGCGTCGCCACCTGCAAGGATGTCGACCGCGCCGAAGTCCGCGATGTGGAAGGGCTGGATGCCGCTCGCAGCGACTTCGTTCGCGAACGCACGCAGCTGGGGGTCGCCGTTGGTGTCGAGGAAGGCGGCGACGGTGACGCTGCTGCCTGCCGCGAGTGTGGCGTCGAGTTCGAGGACGGCGTCGGTGGTGCCGGCCGGGGCCACGCCGAGGGTGTAGCTGCCGGCGGGCAGTTCGGTCACGACCGGGTCGTCGGCGAACGAGAAGCCTTCGATCGCCGCGTCGCCGTCGACGAGGATGTCGACCTCGAGGCCCGGCACGCCGTGCACGACGACGACCTGGGCGGTGTGGTTGGCCGCGAATGCCGCGGCGGGGATGACGGCCAGGGCCAACGCGGCCAGGCCGATGATGAGCTTGCGCATGTCTGGGGACCCTCCTGGGTGTCTGCTGGGTCACCCGTGGTTTCGGAGGGTCAGGGGCCGCTGGACGCGCTGCGGGCACACGGTGCACACCTGCCCAACCGGACGGTGCGTGTGCTTCGAACATTCCCCCGCGTTGTTCGATCGCCGCGGGTGAGGCAGGCGTCAGTCCTGCTGGGCGAGCGTCCCGAGATACAGATCGACGACCTTGGGGTCGTTGAGGAGCTGCTCGCCGGTGCCGGTGTAGGCGTTGCGTCCCTGGTCGAGCACGTAGGCGCGGTGGCAGATCTGCAAACAGCGTCGCGCGTTCTGCTCGACCATGACGATCGAGACACCGGTGGCGTTGATCTCTCTCGCGCGCAGGAACGCCTCGTCCTGCAGCGCCGGTGACAGGCCGGCCGACGGTTCGTCGAGCAGCAGCACTGACGGGCGCATCATCAACGCGCGGCCCATCGCGACCATCTGGCGCTCGCCGCCCGACAGGCCGCCTGCGCGCTGGCGGCGGCGCTCACCCAGCAGCGGGAACAGCGTCGCGACGTACTCGAAGCGTTCGTCGAATTGTCCTGGATTCAGGAACAGCCCCATCTCGAGGTTCTCTTCGATGGTGAGGCTGGGAAACACGTTCTGGGTCTGGGGGACGTAGCCCACGCCACGTTCGACCAGTTCGTGTGCCGGATTGTTCGAGATGTCCTCGCCGCGCAGCCGCACCTGTCCCGAACGGACCTCGACGAGGCCGAAGAGCGCCTTGACCAGCGTCGATTTGCCTGCGCCGTTCGGCCCGATGATGCCGACCAGTTCGCCCTCGTCGAGGGTCAGGTCGACACCGGTGAGAATGTCGATGCCGGGGAGGTAGCCCGCGGTGACATTCTCGGCGACCAGCAGAGGTTCGCTCACCGTCAGCCCTTCGTGTCCGCGTCGGAGTCGGGCGGACCGTCAGCGAGTTCGTCGGTCCCCTCGTCCTCGGAAGGCGGTGCGATCGCGGTGGCGACGGCGCCTTCGGCCACACCCGGCGCGGGCGCCGACGGGCTCGTCACGCGCTCGACCGGTGTGAAGCGGCTCTCGTCGCCGTGCTCCTCCCCGAGGTAGGCGTCGATGACCGCAGGGTTCTGCGCGACCTCACGGGGCGGCCCTTCCGCGATGATGCGGCCCTGCGCCATCACGACGACCCAGTCGCTGATGTCCATGACGACGTCCATGTCGTGTTCGACGAACAGCACGGTCATGCCCAGCCTGGGAAGCTCGCGGACATGGTCGAGCAGCGACTGGGTGAGTGCAGGGTTCACGCCCGCCATCGGCTCGTCGAGCATGACCATCGTGGGTTCGGTCATCAAGGCGCGTGCCATCTCGAGCAGCTTGCGTTGACCACCCGACAGTGTTCCAGCCGGGTCGTCGCGCATGTGGTGCATCCGGAAGCGTTCGAGCAGCGCATCGGCGCGTTGCTCGATGTCGCGCTCCTGCTCGCGCCACGCGGGCGGCCACAGCGAAGCGAGGATGCGCTCACCGCGTTGCTCCGTCGCGCCGAGCTTCATGTTCTCCAGGCAGGTCAGGCGGGTGAGGGCCTTGGTGAGCTGGAAGGTGCGCACCATCCCGGCCTGCGCCACGCGGTGGGCCGGCTTGTGGGTGATGTCGTCGCCGTTGAAGCTCCACGAGCCGGCGTCGGCCTGATCGAAGCCGGTCATGAGGTTGAAGAAGGTCGTCTTGCCGGCGCCGTTGGGGCCGATGAGCGCGGTGATCACTCCCCGCTGGACCTCGAGGTGCTCGACATCGACGGCGGTCAGCCCGCCGAAACTGCGACGTACGCCGTCGGCGACCAGGATCGGATCGGGTTTGGCCACCCCGGGTTGCGGGGCGACGTCGGCAAGCGGTCGTGCCGCGGCGGCCTCAGGCATTCAGCATCATCTCCCGCCGGTCTCCGAGGATTCCCTGCGGTCGGTAGATCATGAGCAGGATCAGGATGAGGCCGACGAGCGCGAGGCGGATCGCGCCGATATTTCCTCCCCCGACGATGTCGGCCTGGCGCAGGAAGCTCTCGGTGACGAGCAGGATGAACCAGAACAGCACCGAGCCGATCACCGGGCCGAAGACGGTCGCCGCGCCGCCCAAGATCAGGATCGCGTACGCGTAGAAGGTCAGGTGGGGCAGGAACTGGTCGGGGCTGATGGCGTGCTGGGAGAGAGCGAGCATCACGCCGCCGAGCCCGCCCAGGATCCCGCCGAGGACGAGCGCCTGCATCTTGTAGGCGAACGCGTTCTTGCCCAGCGCCCGGGCGGCGTCCTCGTCCTCGCGGATGGACTTGATGACACGCCCCCAGGGGCTGCGCATGAGCGCCCAAACCAGCAGCATGCACACCGCCACCAGCGTCCATCCCACGATGGTCAGCCACAAACGCGTATGGCTGAACGACAGCAGCATGAAGGAGTAGCGCCCTTCGGGGATGGGGTTCATTGCCACCCAGGTCTGGTGGAATCCCGGCCCGCCTGCATGGCTCGGAATGCCGAACTGGCCACCTGTCAACTGCGACATGGGTGATGACCGGATCACGAATCTGAAGATCTCGGCGGCCGCGATCGTGCAGATCGCGAGGTAGTCGGCGCGAAGGCGCAGCGTCGGGATCCCCAGCAGCAGCGCGAGAGCGGTCGCAGACAGGATCGCGATGAGGATGCCCGCCCAGAACGGCACCCCCGCAACCGACACGCTGATCGCCAGGCCGTAGGCGCCGACGAGCATGAAGCCGACCTGCCCGAAGTTGAGCAGCCCCGTGTAGCCGTAGTGGACGTTGAGGCCGATCGCAGCCAGCGCGAACACGATCGCGGTCGGTCCGAGGGCGGCGTTGAGGCCGTCGGCGAGGACCCTGACGAGGCTGACGTCCATCTACCCGATCCTCTCTCGCTGGCCGAGCAGGCCCTGGGGGCGGAAGAGCAGGATGAGGATCAGCACGCACAGCGCCCAGACGAGTTTGAGTTCGGACGAGAACCACAGGGTCGACAGTTCGGTGACGAGGCCGACGACGATCGAGCCGAACATGGCGCCGTAGGCGGTGCCCAACCCGCCCAGGATCACACCGGCGAACATGAGCAGGAGCAGACGGAAGCCGAGCATGTAGCTCACGTTCTCGACGGTCGCTGCGAGCACGCCGCCGAAGCCGGCGAGTCCGGCGCCGAGGATCCAGATGATCAGCACGATGCGCTGCACGTCGATGCCCGACGATTCGGCCAGGTCGCGGTTGTCCGACACCGCACGCATCGCCTTGCCGATGCGCGTGCGGCTGAGCATCGTGGCGATCCCGACCAGCACGACGGTCGCGAGCACGATCACGGTGAGGTCACGCGGGGTGATGCGGATCGGCCCGAGCTGGATCGCCTGCTGGATGGCGTAGTCGAAGTAGGGGCGGCTGCGCCCGCCGAACCACAGCTGCAGCAGGTTGCGCAGCATGAGCATCATGCCGATCGAGATCACGAGCATCTGGATCAGTCCTGTGCGCCGGCGACGCAACGGACGCCAGATGCCAAGTTCGATGGCACCACCCACCCCGGCGGAGAGCAGCGTTGCGATCAGCCCCGCAATGATCAGTTGCAGCCCGAGACCAGTGCCCGACGGCGCGTTGAGGAACCACGCGGTGACCGCTCCGAGCGTGACGAGTTCGCCGTGGGAGAAGTTCACGAGTCCGGTGGTGCCGAAGACGAGGGAGAGCCCGATCGCGGTGATCGCGATGATGAGGCCGAACTGGATGCCTGACGCGAACCGGGTCATGAACCGCTGGCTGAACGGCGCGACCGCTCCTGCCTCACCGGTCGCGAACAGCAGTGTTCGGTTCTGCCCCGTGCGCACCTCGACCTCGAGGGTCGCACGGTCCGGATCTCGCAGCGCGACTCCTTCGGGAAGCGTGTCCTGGTCGAGAACCGCGATGTAGTCGCCGGGTCCCGGAAGAGGGATCTCCCACAACCCCTCCTGGTCGGTCACCGCTTCTTCGGCGAAGGCCCCGTCGGCGGAGGTGATCGTGATCAGCACGCCCTCGATCGGCTCGCGGTCCGCATCGAGCATCGTGCCGTTCACCGCTTCGCTCGCGTCCTGCGCGAGGACGACCGTTCCCGTCGTGCTGTCTGCCGCGGTGAACGTGGCGTCGGGGGTGTCGGCGAACGCAGGTGAGGACAGCAGGACGGTGCCCAGTGCCACGGTCATGAGCAGCACGGCACGCAGGCGTCTCGTCACAGGCTCCCTCCGGTCCGTGACGTCCGGCCACGGGTCGGGTTGCGGACGGCCGCGAAGTCTAGGTGGCCCGCGGCGTGCTGTCCTTCGGGGACCTCGCGTGCGCGCTCGTCGCTCGACGCGCATGTCGTGGGCGCGCGATGGCCGGTCGGTCACACCGCCGTGTCGCCCGCTGGCGGTATCGTCGTGCCGATGACTCCGGCAATCGGAAAGGCTCCTCGGCGATGACGGATCTCGACCCTGGGACGGTCGCGACCCTCGTCGTGGTCGCGCTGGTGCTGGCGGGCGTGCTGCTGCTCGTCAACGTGGGGCTGGTCGTCAGGGTCGTGCAGTTGCGCAGGCAACTCAAGGCGGCGTTCCCCGATGGGACCGAGGACGTCGTCGAGGTTCTGGTTCGCCACTCCGACGAGATCAGCGGTGTCCGTGACGACCTCGCCACCGTGCACGGAAACACCGAACGGCTGCGCGAGCACCTGCTCGGTGTGACCTCTCGGATCGGCATCGTGCGCTACGACGCATTCGACGACGTCGCCGGCGCGCAGTCGTTCTCGGCTGCGCTGCTCGACCGGCGTGGCAGCGGCATCGTCATCTCGGCGATCAATGGACGCCACGAGACGCGCTGCTACGGCAAGGAGATCGTCAAGGGCGATAGCGAGCACACGCTGTCGGATGAGGAACGCGAGGCGATCCGCTCCGCCCTCGAAGGCCGCCCCGTCGCGACGCTCACAGGTTCGCCGCGGCGCCGCAAGAGGGCTTCGTGACCGCGGGTACGCGCACCGTCGGCTATCTCGGACCGTCGGGGACGTTCACCGAGACTGCTGCGCGGCTGGTGGTCGGCGACAGCCGTGCCGAGGACCTCATCGCGTTCGGTGATGTGTCCGACGTGCTGCGCGCGGTCGTCGACGGCGACGTCGCGCGCGGGGTGGTGCCGATCGAGAACACCCTCGAAGGTTCGGTCACCGCGACACTCGACGCGCTCGCGTTCGACACCGACCTGCTCATCGAAGCCGAGGTCGAACTCCCGATCAGCCTCGTCGTCGCCGGACGGCCGGGGACCGGCCTCGACGAGGTCGAGGCCGTGCTGTCGCATCCGGTCGCGCTCGCCGGCTGCCGGCGATGGATCGCGGCGAACGTGGCGGACGCCGAGCGGATCTCGGTCGCCTCGACCGCCAAGGCCGCCGCTGACGTCGCCGGCGACGAGCGGCCGTCGGTCGCGATCGTCAATGCGCTCGCTGTGGAGCGTTACGGGCTCGAGATCCTCGCCCGGGACGTCACCGACCGGCAGGGCAACACGACACGTTTCGTGGTCGTCGGCGACGAACTGCCCGCACCGACCGGGTGGGACAAGACGTCCGTGGTTGTCTTCATCGAGACGAACCGGCCGGGCGCGCTGCTGCAACTGCTCGAAATCTTCGCCGAACGTGAGCTGAACCTCACCAAGATCGAGTCGCGGCCCACCAAGATCGAACTCGGCGAGTACTGCTTCTTCCTCGACGTCGAGGGCCACATCGCGGACGAACGCGTCGGTGACGCGCTCGCTGCGGTCAAGCGGACCCATCGTGACGTCAAGATCCTCGGTTCCTACCGCCGATCGGGGGCCCGGCGCACCGACGAGGCGGAGCGGATCCGCGCAGACGACGATGCGTACCGGGCAGCAGCCGCCTGGCTCACCGCGTGGCGTGATCGCATCGGCGGGGACGGTCCAACGACCTGACGTCCGTCTGCCACGTCATGCATCTGGTCTCATGTCGTCGTCGCACGGCGGCAGCCGTTAGGTTGTCGCCATGATCGATCTGCGCCTGCTCCGCGACGAGCCGGAACGTGTTGCTGCAGCCCTGCGACGCCGGGGTGTAGCCGACGACACCCTCGCCCGCTTCACGGCGTTGGACGAAGAGCGCCGTCGACTCATCGGCGACGTCGACACCGCCCGCGCGCAACGCAACGCGACCTCGAAGGCGATCTCGCGTGCGTCCGAGGAGGAACGGGCGGCCCTCATCGAGCAGGCCGCTGCCGCCAAGGCGCAGGTGACCGACCTCGAAGGACGCCTCGAGCAGGTCGAGCGTGAGCACGGCGAGCTCGCCGCGCACATCCCCAACCTTCCCCACGACGACGCGCCTGACGGCGAGGAGGGTGACGGCGTCGTCCTCCACACCTTCGGGACGCGCCCCGAACCGGGCTTCGCCCCGCGCGACCACGTGGAGCTTCTCGAAGCCGCCGACGCGCTCGATCTCGCGCGTGGCGCCCGGACGTCGGGCGCGCGGTTCGCCTATCTGAAGGGCGAAGGAGCACTGCTCGAGTTCGCACTCGTGCGCTATGCCATCGACGTCGCGATGCGCCACGGCCACGTGCCGGTCATTCCTCCCGTGCTGGTTCGCGAAGCCGCGATGTACGGCACGGGATTTCTGCCGACCGACGAGCAGCAGCTGTTCATGACCCGCGACGACGATTTCTATCTCGTCGGTACCTCGGAGGTCCCGCTCGCTGCGCTGCACATGGATGAGGTCCTCGACCCCGAAGACCTGCCGCTTCGCTACGTCGGCTACTCACCGTGCTTTCGGCGCGAAGCTGGCGCGCACGGCAAGGACACGCGCGGGATCCTGCGTGTGCACCAGTTCGAGAAAGTGGAACTCTTCTCCTTCGTCGCGCCCGATGCATCCGACGACGAGCACCAGCGGATCCTGTCGATCGAGCAGGAGATCTTCGAAGGCCTCGAGATCCATGCGCGCGTCGTGGACATTCCCGTCGGCGACCTCGGCGCGTCGGCTGCACGCAAGTTCGACCTCGAGGCGTGGATGCCCGGCCAGGACGCCTATCGCGAGATCACGTCCTGTTCCAACACGACCGACTACCAGGCGCGCCGGCTGCGCGCCCGCATGCGGGGTGAAGGCGAGAACGTCTTCGTGCACACCCTGAACGGAACCGCGCTCGCGGTGCAGCGCGCCATCATCGCGCTCGTCGAGCAGCACCAGCGCGCCGACGGCTCGGTCGACGTGCCGGAACAGCTCCAGCCCTACCTCGGCCGTGAACGCCTGCTCACCGGTACCGACGGTTGACGGTCGTGGTGGGCAAGTAGCCTCGCAGCGGCGTTGTCGCGGTCGCCCGCGGGAACACCCGGAGGGTTGGCAGAGCGGACGATTGCACCGGTCTTGAAAACCGGCGTGCGGGGTGACCCGTACCGAGGGTTCGAATCCCTCACCCTCCGCGGCGACGAGGCGTCCTGCTACCCCGGTGGCTCGATAGTCAGCACCGCGTCGAGTCCGGCACGGAAGTGGCAGCCGCGCCCCGTGAAGCACCCAACGTGCCATTCACCTACCTGCTCGTCGGTGAACCTCGTTGAGACCTCGACGGTTGTGCCACCGCGAACCTCGACGACGCGACTGTCGTAGGGCGGGCCAAGATCAACCTTTGCGGTAGCGGGGCGAACCTGGACCTCGAGGCCCTCGAGGAGGTCGTCCTCGAACGCAACCGCACGATTCTCGGCCTCAACGATGCCGCGGCCCATGCTGACGTGGTGGGTCACCTCGTCGCGGTTCTCGAACCGGAACGTCACTGGCTCGCCAGCGACGACGTGCCACACATCGGGTTCGAACTTGTATCGCTCCATCCTGACGTTCAGCACGCCGTCACGGTCAGGCCGCGTCGCGTCGCTCGCTCCCCACAGGAACGCTGCCAGCGCACCTCCGGCGGCGACGAGAACGACGAGCGCGGCGAGTCGTGAACCCCGCATAGTGCCTTCTCCACGTGACGAAGATCCTGCCGTCAGTCGTCGGACCGTGCAGTTCGTTGCACGTTCCGAGTGTGCGCTGTCGCCGCGAAGCAGAAACGGGGCAAAGGTCCTTCATGGCGGGGCCGTGTGCCGCGTCAGCGGGCCAGGTCGGTCTGCTTGAACTCGTGCAGCTCGGGTGCGTTCTCGACCAGTCCCACGATCTGCTCGATGCGTGCGCGTGCACGGGCCGGGTCGCTTTCAGGGCGGTCGAGGACCCGGACGAACACGGAACGCTCGCTGCCGATGAACGTGGGCACGCCCCAGACGTCGTGGTCGCGGACCGCGGCCTCGTGCTCGGTCGCGAGCTGCTTGATGGTCTGCGGCTGCATCGCTTCCTCGACGATCTGGGAGCCGTCGAGGCCGACCCCGCCAAGCGCGGTTGTGATGGTCGCCTTTTCCCGGATGTCGTGGCCATGGTCATGCCGGGCGGCGAACAGCGCCAGATGCGCGTCGAGGAACCGCTCGGAGTGCTGGTCGCGCACGACGAGGCCGCTGAGCAGCGCCAGAATTCCTGACGATCGCCAGGGTTGATCCCGGTCCCACACGGCGGTGTCGCCTTCGTCGACGTGGCCCTGCGACAGGCTGTAGGGGACGAATCGCACCTGCCAGTCGGCACCGTCACGAAGCCCCGCGACGACGTGCTCGTTGGCGTTGCGTGCCCAGGGGCACAGGTAGTCGAAGGTGATGCCGAAATCGAGGTGCACCGTGGCGCCTTGGCTTGTCTGCGTGCGGATGGACTGTCGAGAACGCATGTGGGCCCACAGGTATTCCTGGGGATGGCACACAACCGACGGCCAGTAGAGTCGTCGGCGCCGGGGACCCGGAACCCGGCAACGACGTGCAGGAGGGGTCGGTGCAGGTCGGGGCTGATGTCATCCTGCTCGTCGCGGTGGTCCTCGTCTGCTCGACGGCGCCGATGACGCACGTCCCGATGCGCGTCGCGCTTCATGTCGCGGTTATCGGCGCCGGTGGGGTTGCGGCTCTGGCCACCGGCTTGTCGGCGGCGACAACCGTGACCGTGATCGCAGTCGTCGCGACGGCTGCGGTGGTCGCGTCGTCGTTCGCTGCGGAGCTTCGCCGGGTGAGGCTTGCAGCCGAGCAGGCCAGTGGTGCGGCTCGTCGCCGCACCACGTTGCTGACGGCGATGCGGCAACTGCAGGGGCTCGACCCCTCAGAGATGGGGGCACACGCGGTCGACACGCTGCGATCGCTCGGGTTCCCGGCGGTCGAGCTGCTTCTCGCCGGCCCCGGTGGACTTCGCCCTGCGACCTCGGGCGGCGCCGGGCAGCAGGATCTGGATCGCGACGAGGCGCAGCGCGCGGCGGAACACGCGATCGTGGCGGGGGACACCGAGACAGCATCCGGCGAGATGATCGCTGCCGCGGTGCATGCAGGAGCAACGACGGTCGGTGCGATCGTCGCCGCGTCTCCCACCCCGGGCACGGTGCACCCCGACGCCGTCGACACCGTGGAGGTCGTCGCGGGCCACCTCGGTGCCGCGTTCGCTGCTCAACGCCAGGTCGTCCGCCAGCGCGAACTCCTGGAACGGATGGGCGACCTCGAAGCAATGCGTCGTGCGTTCCTCGGACAGGTGTCCGACGAACTCCGTGCGCCGCTGGCGCAGGCACGTGAGGCGTGCGAAGGCCTGATGGACGTCGACAGCGCGCGCGATGCAGCTGCCCGCGGGCGCTACCTGACGCTGCTCACCCAGCGAACCGCCGACCTGCGCGTCACCATCGACACGCTGCTGGATTTCTCGCAGACGCAGACCGAGGCAGGCAGTGCAGAGCCTGTCGTCGCACAGCTCGGCGAGGTGCTCGAAGCGACCGGGCTGACCCTGCGGCGGCCGGCCGATGTCGAGGCGTGCCACGTCGAGATCGACCCGCGGCTGTTCGCCGGAGCGATCGAGCTGCTCTTCGGCGTCACGGACGTGGATGTCGACGTCGATGAACATCACGTCTGGCTCACCGCGACGGCTGCGGAGCCGCCGACCCGCAGCGAGCTCGCACGGTCGCTGTCGGAACAGCTGCTCGTCGGCGCAGGGGCCCTGCTGGACGAGGGACCACCGCCACGAGTTGCGCTGCGACGCGTCGTCGACGAGGTCGGGACGTGAACACTGCCGGCACGGATGCGCAGGGAACGGACAACGCGACGATCCGTGTCGGCATGGTCGTGCTCACCCTCGTGGTCACCTTCTATGCCGTCTTCGTCGCCGACGTCGTGCGGATGGACGTGCTTGCGGTGGTGGTCGTGCTCGGCCTCGTCCTGGCGGTCGTCAATGCACTGCGCCCGTGGCGACGATTCGGCGCGAACGGCGAGTTGTTCGCGCGGTCCTGGCAGCTGGTGAGCGCCACCGTCGGCGTGGGACTGGTGCCGCTGGCCTTTGGATGGGTGCTCGACGTCGCCGTCGAGTTGTTCACTCCGGTGATGGCCACCATTGTGGTGGCCGGCGCGTACAGCTATCCGCGACGCGGCCGGCTCGCGCTGCTGATCTGGGCGATCCTCATCTGGGTCGCCGCGTTGGCACTCGGAGGCGGCGTGCGCAGCCCCTCCGCGCTCGTCCTCCACGCCGGAGGGCTCGCCGTCGTGGCGGTGGTGTCGATGCGCACGGCCAATGCGCGTCGTGCTGCTGCGCAGCGCCAGCACGCGGAACGGGTCCGTGCGGACCGTCACCAGATGCTGCTCGCGAGCGTGCTCCGGGCGAACTCGCTGGATCCCGGCACGGTGCTCGACAGTGTCGTTCAAGGGCTCGTCGAGGTCGGCTTCGAGCGCGTCGAGGTGCGCCAGTTCAATGAACGGACCGGACACGCCGAGGTCCTGGCTGCGTCGAGCGGCGGCGCCGGCCGGGACACCGACCGGTCCGACGAGCTCGTCGTTCCGTTGACGCTCGGCGAAGGATCTCCCGGGATCATCGTCGCCACCTCACAGGATCCGTTGTCCGACCTGCACCGCGACGCGGTCGAGCTGTTCGCTGAGGAAGTGACCGCGATGCTGCGCCGGGCCGAGGCGTTCGCCGCTGAACGGCGCGTGGTCGACGAATCCCGCCACCTCGACGAACGCACCCACGACTTTGTCAGCACGGTGTCGCACGAGCTGCGCACGCCCCTCACCGTGATGCAGGGCCTCGGGCAGACGCTCGGACGCCGCTGGGGCGATCTGGGCGCGCAGCGACGAGGAGACCTGTTGCGGCGCATCGATGCGAACATCGATCGGCTCGAAGTGCTCGTCCTCTCGCTGCTCAACCACGTCGCGCTCGACACCGGCGAGTTCTCACCGCAGATCGAGACGATCGAGCTGCGCACGACGGTGGAATCGCTGCTCGGCAGACTCTCCGGTGTGCTCGCCGGACACAACGTGACCGTCGACGTCGACCGGGACCTGCTGGTTGAGGCCGATCCGAGCCTGATCGAGCACGTGTTCGAGAACCTGCTGAACAACGCCGTCAAACACACGCCCAACGGCACCAGCGTGTGGATTCGCTCACGGATGGTGGATGACGCCGTCGAGGTCGAGATCGGCGACGACGGACCCGGGATCGCCAGCATCGATCTGCCGCACGTGCTCGAGCGGTTCTACCGCGGCGGCGAGTCGACGAGGCGTGTGAGCGGCGGCCTGGGCCTCGGGCTCGCGCTGGCCCGGCAGATCGTGGTGGCGCACGGCAGCGACCTCGACGTCGAGAGCGGGCCGGACCAGGGCGCGTCGTTCTTCTTCAGGCTGCGAACGTCAGGAGCGGCGACGTGACGAGGCGTTCAATTCGGCGCCGAGCAGCACAGCGAACCCGGACAGCCACAGCCACAGAAGCCCGACGATCGGTCCGGCGAGCTGGCCGTACACACTGTCGCCCGTCATGAACCAGGAGCCGTACAGGCGCAGCCCCGCGCTGCCGAGCAGCCACACAAGCGTCGCCAGCACCGCGCCGGGCAGCTCGCGCGTCCCGCCGCCACCAGGGACACCGAACCGGTAGAGCGCCCATACGGCGCCGGTCGCGCCGAGCAGCACGATCGGCCAGTACAGCGCGCCCCACAACGTGGTGATCGTGGACCTGCCGGCCCCGATCCATGATGCGAGCTGGTCGCCGAACCCGGGTCCGGCGATCAACAGCGGTGCGAGCACCATCCCGGCCAGCATCGCAGAGATCGCGATCCCGAACCCGAGCAGCCGGTCCTTCCAACCCTCACGGGTCTCGCCGTTGCCTCGCACGATCGCCACGGTCTGCAGCACGACCTTCACCGCCCGTGAGGCCGTCCATACCGCTGCGACGAACGACACCGACACCAGGCCGACGCCACCTCCGCTCAGGATCTGCTGGACGAGCGGCAGCACCGTGTTGTCGATGGTGTTCTCGGTGAGCGTGAAGCCCGCCACTTCGACGACGCGTTGCGTGAACTGGTCGTCCCAGTCGTCGCCGAGCCGCCCACCGAGTGCGCCGAGTGCGCCGATCGACGCGATCAGCAGGGCGGGCAGGGACAGCAGGACCCAGAAGGCTATTTCCGCGGCAAGCCCGGGCAGCCGGTCGGAAACCGCGTTGTCGATCGTGCGCACCGCGACGTCCACGGGTCGGCGGAAGCGCCGCGGGGTGGCGTCGATGACGCGCTGAGACACAGGATGCATCGGGTCAATCTAACGTGATGGTGACTGCTACCCTCACGCCAACCGTGCTCGCCACCATCGGAGCCGGGGCGCCTGGAGGCTTCGCCTAGTCTGGTCTATGGCGCGGGATTGCTAATCCCGTTGGGTCATTTATGGCCCTCGAGGGTTCGAATCCCTCAGCCTCCGCGGATGCGCTGGTAGCTCAGTCCGGATAGAGCACCTGACTACGGATCAGGCGGCCGGGGGTTCGAATCCCTCCCAGCGCGCATCTCGAGAACGGCCCGCTACGTACCTCTAGCGGGCCGTTCTCGCGGTTTTGGGAGATCGGCCACGACGGTTATCCACAGGGCGGCATGACAAATCCGTGACCAATCGGTCGCGGACAGGGACAGTCATCCGGGGTCCGGCACGACCCGACGAGGTGACCGATGAGCTACTACCAGCTGCCGTCCGGCGCGTACCACGCCAGGCTGATGATCAACGGCGTGCGCTACACCGC
>JBJHAX010000025.1:0-10491 GCA_050480705.1 Nitriliruptoraceae bacterium
CTGGCTCGGCGGGACGCGAGCACCGATTGCCAAGACGTGCCAAAGCAGGTCGCCGAGCCATTCCACCAATGCTCCGGTCAATGGCACGACCGGGTCGTCGGCGAAGCAGGTTCGCGTCAGCGTCCCCAACATTCCTGCGATGTCGCCAACCTTCATCGCATCGAGTTGTGACAACAGCTGCCGAACGTCGGTGGAATCGGTGCTCTTCGCCACAGCCGGGTCCACGCCCAGTGCTTCGAGCTGGCGAGTCTGATCGCGGCTGAGCGCGCGCTTGTCGCACAGGGCTCCCATCGCGTCCGCGAGTCCGAGGGCTCGTTCGACTGCATGCCTGGCCTTGGCAAGATGCTCGGCCTGCTCCGCAGTCACCGCCGGGTCGTCCCGGTGGGCCCGGCCGGGAACCTCGTACCAGTCGATCACTGGAACGACGCCTGAGGCGACGAGGGCACCCAGCGAACGTGACGACTCGTAGTAAGCGGTCAGGATCTCTTTGGCGAGCATCGTGCGCAGGCGATCCACGTCCGGCATGTCGGGATTCGTCTGTTGGTCGATCCTGTGGTCGTCGATGCGGTCGAGCCGAACGGTCTCGTCGCTCAGCTTCGATCGCCAGTAGCGGATGAGGAAGTCCGTCTCGTGTGGATTGGCCACCGACAACAGCTGGCGCGCATGCCCCGTGACCGTCGCCCAGCCTGGGTCATCGGGGTCGTCGTATCCGATGCGGTGGCACCCGGGGCCCCAGACGACGACGGGGCGCCCCAACGCGAAGAGTTCCTGAAGCTGCGCCCATTCAGCGACCACTCGTTCTCCTCCCGGTTTCCCGATCCGCCTCGGGAGACAACGAGTTGTGCACGCACCGCACCTCGCGTTCGACCGGCTCTTCGAGCTCGAAACCCGAGCGGGTCACCTGACGATCGATGACGAGACGCACGAGTACGCCACCTGGCGCCACCGGCGTCGTCGGCACGAGGGTGGCACGTGCCCCGTGGCGCCGCCCGTTGTTCAACGGCGTGTGCCGGACACTAACCGTTTCGGCGGTCGTGTTGTGCACGATCACCTGAGAATGCGGCGGCTGCCGTTCGCGCCAGGCGGACAGTGGCAGCCCCGCGTCTTCGGGGACGATGCCGAGGAACGCCGCGAGATGGTCCAACAGGAGGTCGGGCTCGCCGATCTCGCGCGCGATCGCGGCTCCGAGGCTGCTCGATCCCTGGAAGCGGGGGTTGACCTCCGTAAACACGACCCGGTCGTCGGCGACGAGTGCGTCGACGCCGAACGCGCCCCGGTAGCGCTCCTGATGCAGCCATCCGCCGACGACCCGACACATTCGGTCCAGCTCGTCGATGCGCGTCGCGGGCAGGTCGTTGATCGCAGCGAAGTCGTTGCCGCAGAATCCGAACATGCGATCGGTGCAATTGGCGAGGCCGATCAGTTGCACGCTCGGCGCGTGCAGGCGGATGGCGCCGTCGTCGAACACGCATCCGCCGACGTTCACGGGGACTGCGTCGTGGATATGGGGAGCGATCGCGACGAACGGTTCCCCACTGTTCTCGATCGCGGTGTGCACCTCGTCGGCCGACGTCGCCATCGTGATCCCCACACCGCCCGAGTCCCGGCTCGTGCGCACGACGACGGGACCGCTCGCCAGGCGCCGAACCACGCGAGGTCCCTGGTTGGCGCCGACGTAGACCCAGTCGGGTGTGGCGACTCCGAGTTGGCGTAGCGACGTCTCGATCCACGGCTTGTGCTCGAACGAGCGCTGCCGATCGGCGTGCAATCCGGCGAGCAGCATTGATTCGGACATCGAGAAGGCGAGGTCGGAAATGAATCCACCGGAGCGGTACACCATGACAACACAGGGGCGGCTCACCGCGTTCTGGACGACAGCACGGAATGCATCGGCGGACGACGACGCATCCAGGTCGAGGTCGTAGCGGTCGAGATCGACACGCTGTCCGGCCAGTTCCTCGAGCGCCACGTTCGCCGCCGGTTCGAGACTCGCACTACGAGCCGGCGCGGAGATCGAGTAGCTGCCGCCGAACTCCGGGATGCTGAGCAGGCTCTCCGCATCCTCGCCACGGATGCCGAACCAGAGCAACGAACGAGAGTCGAGCGCGCTCCTGATCGTGGCGAGTTGCGCCATGATGCGATCCGCCGACGTCACGCTGCCTCCGTGTCCGCTGCGATGTCCCAGGGAAACGTCAGGGTGTTGTGCTGGCAGGGAACGCATCGAGGGCCGAGCATCGGTTCGGCGCGGTCGACGATCTCACGTGACGCGGCGAGCGCCTCGGCCAGCAGGAACTCGTCTGGAGGAGCCGCGTCCGCGAGCGCGGTCGCCCTCGCGGGACGGAACGGGCTGAGAACAGGGTCGCACCCCAGGTCGGTGAGCCATGTGACCCCCGCCAGCGTGCGCTCGATCGGCTCGAGGCCGATGATGATCAACGATCGGACCGCACCGACACCAAGGCGGTCGACCGCATGACGAATCATGCGTTCGAGGTGGGGCCGGGCAAGGCGGTGCTTGCGCGGAAGGTGGCGCTCGCCGGCGTCGTCGGAGAATGCCTCGACGTTGATCGAGAACCCGGTCACTCCGGCATCGATCATCCGATCGATGAACGCGGCCCCGTCAGGGGTGGGCGACATCATGATGTCGACGTCGAAGATTGGTGCGCCTGCAGTCGATCGTTCGGTCACATGACGAACGATCGCTTCGCACGCGTCAGCAAAGTACTGCTGGTGCGCCGCTGCGGCGCCGGGCGAACCGCCACTGATCATGAGGTGTCGGGTCGGAAGCGTGGTGTCGCGACGCGCGATGTCGATGGCGCGGATCAGTTGATCAACAGGTCTGCGCTGGTAGCGAAGCCCTGCGAGGTCGCAGAAGGCGCAGTCATACGCGCAGCCGACGATCGGTGAGACGCGAATCCGGTCCGCATGCGACATGGCGGTGTCGGTTACCGGCGTTCCTGTGTCGTCGACGGCGTCGAGGTATCCGGGTAGCGGGACGACGCGCACGATCTCGACTTCGTCCTCGTCGAGTTCCAGCGCGAGCGTGTCGCCGGTGCGGACCAGACGGAGTCGTGCGCCGGCGCACATCGGCTCGTCGAACGGCGCGTTGACCATCACGCCGTGCGGGAGTTCGAGCGTGATCCCGCCTGTCGTCGCGTACTCGTGGATCGTGAGGGACGCCGGGCCACCGAGTTCGCTCAGAACGTTGTCATCGACCTGAAGCCCTCCCGCCAGCGCCGCGATCTTGATGCGCTCGAGCTGTGCGTGCTCCTGTTCGAGAGTCATATGCCTCCCCAGGCCTCGGCGACCCCGACGATCCAATCAAGCACGTGCGTTCGCGTCAGGCGGTCACGCCCGCGAGGTGTCCCGGAGCGGGCAGGCCTTCCACGCCGGACCTTCTTGGTTCCGCGACACGCGTAAGTCTAGGTCCGCCGATCAGATCATCCCGTCGGAAGCATGCCACCCGCGGCCGCCACGGTGGCGGTCACGCGATTGGGTCGCTCGTTCGTGTCACACCGACGCAGTCGCGGTCGTTCCTTGATCGTCACCACACAGGGAGCGACTTCGTGAGATCCCTCGATGAGCACTGGCGGATGACCCGCCACGCCGATCAACGACGCATCGAAATGGGGCTGACGAGCGACGATGTCCGCACAGCCCTGCTCGACCCAATCGAGCAGTACGCGAACAAATCGCACACACCGCAGGGTCGGTGGATCCGTCGGGGAGGCAGCGGTGTGTGCGTGGTCGACGAGCCGACGCAGCACGTCGTCGTGACGGTGTTGTGGGACGGCGCGGTCAATCGCGACCGCAACGACAGGTCGGTGCGATGACTCCTCACGAGTTCATCCTGCCCCACGACGGTGGTTCCGGTGCCGTCGACGAGCGGTCCGCACCATCCGCCAGCGCCCCTGATACGGCACGGCTGCGCCCTTCGACGACCCGCTCCTCGAGCGAGCAGAGTTGTGCCCGACGCTACGCCCGCCGGCTGGCTGCCGTCTTCGCAGGTTCGGATGCTGTGCGTCGACGGCTGCACGGCACGCAGCGCACCTGCTGGGTCGACTGCGACGGATCAGCGGTCACCTTGCGCACTCTGCCGGGCGACCCGGCGTGTGACGGCGCGTGCATGGAGGCGTGCTTCGAGGCGCTCGAACGGCTGCTGCAGCGCTTTGGTGAGGATCTCACCGATCAGCGGTGCCGCGGCCTGGCGTCGAACGAAGTCGACAGCGTCCTTCGTCGATGGGACGGAGACCGAGGCCTCTACGTCCGGCTCGACCGACTTGATCCCGACCGGCCGGGGACGTTCGTCGCAACCGAGACATCCCGTGCCCCGGTCGCTCCCGCTTGGTACCGCGACGCGTTGCGTGACCATGCGAGCCGCAGGCGCGCCCATCGGCTGCTCTGGTTCGCCCGCAGCGCCGACGTCGCCTACGACTGTGTCTTTCCGATCGAGCGGTGGGCCGACGAGGACGGCCTGACCGTGCGCGAAGAGCAACAACTCGTTGCGAGCATCGTCCAACGGCTATCCGACGCGCGACCCGACTTCGTTGAAGCCAACATCGAGCGGCCGCTCGCAGCGAAACGATGGTTCGGCGTCCCGACCGGACAGGACGCGATCTCCACCTCCTGCGACCTCGTAGCTGATGCCGCCCTCGATGCGCTCACCGTCGAGGATCGCCGAACGGCCACGTCGCTGGCCGGCGGCGACGAAGGCGATGTCAGCGACATTCGCCTCGATCGAGCGTTCGAAGGATTGCGACCATGGACGGATGCCGCGTGATGCCGACAGACCGGCGCCCGCTAGCGGTCGCGGAATCGTCCGTCAGGGTGCACAACCGGCCTCGACGAACGTCGTTCAGGCCCAGGAACGAGGAGAAGATGACTGTGGATACACGATCACCGATCACCGGACTGGTCGCGAGCAGCGGGACGGCGATGGAGTCCCTCACGCCGGTCGACCCGGCCGATCTTGCGGCGCCGTCATCGACGTTGGTCAGCTATCGGGGAACGAACATCAGTGCCACGACCGGCTGCCGGCAGTGCTGCTGCCGGCAGAGCCGCGTCTAGTTCCGACGTGGCCACCCGCCACGCGCCAGCCGCTGACGATGCCGTCGTGCTCGAGGCGCTCGCACCCTTGGCGCGTCGAGATGTCTTGCGTGCAGTCGCGGCGACACGACTCGACGATGGTCGGCGGCTCGCCGACCTTCCGCCGGGTCTCGCCGAGGATGTGCGCCGTGACCTGACGGCATGGATCGTGCGCGAGGTCGTCAGTGCCGTCGCGCAGCGGTTGCACGAACGCCGCATCGAGGCAGCGCGCGGTCGGGTGGTCACCGAGGGCCTTGCGCCGGTCGCGGTGTCGGATGTCTGGTGCACCATCATCGACGAGGCGCAGGCCGGCGGTCTGGGGGGTGTACTCGGGCCTGGACGGGGGGTCGGTGCGAAACGTGCACTGGGCATGCTCACGAGACGGGCGAGCTTCCTCGCCGGCGCCCTCAACGACTTGTGCGGGGCGGGACCAGACATCACATCACTGGGCTGGTCGGCCACGACGCTCGAACACGTGCGCCTCGCTGACACCGGCTCGGATCCACACAACGGACAGGCCACGGTGCTCGTCTTCTCACACCATGATGAGCGAGTCGTGTACAAGCCGCGCCGCATCGACGCCGACCTGCTTGTGCACGAACTTCTCGGAATCATCGAGTGGCACGCGGGCCGCCAGTTGTTCCGGCTACCGAAATGTGTCGGAAGCGCCGACCACGGCTGGTTCGAGTACGTGAGCGCATGCCCTCTGCAGTCCAGCGACGACCGCCGCCGGTACCTGCGTAACTTCGGCCATCTGCTGGGGGCTGCGTGGGTGCTGCGCATCACGGACCTCCACGCAGAGAACCTCGTCTCGGTCGGGTCCTGGCCCGTGCTCATTGACGCGGAGACACTTCTCCAACCTGCGTTGTGTACGGCGTCGGACCGCACCCTGGGTGGCGGCGACGACGCCTTCTCTGTGCTCGACACGCTGCTGCTTCCCGACGTCGAAGGCGGCGAGGCGCGACGTTGGGACAGCAGCGGCCTCGCAGGGACGACCGGAGCTGCAACCGACGCACCGCAACTGCGTGTCGTCGATGCGGGATGCGACCGCATGACCACCGTGTGGGGGCGACAACGCCTTGGGAAGTTCTCGATCCACGCTGGCGTGCTCCGAGACGCGGCTGGCGACGCGCGCCTCGTCGCGGACGGCTTCGCTGCAGCGGTGACCGCAGCTGCGCGGGCGAGCCGGGCTATCGCTGCGCGACTTGCCTGCGCGGGTGACACGCCACGTCGCGTCATCGTGCGCTCGACCGCTGCTTACGACCGTGTCCTCACGCGCGCACGGTCACCGTCGCTGTGGATTTCGGGCACAGAGCTTTCGACGGCTTGCGACGTCGGCGTCTCGCCGATCGCCGATGGTCTCGCAAGTGCACGGCGCCTTGTCGCAGACGCCGAACGCGCCCACCTGCTTCACGGCGACGTGCCAAGATTCGAGGCAGGCCTCGTCGACGACGCGATCGCCACGCCGGCCGGTGCTGCGCGCGGGACCCTCGACGCGCCCGAGCCAGCGTCCGATGTCTCGGACGCACGGCGCGATCAGGAGCGCGCAGTCACCGTTGCGGCGATTCGGGTCGGTGCTGCCCGGCTAGGGAACCCGCCGGCGAACCTGCCGTCATCGGCCGGTCCCTCGTCGGCGTCGATCCTCGACTCGATTCGCTCGACCGTGAAGGTCATGCGGGACGAGGGCCTGCTGCCGGCGGCGTCCGATGGCCCCTGGTACGGCCTGCAGGTCGACCCGTACCCACGGATGCGACGTCTCGGCTCCGGCCTCCACCACGGGACTCTTGGGGTCGCTGTCACCCTCGCTGCAGTGGCCCGTGTCGTGCCGGAGGAACGAGACTGGGTCGACGACCTGCTCCGCGGTCAGTTTGCGCGACTCCTGCGCAGCCACGCGGACGATCTCGTCGGGATTCCCGGCGCACTGGACGGTCACGCGTCTGCATTGCACGCCGTGGACCTCATCGAGGCCATCCGTCCCGGGATGGTTCCCGGCCTCGTGGTCAGTCGTCTTGTGCACGCCACCGCGAGCGAACTCGATCGGGCGTTGGCCGGTAACGAGATCTGTGATGTCGCGACAGGACTCGCGGGTTCCATGTCGGCGCTGCTCAATCATGTGGAACCTCGCGGTCCGGGGCCACTGATCAAACGGACGGTCGCAGCTCTGCTGGCGTCCCAGCAGGCGGGCGGTGGCTGGCTCGACGACCGGCAACGACAGCTGTGCGGCGTGGCGCACGGGGCGGCGGGAATCGCTGCGGTGCTCGCACGCGCCGCTGCGATCCTGCCGGAGCACGGTGACCGCATCGCGCAAGCAGCACGTGCCGCCTGCGCGATGGAGGCCCGCGCCTGGTGTGCTGGGGACGAGCGGTGGCGCGATCTGCGCTTCAACCACCGGAGCCAGGATGGTGCGTTGAATGCGTGGTGTCACGGCGCCGCTGGGATTCTTCGCGCACGACTGGAAACCGGGTCGATGTGTCCCGATCTCGCCGAAGTGGTGACGACCGATGTCCGGCGCGCCGCACGTGCGCTGGAGCGTCACCCCCAGGACAACGATCGCCTTTGTTGTGGGCGTTCGGGCGTGATCGACATCCTGCTCGACGCGCGCGACCACCCGGTGGTCGCAGACGCCACGACCGAAGTGGCCACGAACCTCGCCTCGGTGCTCGAGCGTGAGACCCGGGCACTCATGGAGGCGCTGCACGCACGGACACTGGAACTCGAGCCGGCGGCGTTCGAGGTCGGAGCCGGCCATCTCGTCGTCGGACTCATGCGCGGTGTGTGCGGACCTCTGTACACCGCCTCCCGGCTGGTCGATCCATCGCTTCCCTCCCCGCTGCCCGGGCCTGTGCCGTCGGTGCCCATTCAAAGTCACCGTCACACATGACCCCGCGCGTCCGTTCCTTGCCACGACGGAGATTCCGGGCCCTGACGAATTGCAGCGGGAGGCGCACATGACGGACACGAACGCATCAGGACTCGTCCCCGCCGAACCTCGGCGTCGGTTGGCGCTGCCGGGAGGTGGGCTCCAGCGTCGCATGGCGCGTCGTGGTCGACGTGACGGTCGCCGCAGCATCCCCGCGGATGCGCATCACGGCTGGCCGACCCCCACACTCGTCGAACTGACCGAAGAGTCCCAGTGGGAGCTCCACCGACGCGGGGCGTTGTTCCACGCCGCCCTCCAAACGATCGACGCGTCGCTCGCCTCGGCAGAGGAAGCGGTGGTCCAGGCACGCGACGAACGCGACCGGATGGATGAGCGCCTCGACGACTTCGAACAGAAGGCGAACGAGGTCGGGAGTGTCGATCGGGCCAGCGGTGGCGCCGCCCGCGCCCTTCGGGCCGTGATCAGCGCCCGCAGCGAGGCTGCCACGGCGCAGGCGCGCCTCGATGCAGCACTCATTCGGCTCGCGGAGACGTGGGCGATTCGCCTTGACACAGCGGATGCCCACCGGGAGGCCGCTCGGACCTACCTCGGTCTGGTAGGTGGCCTCATGGCCATCTATTTCGATGCGAACCTGCGGGTTCGCCGTCCCGACGAGCGGGCCCGCGTCGCTGACCTCGTCCTTCCGGCCATCCCGGAACCCGACTGGATGCACGACGACGAAGAGCCACCGGCACAGACTGCGAGACGCCTCGCGCGGTCAGTCATCGAGACGAGGAGCGACCGATGAAGTCGATGATCCCACACGACGCGAGGACGGAGCGCCGCCGGCGGTCGAAAGATGCCGAGCTCGCCTCGCTCACCGAGGAGCTCAGTGCCGCCGATGCTGCGCTGGGCTTCCCCGACGAACACATCGGCTCCACCACGCCACCGAGCGCGGCGGTGATCGGGGCAACGGGTGTTCGGCAGTCGGAAGAAGCGGGTGTCCGTCCCGAGCGCATTGTCGCGCGTCAGCGCGCGAAGGTCGCGACGCGGCAGGTGCACGCCGATCGGCGTGCACAGGAGACGCAGATAGCGGCGACCCGCGAAACCGGCGCCGAACACGACTACGAGGAACAACTCGCCGGGCTTGAGCCTGCACAGCGCGCTCGGGTTGAGGAGGGCCCGCTGTCGCCGCGGTCGATGACGAACGTCGGCATCATCCTGTTGATGGTCGTTGGCGAGATGGCGCTCACCAAGATCGTGTTCGACGTGCTCGCCGCACCCGGCTACGCGACCTGGCTGATGACCGGCGCCGTCGTGATCGCCCTGGTCGGGGTGATCGGGAAGTCAGTTGGTGTGATGCTGCGGCAACACGCCGAAGAGACGACACCGCCGCGTCAACGCAAGGTTCTGCTCGGTCTGATGGTCGCAAGTCTCGTGGTCGCAGCGCTGACCACCTACTACCTGGCGGACATTCGTGCGGTCCGGTTCCTCAACGACCAGGACCTACTGATCTCGCAGGGCATCGGCTGGAGCTTTCTCGTTTCCCCGGCGTCCGCGCTCATGCTCTTCGTTGCCCTTCAACTGATGTTCATCTGCGCGGCGAGCCTCCTGGGCTATCGCGCCTACGAACCTTCCCTGAGTGGACCGAAGGCGCTACACGATCGTCTCGCCCGGGCACGACGTGCCACGGCGAGGGCGCGCCGACGAGAAGCATCGGCGCTGGCGCGCCTGCAGCGCGCCCAGGCGTACTTGGACGCTGCCGAAGGCTGGGCCGCCAGTCAGGGTCTGGCGATGGTCGCACGGACCGTTCGGGCGATCGCCCTCTACTACCAGCGCCTTTCGGCGTCCTCGGGGCGCGTAGGCGTTGCCGCCGCGCTCGCGGATCAGCTCCCCGACGTCCCGGGCATCGGGCAGACGAGCGACGCGGCCGCTCGCCCGCCGAGTTGGGCCATCCGTCTGGCACCTCGTCCACAGGTGTCGTCATCCGAGGAGTCGGTCTCGGCGGCCCCGATGCCCCGAAACGTGCAAGGCAACGGGCACCGCTCGGCCGCGGATCGGCCGTACGACAGGGAGGAAGTGTGATGCACGATGTGACTCCGATCAGGAAACGGGCGGCCACCAGCAGGTCGGTGGTGGTGCTCGTCGTCTCCCTCATGCTGCTCACCGCGTGCTCGCGTCCGGAGCCGAGTGCGACCTGCGTGGCGCTGCTCGACGTGAGCGCGTCGGTCTCGAGTGTCGAGCGCACGCACTACCTCGCCCAGCTGGGATCGTTCGTCGAAAGCTGCTCCCGTGACCGGGCGTGGCTGCACGTTGATCTCGTCACTGGGCATTCGATGGCAGGTGCTCATGTTCCGATCAGCATGGATCTCGCCGGTTCTGAGCAGCTCGACAACCCGTTGTACGACGAGGCGGCCGCGCGGGCCAACGCGCACGATGCCCTCGAGGCGGCTGATGCGCTCGTTGCTTCGGCTCCGTCAGCATCCTCGGGCACGGACCTGCTCGGTGGCTTCGTCGTCGCCGCCCGTCGCTTCCAGGAAGGGGCGGCG
>JBJHAX010000025.1:10501-29322 GCA_050480705.1 Nitriliruptoraceae bacterium
CGTGAACCCTCTTCATGGTGATCGTAAAAGGTCGTGATCTCCTCCTCGGTCCAGGTACGAAATCCTTCCGAGTGGTATTTGATCTTGCGAACTTCGCGTGCCGGATTGTCCTTTCGCATGTTGCAGTCGATAGCGTGGCGCATAAGCAGGCGAAACATTTTCAGCAGATTGTTCGCCGCCGCCGGTGTCTCCCTGGGGGGGGGGGCGCCGACGTCTCGCCTCGTGATCTTCACCGACGGGATCCACACCGCCGCTCCGTTCAACCTGACCGCAACCGAGCTCGACGACGAGGCGATCAGCGAGCTGCTCGACGCGATCGCCGAGGCGGACCTGATCGCTTCGCTGGACGACGTGGAGGTCACGTTCGTCGGCGTGAACATGGGCGAGACGTCACTCGCCCCTCAGCGGCTTCGCGGCATCGAGCGGTTCTGGCGGGCGTACGTCGATGCGAGTGGGGCGAAGATGGCCGGATACGACACGACGCTTCCGGCAGCGCGGAGGTGAGCGCCATGAGAGGATCGTTTCCTCGATTCGTCGTCCGCGGCACATGGATTGCCCTGATCGCGGCCGTCGGGCTGGGTGTCTTGTTGACCAGCGGCCACGTCGCCATGGCGTCGGAACCGCCGGGGGCCTGGGTGCGAACGGCCCACGCCTGGCCCCAAGGGGGAACGCTGACCGTCGAGATCGACGACCCGCCCATCGGCTCGCCACTCACGTTCGGGGTGTTCGACGACTACCGGGTTGTTCCATCGGGGGAGGTGACTGTGGTGGTGCGTGCGGATGACGGGGTCGCCACCACGAGCAGAGTCTCGCTCGGCGCCGGTGCGAGCCACACGGTCGTGGTGCGTGATGGCGATGTCGGCCTCATCGTCGATGACCTGCGCGCCCCTGCCACAGGCCACGCAGGTGTGCGCCTGCTCCACCTCGCCCCTGATGTCGGTCCCGCCGGCCTGTCCGTCGGAGGACGCGCCGTCGGCCCTCCCGGTACTGAACCCGGAGGATTCACGGCGTACGCCTCCGTTCCCGCCGGCGTCGCGACGGCGCAGATCATCCGGGATGGCTCCTCGACCACGCTGATCGAATTGCACGACGTGGAACTCCTCGCAGGTGTCGCCTACACCGTGGCCGTGATCGGGGGTGCCGACGAGCCGGTGCGTGCCGTCGTCGTCCGCGATGCGTTCGGGTTGTCGGCCGTACCGGAGGGCTATCCCGCCACCGGTGTGCCCAAGGCGTCAGTCTCTGGGACGACCGGATCCGCCGGCTTAATTGAAACGGCATCGATTGCCGCGCTTCTCATCGCTGTGGTGTGTGTCGGTTGTGTCGCCGCTCGCCGTGGCGACAGAGCCGCGCCGGCCGTCATCGTGCTCGTCGCGATCGCATCGCTCATCGCGTGTTCCGGTCCCCAGCCGATCGATGACGCAATGCGGTCGGACGGCGATATTGCCCCGTCTTCGACCGGCGGTGACCCGTCCCTGACCGATCACGGCGATCGATCGGTCGATGTCGATGGCGATGCGTCGGTCGAGGGCCAGCATCGCGACTCGAGCACCGGTGAACTCGCCCCGCTGCCCGTGCGCATCCAGTTGCCAGCAGGACGCGCCGCACCCGTCGTCCCACTCGGGCTCCAAGGATCGGGGTCGGACACCCCCGACCATCTCGAGGTTCCGTCGACCGCGCACGAGGTCGGCTGGTTCGTCCACTCGCCGAGCCCGGGGCAGCCGGGACCGGCGGTGCTCACCGCACACGTCGACTACGCAGGGCGCGCCGGCGCATTCTCCGATCTCGCTGCTCTGCAGCCGGGGGACCTGGTGACGGTCGAACTCGACAACGGTGGCAGCGTGACGTTCACAGTCACACGGTTGGAGCGCTATCACAAGACGGACTTCGCCCACGACGTGGTCTATGCGCCGACGCCCGGGCCAGCCCTGGTGCTGATCACCTGCGGCGGGCCGTTCGTCGACGGCGAGTACCGCGACAACGTTGTCGCCTATGCAATCTTGAGTTTGTGAACACCATCCCGCACGTCGGCGGGACGGCACGCCGCTGCCATCAGCCCTACGTGTTCGTGTCGCCTCGATTCCCGCCCGTGCGGTCGGCGCGTTCATGGCGACAGTCCCGTGGGATTCGTCCGTCAAGACTCGTCGGCCGATGCCCCAGCGTGGTACGGCATCACGGAACAGCGAAGTAGCGGGAACGAGGAGGACGACGAATGAAGTGCCCAATATGCGGGGGTAGGGTCAAGCGCAACCGCGACGGGATCAAGGTCTGCAGCAAGTGCGGGGCGATGCTCGGCCGATAGCGGAGCGATCGTCACTGCCTGCCAGCTACGACTGCTGCGGGGGTCTGCACCGAGCCGGATGCCAGGTCCCGTCAGTAAGGGGATCTCGTGGGTTCGAAGCCTGTCGGCGACGACAATGCGATGTCGGGGGACATGCGTCCCACATGTCATGCGACATCATTCTCGTTTCCGGGTGGTTTGTCATCTGAGTTGGGATCCGAGTCTGACGCCGGAGGGCTGGTAGTCGAGGGTGAGTTCGCGGAGTAGTTGGCCGGTGTCGCTGGTGATGATGCGGACGTTGAGGTCGGCGACGAGGAGAAGTACGCGTGTGCCGGTGCGGGCTTTGCAGATGCCGATGTGGTGCAGGCGGCCGTTGAGGCGCAGGGTGACGGTGTAGCTGAGGACATCGCGGCGGTAGCGGTGGTGGACGATCGCGGGGCAATCCCTGGAGCACCTTTGGGTCGGATGCCCCGGACCCGCATCCTGCTCCACTCCGGGCAACCACGTAATGATCAGGGCTCGTGAACGGCATTCAATTTTCCGTAGCAAGGAACCTCCCCATCAGAGCCAAGGGCGGTCGCTCGCTCACTCGCTCACTCGCTCACGAACGTCAGCCAGAATGAGTGTTTCTCCCTTCCGGTAATCGTCTCGAATAGTGATCTCTCCGGGCGTAAGGGCCGATACAACGTGACCCACGTCGGAATAGTCAGGTCCGCGAGGACGAAGGGTGATCAACACATACCGACGTGTAGCGGCCACTAGACACGCCGTCAGTTCAAGCATTGCATCCACCCAGTCTGGAAGGGAGAAGTTCAGTAATCCAGAAGCAATCACCATATCGGCCGCGCCGGGAGCAAGGCAGCGGTGTGAGCCGTTCACTGACAGCAATCCATGTTGTTGCGTGTGGATACAGTTATCGAGTATGGCCTCGACGTTGACGTACGACCTTAGAACAATGCCTTCGTTCCTCGCCATGATGGCTAGACCCCCGATACATCCTCCAACGTCTATAACATCAAGACCGCCGAAATCTGTTGTGGACAGGATCGCGCGAAAGCGAGTTTCCTCGCTCTGCGCACTCGACCACCCTGCGCGACGCCAACCAGCTTGATTCCCGCTAGACCTGGCCAGTGCACTGAAGTGAGCGTGCGATTGGTCCCAATACGAGGCCGGACTCATCTCATCTCTTCATGTCGCACAGCCAAACGAAGCAATTTCACCAGCTCCCCTGGGCCATGAAACGCCAAAGCCTCGAGAGTGCTCGCAGCATAGGGAACGGGAGTCGCCTCCTTCCAAACCGATCGTTCAATCGTAGCTCGAACCACCCGAAACCCTTGGTCCCAAATGTACTGAATATGTGGCACGGTTGGATCTACGCTCGGTTCCAGCAGGTAGGCGCTAGCTGCCCCAGACAGATACGTGCCGCCACCAGGCGACAGTAGCGATAACTCATCTGCGATCCGCAGGCCTTTTCCCAACCATCCCCTCAGCCCAAGTTCTGATGAACGAACAAACTCCGTTTGCGGAAAGGCCAACCGCATGGTAGCGCAAAAAAGGGCGCAGTTGAAGTCGCCGAGATAGCGCCACTGAGAGGAGTAAATTGGATCGATTGCAGCTCTGATCAGATCGTAGTATTCGTAATTGCCGAGCGAATCGTCGAGTGAGCGCAAGTGCAGCCGTTTCCATTCAGAACCTTCGATGACCTTCCTGCCTATAGGGGTACGAACCAGATCCCGCTGCACCGGTACCCACAGCCAGTACTCACTAGCATTCCTTCCCCGACGAAATCGTTGACGCCTGTGAAACTTCGTTCTTGAGAAGGCCATGTCGTCGGCCAGGGCGAACACCTGGCAATCGATCATTTTGGCCGCGATGCCCAGATACGCGTGGAAGTCCGGCTGATGTCCGGAAACGATCAGACCGCTGCCTGTCATTTGACCCAACCGCTCTTCAACGCCAGAACTCTAGATTGAACGCCTCAGCACGCCCGCTCCGATCCTCTAGGTGTGTTCCCCACCAGGAGGCCCGGCCTGCGATAAAGGAAGGCGAGAGATATTCCCGGGAGAGGACCCGATCATACACTGATGCCGCGCGAATCTTGTCCGAAAGAAAGTCGCCAATGCGAACGAATACATTCGGGGTGAATCTGGGATCTGGCAGGTGGGGCTCTGCGCTCAGTAACACTGTAGGCCAAACTGATCGTGCAGCTGACCGCATGACCGCTCCATGCACAGCCGCATGATCCTGATTCTGAAACAGCCCGGGCCAGTGGGTCACGATGACGCTTGGTTCGATCTCGTACAATACTTTGTCGATGTCGCGAACCAGTTTGCCATCGACACGCATAGAGTTCGTTGGATGATTCAACATCTGGCCTGTTGCACCAAGCAGGCCGACCGCTTCAGTGAAGGCGGCATCACGCTCTTGCGCACCGTCCGAGATACAGACGACATGGGGTGGACGACCCGTCGCTGCCCATCGTGCGATGAGTCCTCCCGCTGCTAGCGTCTCATCGTCGGGATGGGCGAAGATTGCCACAAGCCTGCCTGAACTGAATGCGTCAATCAGGTCCGGCATTGCGTCCACTCCTGATACAGAAACCATGCCGCGAGAGCCACGGCATCTCCACCGGTACGTGACAGTATTCGCGGTACATCTTGACCCCGGGCGTGTTCAAGTCGCCACACTTCGCCGTCGGGTTTGTACCGGAGGCCTGGATCAAGAGCTGCGGCGAATATGTGGCAGGATTCTGTCGAAAGCGCCGTGGAAGGGATGGTGGTTCCGACCAAGCTCAGCCGGGTCGCGACGCGTCCAGTCTCCTCACGAAGCTCTCGGGCGGCTGCTGCAGCTGCGTCCTCACCATCCTCGATCGTTCCTCCGGGCCACTCCGCGATCAGGCGCCCATGAGTCCTCCGGTAGATCATCGCGATCAAATAGCGAGAACGATCCTCTTCCTCTGGGATGATCAAGACGGAATCCGGTGATCGGATATAGAACGATGGCGATGTACCACCAGGCACTTCCATGACGTCCCAATTGCCGGCCGAGAGAACGATGCGGTCCGTTGAATTCATTGCATAATCCCTAGGTTCTCGCATCCAACTTCCGTAAGATTGTGCGCGAGCAGCTCCCTATAATAGCCGGTCCTATAGCGAACAGAACATGGGCATGAACAACCATTTCCCGCCTCTCGCCCAGCACGATTGGAGAAGCCGTCTGGTACGCGGCGGTGCCCGTAAACGAGGTCCGGCACCTTGCGAAATCGCGCAACCAATAGATGATGTAGCATGAAGTCGAGATCCTCACCACCGGGGCCGCCTTCATACCACGGGTACGCATCCCATAGCGCGCGCCTAAATATGACCAGTTGGTGCAGATAGACCGGCTCATCTGCGATCTCAGGATCCTCCAGATATAGGTCTACCGTTGGCCGGTAGATGGAAGAGCGTGGGATTGGCACCGTTTCCGTGCCTCGGATGTGCCATTGACCGGTTGAAATCAAGTCCACGTCCGGGCCGGCACACTCTAAAGCCACCTTCATGGCTGCCGGAGACAGGACGTCGTCGCCATCCAGATAGCTGATCCACTCGGTTTGCGATACGGCGACGCCGGCGTTCCTTACAGCGCCGGCCGACCCGCCCTGAACGCGCAAGAGTCGTCCCCGTGCCCCATTGGACCGCCATCGTCGCAGGAATTGGCTCATCTGACGGCCTACCTCCTGATCGCCGAGCGTGTCGGCGACGAGGATGACCTCGAAGTCGCGATTGTCTTGATCAAGCACCGACGCGAGAGCCTCGCTGAGGTAGCGAACCCTGTGAGCAGTCACGATCAACGTCAGTTCAGTCATGGTGTGGCAAATCAGCTAGGATGAGGATGTCCTGGTAGAGCCCGTTGTTGCCCGGTGCCTTCGCTGATAACTGAAATCGGAACCCGACGTCTACGAGCAGCTTGATTACTCGCAGGATGCGCTCTGGGTAACGATGGTCGTGGTGCACCTCGACAATTAGGTGGCGGACCTTTTCGATGGACGAACTCTCGATCAAGTCGAGCAGGACGTCCACTTCACTTCCTTCGACATCCAGCTTGAGTAGGTCGACGGTCTGTGCTCCTATGAAGGCAGACAAGGCGATGCCCGGAACGGTGACTGGCGATGCGGGGAGATCGTCTCGGTCGCCGTCCAAGCTTGAATGGAGAGACCGTTTCCATCTGGACCTTGAGTAGAATCGCACGGGGCCGCTTCTACGCGCGACTGCCTCCTGGTGCACATGGACGCGGTGAGCGAGTCCAGCTCTACCTATGAACAGTCTGAGCCACTCAGCAGACTCAGGATCTGGCTCAAAACAGTGCATCTGCGCAGCAGGCGCCCTCAAGGCAAAGTTCAGAGCCGAAAGGCCGATATGTGCTCCGCAGTCGATGATCAGATCGGCATCCGAGAGTTCGAAGTGGCTGTAGGCTCCCTCGACAACGATTTCGTGCAACAGGAAGTGCAGAGTTCGCGTGTCGGGGAAGTCAGCGAAGATCTGCCGAACGGCGTACGCGTGAGCGTCCAAGCTAGCTCCCACCTTCCCTCCGGGCCTGGATCATAGGTGGCCCAGGTGGCCGCGCCCGAACCAGTGGGTGAGCCAACCGACGAGTGGGCCAAGGCCACCTCGAAGTCGAGCGTGTCGGGGCCTGAATTGAGTTTGGTCGACAGATGTGAACCCGTCCGGTTTGCCGGAGTTAACTGCACCGAAGATTCCGCACCCCAGAGTTTCCAGTAATCCAGGGCGCTTCATGGGCGAACTCGGTGAGGATCGCTGTCGAGGAGGGGCATCGTTACGGTGGTGGCCCAGTCGGGTGTGACGCGTGCAGGTCTGAGGTCATCATTTATGACGACGATGATGACTTTGATTCCGGGGGGGCGGTGTCCCGGCCAGCTTGTTGCGCCGTCGGTGATGACGATGATGATGTCTGGGCGTGGACGCCTGGCAGATGCCTGGTGGATCGCCCTGGCCATATCGGTTCCGCCACCCCCGACGAGCCGGACCTGACGTGCGTTGCGAACCCGTTGCGTGCTGGTGATCTCCTCGTCAGCGGTAACGACCTCGTGTGTGTGGTGGCTGCGCGCGGCGGTGCGTTTGCAGATCGCTTCGATCTCGCTGAGCGCTGCCTCGTAGGCTGCGACGTGCATGGAGGCCGAGGTGTCGAGCACGGTCAGGATGCGGGGATCCGGCTCCACCATCGCGGGCGTGACCACCCGCGGGATCCTGCGTCGGCCCGGACGGTGGTAGCGGTAGTCGGTTTGGCCGGCACGTTCGCCGATCGCTCGTCGCACAGCGGCACGCAGCAGCACCTGCCAAGGCACCTGTGCGGGGTGAAGCGTGTGGTGCGACCAACGCAGCAGACCCGGGGGGGGGCCGTTTTCCCCACATTGTGTGCGTCGGCGATGTCGGTCGCGACCCTGCGGCGGACGAGTTGCTGCTCGGCGCGCCCAACGCCGCCGTCGTCGTCATCCAGTTCGTCGGGCAGCGGTTTGCCGCCCGCGCCGGATCCGCAGCGAACGTCGACGTCGCTGCCGACAGAGCGCAAGTGATCGAAGTACTGCTCGGCCAGAAGTCCGCGTGGGCGGCCGAGCAGTTCGGGAGTGACTGGCGTGCCAGGGAGTTCGATCCGGGCGGCGAGCAGGTCGTCGTTGATCTCCGCGTCAGCCGCGATGTTCCACAGGCCGGGATCATGCGCATGGTGTTCGTCGTGACGGGCGATGTGGTCACGCAGCAGATGGTTTGCCTCGTGGAGCAGCACGCCTGCCGACGCGATCGCACCCCAACTGGTGAGCCGTTCGGGATCGATGTACAGCCGCCAGTGCCGGTCGACGGCGAAAGTCCCGAGGTTGACGGCACGAACGATGCGCACTTCGAACAGCAGTGTTGCGAGGTAGGGCATGCAGTCGACGGCGCGCAGCCGTGCGGCGGCGAGCACGTCTGCTTCCTCGTCGGTGAACGCAGCCCGCCCCGTTGTATAGCGGATGTTCCCGGTCATGTGGCGACCATGCCTGCGCGCCGAAGGATCGGTTCGAACTCGAGGACGGCGTCAGGGATGCGTGCATCGCTCGGTCGCGACGCGAACAGGCTCCGGGCGGTGGCCGCAGCGATGTCCACGGGGACCTGACTCACGATCGTCCATGCGCGCTCCCAGGCGTCAGCGTCGCCGCGGCGTGCCGCGACAGCTGCGACTCCGGCGAGGATCGCGAACAACCGGTCGTCGCGTTCCGACGGGTCCAGTACGACCTCCCCATCGAGCACGAGTGCAGGGTCGGGAAGGTCGCTGTGGCGGATCCAGGTCATCAGCTCGATTGCGGCCGCGTCCCCGACGAGTCCGACCGCCGCCAGCATCCGCGCTTCGGTTGCGTCGTACGGCAGGAAGGCGAACATCTGCTGCAGGTAGTGCCAGGTGCGAGGGCTCGGCCAGCCACGCCCGGAGGCCGTTGGATCGGTGGGGCAGTCATTGAACTTGTCCGGTCGGGAGCGAAGGAAGCCGACGATGTGTGCGGTAGCGGCCGCTGCATCCGACGTTTCGCCCTCGAGGAGTTCGAATCGGTCTTCACGGGCGGTGATCGTGTTGAATCCGACAGAGAGCCCTTCACTCCAGGACTCCACGTCAGGTTTGTAGTCGAGGTGCAGGAACCGGTTCGCCGTCGGGGGCTCGAGTTCCCAGCCTCCGGCAGCGACGTCGACGGGATTGGCCGCCGCGATGATCCGTGTGTCCGGCGGAAGCGCAAGATCTCCGACGATGCGCTCCTTCGCGACACGCAGCATCGCCGCCTGGACCGAAGGCGACGCCGTCGACAGCTCGTCGAGGAACAGATAACCCCCGCCTGCCTCGACAAGGTTGCGTGCCCAACGGGGCGGGGCGAGCACGACGGAGTCGTCGTCGCGCACGACCGGAAGGCCGGCGAGGTCGGCGGGTTCGCGCAACGAGCCGATGACGACCTCGACGTGCATCTCGTCGATGCGGCCGATCGCCTCGACGAGTGCCGACTTGCCTGTGCCGGGGGTTCCCCACAGCAGGACGGGGACGCCGGCCCGACCTGCAGCCCGCACGATCCCGAGGAATTGTCCGGTCGTGGTCATCGTCCGCCTCCGAGCGCTGCAGCGATCCGATGGATGCGACGCCATCGGATGATCTGATCAGTCGCCTGGCCACCTGCCTCTTCTGCGAGCCGCAGCGCCATCGGTTCGAGCGCCGGCACCGGTCCGTGGTCGAGCAGCGCACTGACGAGCGTGTCTGCCGCGTCCGGTGCGGGCAGGTATCGCAACAGGCGCAACCCCTTCGCGTCGACGGCGTCTGAGACGGTCGAGCCATTCGCACGCAACTGTCGAACGGCGGCCACGACACGCGGCCGGACCATTTCGATCATCCAAGAGCGTGACTCCGCCGAGACGACACCGGTGTGGCGGCGAAGCACCTCCAGCACGTGCATGGGGTCGGGGGAGCCTGGCATCTGGTAGATGACTGCCCCGACCATCCCGTCGAGCACGAGGGGGAAGCTCTTGGGTTCGCGGACGCTCATCCGGGGCCAGATCTGCGCCATTGTTGCGGCTTCCAAGAGCCCGACGCGTTCTGAGAGGGCGCCGAAGCGCGCCAGTTGTTCGTCCTGCAGGCCGGCGACATGGCTGGTGGATCGGCATCGCCCACAGTCGATGCGGAAGCGTTCATCCCGTGTGGCGGATCGCGACGCCATGGCATCGACGGAGATACGACCGCAGATGCTCGCTGCGCCATCGAGTCCGAGGTGCAGTCTGTGACCTGGAGCTGGACGTACCGCATGAAGCCCCCGGGCAGCTGCCGGAGCGATCCACTCGGTCGCATCGATCTCCCAGCTTCCGACGAGGGCGCGCTTGGCGTATCCGGCAATTGAGATTGCTGGCGTGACTGGTGCGCCCGGGTGGCTTCCGGGCGCGAGGGGAACGGCTAGCGCGATGTGGCGCGCCCGTTGGTGTCCGTGCACCGGCCAGATTCTGGGGAACCCGTAGGCATCGGCGATCGGGAACGTCGCGGCGTCGTCGAGACGTATTCGGTGGGCTGCTCGTGCGTTCGGATTGGTTCGCACGTCTCGCCACGAAACCTCTTCGCGCCCGCGCGCCACCGCAACCGCGACACCGTCGAAGATCGCCACGCCACCATCCCTCTCGTCTCGTGCGTAGCCGTGACGCATCACCTTCGTCGGCGAGTGGATGGGGCAGCCACCCGACGATTCGAACATACGTTCAGCCGCCGCCAACCTATGCCAGCAGGTGGTCAGCCGTAAATGACCTGCCCACACGAGCAGACGGCTGTCTTTCCCTGCTCAACCCAGACCTTGTTTTTCCGGCATTTCGGGCACGCGACCTTGTATTTCCTGCCCACGCGTCGTCCTCCTGCATGCTGACCGTTCTTGACATCTGACGGACAGCCTCGCCCGTGAGCAGGGACCCGAACCGGTGAGCCGTGCCTCAGTCGAGCGGGGCGCGTGATGTCAGCGTCAGCTGGAGAGGCTTGTCGCAACCCGCCCCCGACGCATCTCCGAAGGCGGGATGGAACAGGGCGGGTACGGGGCCGCGAAGGCGGAGCCGCTTGATGGTTATGGCCACCGGCTCGTCGCCGTAGCGGCGCAGCCGGGCGTGGGCGCAGGTCTGCAATGCGATCTGTTGTTGAGTATCGCTCCAGCTGCCGACGCCGGGTTCGCGGGCGAGGCGCAGCACACGATCGAGCGCGCTGCGTTTGGGCCTGCCCAAGTCGTCAATCGGTCGCGCAAGTCCCGTCTCTGCGACTGCCTGCCACGCCGCGAGCGCTTCGTCGGCGTCTGGGATTCGGTTGTCTGCTCCCAGCAGGCGTTGCATGTCACCCGTCGATGGCTGGTGTTCGGCGAGCAACAACGGCAACGCACCATCTCGAAGCCTGCGTCCGGCGTCGATGAGTCCGACGACGAGGCATCTGCCATTGACGATGCGCCAGGCGTAGCCATCCGCGAGACAGTTGTTCAGACCCTCGCTCCAACGCCGTATGTCCTCGACATCTCGCGGGAGTGCGAGTTGCCAGCGGTTGGAAGCGAGGAAGCCGTGCTGGCGACGGTGCTCCGGTGGAACGGGTCGACCACGATGACACGAAAGCCATGATCTGCCGATGAGCTGGTGCACGTCGCCGTTGCGATCGAGCAACTGGGTGAGCTGCCGACGCGAGGGAAGACGGTCGGCGGGGATCTCGGCGAGCTGTCCTGCACTGTCGGCTGCCGAGTCGGCATCGCAGAGCAGCTGGAGGACAAGGAGCAGCCGGTCGTGGCCTTCCGCGCGACGGAGGAGCCGTATCAGCTGATCGCTGGCGCGCATCGTCCACGAACGGCGGACCCAGCCGGCGACGTCGGCCAGCAGGACGTCGAGCACGGAGAGATGGTCGGGTGAGTACTCCTGTCCGAAGGTGATGACGCGATACAGGCGCAGCGGCACCCAACGCGCTGCACCGGGATGTGCGACCACTCGCCGGGCGAGCTCCCGAACTTCAACCCGGTAGGGGTTGCGTCCGATCGCCCGTTCGACCGCCTGACGCCAGGATCCAGCGGCGAGCAGCCCCGCGACGTCCGCCGGCGTCGGTTCGATCGGTAGCAGCCCTCGTTCGACGGCGGGCTCCAGTGCCCGCGGTACCAGCGTTCCGCTCAGCGCGTCAGCGGAGCCTGCGATCCGGCCGACAGCGCGTGGTCGCACCACGGCCGGTCGCACATGTCGCTGAGCGCGTGTCGCAGACCCCTGGTCGACGTCGGATCCTGGAGGTACGGAATCATCTTGAGGTATGGCTCGCCTCCGGTCCGGTCGGTGTCCCTGATGTGCTCGAGATACCAATGACGGACCAAGCGTCTGCAAGAGCCCCTACAGCGTCGATGCACTGCGCGCCTCGGGCGACCACGTCGGCGGCGATCCGGCACAGCAAGCCACGCCGGTCGGATGCTGGCGGGACACTGTGCGGACACCCGAGCTCGTTCACAGAGCGGTTCGACACTTTGTCCGTCGCTCGGCCGCTGTCCGCCTGGTTGCCCACAGAACGGACCCCTGGCGCTGCGCGCCAGGGGTCCGGAAGCCGGGACGCGCGGGGCACGGCGTCGACCGGCATCGTGGGTCGCCCGGGGGAAGGCGCCCACGTCGATGCGTCGTCCGATGGGGCGTCGGACATGTTGATGACGCACCGGGCGACCGGTGGGGTCGCCACGTTCATTGAACGGCACGTCGCCAAATCCGCGGCATGTCCGTGCGTCGCCCGCACGTCGAGCCGGCGCGTGCCTCGTGCAGTGCACGTTGTGACGTAACCGGCGCGAAACGGAGCGGACACTCCGGTGTGACCACGACGCGCGATCATGCGCGTCGATCGCGGGTGAGGTGTCCCGCCCGGGTGGCCGCCCGCGCGATCGTCACCGACCATCCGGCCCGGCCGGCCGGGAACAAGGGAGGATCACGTGAAGCTGGTCACGGCATTCGTCAAGCCACACAAACTCGACGAGGCGAAGGACGCCCTGCAGGCCATCGGTGTGCAGGGGCTGACCGTCAGCGAGGTACGCGGCTACGGCCGCCAGCGCGGTCACACCGAGCTGTACCGCGGTGCGGAGTACGCGGTCGAGTTCGTGCCGAAGGTGCGCCTCGAGATTCTCGTCGCCGAAGGCCAGGTCGACGAGGTGATCGACGCCATCATCGACAAGGCGCGCACCGGCCAGGTGGGCGACGGCAAGGTCTTCGTCACCACTGTCGATCGTGTCGTCCGCATCCGCACCGGTGAGGAGGACGCGGACGCGCTGTGACCGGCGCGTCGGACGTCGTCGACGGCCTGCGCCGCACGCGCGAGGACCTCGAGGACGTCCCGCCCGGTCCCGAGTGGCTGCGACGCTGGACAGGCGCGGTCGACGCCGCGCTGCGTGACCTGGCGGCGGGTGCACTCGACGGCTCGCCGCCCGAAGTGCACGAGGCCGGCACGATGAAGGCCGGCCACCTCGGCGCCCGGACGCGACCCGCCGGCTTCGGCGGGCTGCCACTCGCACTCGTCGCGGTCGGCGGTTACGGCCGCGGCGAGCTGTGTCCAGGCTCCGACGTCGACGTCCTGCTGCTGCACGACGGTGTCGACGGGCCGGCACTCGAGCAGGCCGTGCGCGCGGTGATCTATCCGCTGTGGGACGCAAAGCTCGACGTCGGCTACGCGGTGCGCAGCCGGCGTGAGGCGCTCAGCGCGATCGAGGAACTCGACGCCGCGACCTCGATGATCGACGCGCGCGTGCTGGCCGGCGACCGCGACCTCGTCCACCGCACCCGCACCGAGGTCCTGCGCCGCATCCGCCGGCGCCCGGCACGCCTGCTCGACGCGCTGGCGCGTGCCGACCGGGCACGGCACGCCAGAGCCGGCGACGCCGCCGAGATGCTCGAACCCGACCTGAAGAACGGCGCCGGGGGACTGCGCGACGTCGACTCGCTGCGCTGGGCGTCGGCGGCGCTGGTCGGGACCAGCGAACTCGACGCGCTGGTCGCTGCCGGCTACATCGGCGCCGCCGACCGCGGGCGGCTGGCCCGTGCACGCGCGCTGTTGCTCGAGGTGCGCATCGCGCTGCATCACCTCGCCGACGGCACCGACGTGCTGCGCATGGACCTGCACGACGAGGTGGCGCGCCTGCTCGGCCACCGTGACCGGGGAACGGTCGATCTGGCCGCCCACGGGTTGCTGCGAGAGCTGTATCTCGCGACCCGCACGATCGACCATGTCCACCGGCGCGCGTGGCGCCTGATCGACGCCGACGCCGGACGTGGCGTACGCAGGCGTCGACGTCCCGCCGAACAGACCGTGGACGGTTTCGAACTCGTCGACCGGGTGCTGCGCCTGGCCGACGACGCACCACTCGACTCCCACGACCTGCCGGTCAGGCTGCTCGATGCGTTGTGCTCCACCGGCGCGATCCTCGACCGCGACAGCGCGGCACGGCTGCGCACACACGCAGCCGGCGACGCCCCCGGCTGGACGTGGGACCGCGCGAACCTGGCACGGTTCACGTCCGTGCTCCTGCGCGGCGCCATCGCGCTGCCTGCCGTCTTCGAACTCGACGACGCGGGCGTGCTCACCACGCTGCTTCCTGGCTGGGAGGTGGTGCGGGGCAGGGCGCAACGCAACCCGTTCCACCGCTACTGCCTCGATCGGCACGCCTGGCACGCCGTCGCCGAGCTCGGGGAGCTGGTGCGCCGCGAGGCGTGGGCCGCCAGCGCGCTCGAAGAGGTCGCCGACCGCGAAGGCCTGCTGCTCGGGGTGCTGTTCCACGACGTCGGCAAAGCCGTCGGCGAACCCCACAGCGACACCGGGGCGCCCGTCGCAGCAGCGCTCGCGCGGCACATGGGCGCGCCGGAGGCCACGGTCACGCTCGTCGAAAGGCTGACCCGGCTGCATCTGGTGCTGGTGAACACCGCACGAACCCGGGATGTCGCCGACCCCGAGATCGCCCGGCAGGTTGCCGGACAGGTCGGCGACCGCCGTACGCTGGCGTGCCTGCTGCTACTCACCGCCGCCGACGGGCTCGCGACCGGGCCGACGGCCTGGAACGACTGGATCGCGACCCTTGTGCGGTCGCTCGCCACGAAGGTTGCCGCCGTGCTCGACGACATCGACCCCGACCATCTCGACGACGGTCCAGCCGCCAGCGCCGACGAGGCGCAGCGCATCGCTGCCGAGATGGGCGCCGACGCAGCGGCGGTCCGCGAACATCTCGCGCTGCTCAGCTCCCGCTACGCCGGCGCCATGGCGCCGCGAGCGATCGTGCGCCACACCCTCATGGCCACCACGCCGCCGTCACCCGCCGAGATCCGTACCCGGGTGACCCCCGGCGACGCCGATCCCGACGGTGTCGACGACGTCGACGAACTCGACGTCGTCGCACACGACCACCCCGGGCTGTTCGCGCAGGTCGCGGGCGTGATCGCGCTGCACAGCGGCGAGATCGTCGCCGCGGACGCGTTCACCCGAGACGACGGCCTTGCCGTCGACACCTTCCGGGTCCGTCCCCCCGAAGGAGCGGGCGGCTCCTGGTGGGCGCGGGTCGAGGGAGACCTCGCCGACGCCGCTGCCGGCAGGCTCGCCGTGCGCGCCCGTGTCGCCCGCAGGGCGCGTGACGATCGCCGCCGTGCCGCGCGCCGCACCCCGGTAGAAACCAGTGTGCGTGCGGAGACGGATGCGTCGGGGCGCTTCACCATCATCGAGGTGCGAACCCTCGACCGGCTGGGGGTGCTCTTCGCCATCACCGACGCGCTGGCCGAACTCAAGGTCGACATCGTCGTCGCGCGCATCACCACCATCGGTCACGAAGCCGTCGACGTGTTCACCTGCCGCGACGCCGCCGGGGCGCCGCTGGACGCCGACCACGTCAGCGAGATCGACCTGGCCGTCTCCAGCGCCATCGAAGCGCTGTAGGCGGGCAGGCGTCGACAGGGCGCTGACGAGGCTGTGGCGCTGCACCACCGGCGCGGTCCGTGCGTGCGACGTCGGAACGGTTGTCGTGGGAAGTGACGGCGTACGCTTGTACCGCGGCCGAGGGTCGGCCGATGTGCGGACGAAGGCGCCTGACGTGCCGCTGGACACTCCCGAGTCGATTACGCCGGTCGAGGGACGCCTCGGCGTCCTGTGCGTCGGCCTGGGTGCCGTCGCGACCACGTTCATCGCCGGCGTCGAGCTGATCCGGCGCGGCCTGGCCGAGCCCGTCGGGTCACTGACCCAGATGGGAACGGTGCGGCTGGGCAAGCGCACCGAGGACCGTGCGCCGCTGGTGAAGGACCTGGTGCCGCTCGCCGGCCTCGACGACCTGGTGTTCGGGGCGTGGGATCCGTTCGAGGACGACGCGTACGTCTCGGCACTCAACGCCGGCGTCCTCGAACCCGCTCGACATCTCGAACCCATCGCCGAACAGCTGCGGTCGATCCGGCCGATGCCGGCGGCCTTCGACCCGGCCTACGTCAAGAAGCTCGACGGGCCCAACGTCAAGGCCGAGACCTCCAAGCGCGCCATGCTCGAGGCGGTCCGCGACGACCTGCGCACCTTTCGCGACGAGCACGGCTGTGACCGCATGGTGATGATCTGGTGCGGCTCCACCGAGGTGTTCGTCGACCTCGGACCGGCGCATCTCGACCGTGCGGCGTTCGACGCGGCGATCGACGCCGACGACGCGTCCATCACGCCGTCGATGATCTACGCCTACGCCGCGCTGCTCGAAGGGGTGCCGTTCGCCAACGGCGCGCCCAACCTCACCGTCGACGTGCCCGCGTTGCGCGACTACGCCTCCGAGGTCGGGGTGCCGATCTGCGGCAAGGACTTCAAGACCGGCCAGACGCTGGTCAAGACCGTGCTCGCCCCGATGTTCAAGGCGCGCATGCTGGGCATGAACGGCTGGTACTCGACCAACATCCTGGGCAACCGTGACGGCGAGGTGCTCGACGACCCCGAGTCGTTCCGCACCAAAGAGACGTCCAAGCTCGGCGTGCTCGACACGATCCTGCAGCCCGAGCTGTATCCGGCGTTGTACGGCGATCTGCACCACGTGGTGCGTATCAACTACTACCCGCCGCGTGGCGACAACAAGGAAGGCTGGGACAACATCGACTTCTTCGGGTGGCTGGGCTACCCGATGCAGCTCAAGGTCGACTTCCTGTGCCGCGACTCGATCCTCGCCGCGCCGCTGGCCCTCGACCTCACGCTGTTCCTCGACCTCGCCCAGCGGGCCGGGATGGCCGGCATCCAGGAGTGGCTGAGCTTCTACTTCAAGGCACCTCAGGTCGCCCCGGGCCTGTATCCCGAACACGACCTGTTCATTCAGCTCACCAAGCTCAAGAACACGCTGCGCTGGATGGTCGGCGAGGACCAGATCACCCACCTCGGTGTGGAGTACTACGCCGACGACTACCTGCCCGAGGCCTGAGCCGCGCCGGACGGTCAGGTGCCGCGCACGGCTGACGGCACGACTACAGCACGCCGCCTTCGGTCATGCGCTTGTAGTCGAGGACGCGGTCGAGCAGTGCGGCGTCGACGCCGTCCTCGAGCGCGACCTCGCGCAGTGTCTGGCCGGTTTTGTGCGCCTTCTTGGCCAGCTCGGCCGAGCGTTCGTAGCCGATCTCGGGCACGAGCGCGGTGACCTGCATCAGTGAGCGTTCCACGAGCTCGGGGCCCTGGTCGGTCGCTTCGGTGTCGGCCAGGCATTTGTCGACGAACACGCGCGAGACGGTGGCGAGCAGTCGCTCGGACTCGATCACGTTGCGGGCCATCAACGGGATCATCACGTTGAGCTCGAGCTCGCCCGACAGGCCGCCGACCGCAACCGCCGCGTCGTTGCCGATCACCTGCGCGGCGACCTGGCGCACCGACTCGGGGATGACCGGGTTGACCTTGCCCGGCATGATCGAACTGCCGGGCTGGATCTCGGGAAGCTGGATCTCGTAGAGGCCGGTGCGCGGGCCCGACGCCATCCAGCGCACGTCGTTGGCGATCTTGATGAGGCTGACCGCGACGGTGCGCAGCGCCCCGGATATCTCGACCAGCGCGTCGCGCGACCCCTGGGCTTCGAAGTGGTCCTCGGCCTCGCGCAGCGGCAGCCGGGTGCGTTCGGCCATCAACTCGATGACACGGTCGACGAACCCGGGCGGGCAGTTGAGTCCGGTCCCGACCGCCGTGCCGCCGAGCGCCAGCTCATAGACCGAGTCGAGTGCGCGTTCGATGCGCATGATGCCCAGTTCGATCTGACGGGCGTAGCCACCGAACTCCTGCCCGAGTGTCACCGGGGTCGCGTCCATCAGATGGGTGCGTCCGGACTTGACGATCTCGCTCCACGCGTCCGCCTTCGCGCGCAGTGCCTCGGCGAGGTGGCGCAGCGCAGGCAGCAACTGCTGGTCGGCGACGCGGGCGACCGCGACGTGCACCGACGTCGGGAACGTGTCGTTCGACGATTGCGAGGCGTTGACGTGGTCGTTGGGATGCACCCGCGACGAGGTCAGGTCCTCACCGAGGAGCTGCTTCGCGCGGTTGGCGAGCACTTCGTTGACGTTCATGTTCGTCGATGTGCCCGAACCGGTCTGGAAGACGTCGACCGGGAAGTGTTCGTCGAGCTCGCCGGCGAGCACCTCGTCGGCTGCGCGCCGGATCGCATCGGCGACGTCGGCATCGACGACGCCGGATTCCTCGTTGGCGCTCGCCGCCGCCCACTTGAGCATCGCGTGCGCGTGGACGACCTCGAGCGGCACCGGCTGACCGGAGATCGGGAAGTTCTCCACCGCCCGCTGGGTCGAGGCGCCCCACAACGCGTCGGCGGGAATCTGCATCTCGCCCATCGTGTCGCGTGCTACGCGGTAGGACTCGCTCATCGAAGGCTCCTGCGGTGGCCGGAAGGGCTCGTGTCGAACTCCGCAGGCTAATGGGTGTCGACCGTCCGGTGTTCATGCAGGATGGTCGCGAGCCGCTAGCCGGTCAGCACTGTGTCAGGCAGGACCTTGAGTCCTAGGACTAGATCGTGCGCCGGCTGGTCGGTGAGGTTGAC
>JBJHAX010000026.1:0-28491 GCA_050480705.1 Nitriliruptoraceae bacterium
ATCGCCGCGCCGGTCACGGAACTTATGATCGTCGTGGTGTACTCCAAGTGACCTGAACGGCTGGGCCACCTCGGGTGGCGCAGCAACGTCGTAGAACACAACCGGCCGCGGAACACCGCGGCACGCGCCCCGGCCCGGGACACCGGAGCGCGGACAGCGAGCGTGCCGCCGATGGCCCCGGGAACGAGGGCGGCACGCGGTGGGCGACGCCCACCGAACCGTGTGAGGAGCACCCATGTCCGATTTCGGCTACTTCGACGAGGACGGCGCGATCGCGCTGGTCGAGACCTCGACTGGCTCGCCGTTCATCGCCTACCGCCCCAACCTCGAGGAAGAGGTCCTCGAGGACGGTGTCCGGTCCCGTTTCAGGATCGAACCGCTCGAGCCCGGCTTCGGCTACACGATCGGCAACTCGCTGCGCCGCACGCTGCTGTCGTCGGTGCCCGGCGCCGCTATCACCCGCATCCGGTTCACCTCCGCGCAGGCGGCCGGCCCGGACGGCGGAGCGGTCCTCCACGAGTTCTCCGCGATCGAAGGGGTCAAAGAGGACGTCACCGACATCATCCTCAACATCAAGGACCTCGTCGTGCGTTCGTCGTCCGACGAGCCCGTCGAGATCTTCCTCGGTGGTGACGGCCCGGGTGTGCTGACCGCGGAGAACATCTTCGCGCCCTCGCAGGTCGAGGTCGTCGACGAGGACCTCCACATCGCCACGCTGAACGCCAACGGCCACCTCGAGATGTACCTCACGGTCGAGCGGGGCCGTGGCTACGTGACTGCAGACGCGAACAAGCGCTCCAACGACCCGATCGGTGTCATTCCGGTCGACTCGGTGTTCAGCCCGATCCGCCGGGTCGCCTACCGCGTCGAGCCCGCACGTGTCGGGCAGATGACCAACTACGACGAGCTCATTCTCGACGTCGAGACCGACGGCTCGGTCACCCCCTCCCAGGCGCTCGCGTCGGCCGGCGAGACCCTCAAGGCGCTCTTCGAACAGTTCTCCGAGTTCGACGCCTCGGGCCCCGGCGGCATCGTCGTCTCCCCCGAGGAGGCGCTGGCCGCCATCGGCGACCCGCTCGCCGAGATGGCCATCGAGGACCTCGACCTGTCCGTGCGCTCCTACAACTGCCTCAAGCGCGAAGGCGTCCAGACCGTCGGGCAGCTTCGTGAGCGGACCGAGCAGGAGCTGCTCGAGATCCGCAACTTCGGTGCGAAGTCCGTCGACGAGGTCAAGGAGAAGCTGACCGAACTCGGCGTCGCCCTCAAGGAGTGATGCCGCCGGCGCCCGTCGCGACGACAGGCGCCGTGCCGTACCACCGACGACGTCCAGGAGACGAATTCTCATGCCGACCCCCAAGCGAGGCCCCCGCCTCGGCGCCGGCCCCGCACACCAGGATCTGATGCTGGCCAATCTCGCCAGCGACCTGATTCGTCATGGACGTGTGCGCACCACGGTCGCGAAAGCCAAGACGCTTCGCCCCTACGTCGAGAAGCTGATCACCAAGGCCCGCCGCGGCGATCTGCATGCACGCCGCCAGGTGCTCGCCAAGCTGCGTGACCGTGACGTCGTCGCCTACCTCTTCGAGGACGTCGCGCCGCGGTTCGCGGATCGCGACGGCGGCTACACGCGCATCGTCAAGCTCGGTCCGCGTCGCGGAGACAACGCGCCGATGGCGATCATCGAGCTCGTCGACCAGGGCCAGGGCTCCGGCGACGAAGCGATCGAGGAGTCCAAGGCCGGGCGTTCGCGTGGCCTGTTCGGCCGCCGGCGCCGTTCCGAGGCCGGCACGGCCGTGCTCGACGAATTCGATGTCGAGGACGACGAGCAGGTCGCCGCAGCGATCGCGCGGGCGACCGCCACCGACGAGGCCGACGATGCCGAGGCTGACGACGATGCCGAAGCTGGCGACGACGGCAAGGCCTGAGGGACGAGGTGCGTCTGCGGGTCGACCTCGCGTACGACGGGTCGCCGTTCGCGGGATTCGCGCGCCAGGTCGACCAGCGCACTGTGCAGGGTGACCTCGAGCACGCCCTGGCGCGCCTGCTCGGCCAGGACGTCGCGACGACGTGTGCCGGGCGCACCGACCGGGGGGTGCACGCGCTCGCACAGGTCGTGCATCTCGACGTCGACGACACGCGTGGCCACGGCGCCGCCCTCGATGATCCGGATGCGCTCGCCACGCTTCGGCGACGACTCGACGAAGCGCTCGGAGCGCCCGTCACCGTCTGGCGCGTCCAGCGCGTCCCGTCCACGTTCGACGCGCGCTTCTCCGCGACAGCGCGCACCTACCGCTACCGGCTGGTCGACGACGTCGCCGGCGCGGACCCGATCCGGCGTGCCGACCGGTGGCGTCTCGCCGATCCCCTCCACGTGCCCTCCATGCGCCGGGCCGCGGCGCCGCTGATCGGCGAGCACGACTTCGCCTCGTTCTGCCGGCGCGCGAACGGACGCAGCACGGTCCGCAGACTGGAGCGGATCACCATCGCACGTGTCGCGCCCGGCCGCATCGACGTGCGCATGCAGGGAACGGCCTTCTGTCACCAGCAGGTGCGTTCCATCGTCGGATGCCTCGTCGACGTCGGTCGCGGACGGCGCGAGACCGCCTGGCTGGCCGAGGTGCTCGACGCCCGCGACCGCGCCGGCGCGGCGCGTGTGGCGCCGCCGCACGGGCTGACCCTCGAGGCGGTGTCGTACGGCCGCGCCTGGCCCGCCGCACCCCCCGCGCACGTGCGCGGCTGACGTCGCGCCGATCACACGCCGCGTACACGCACGGCTGCGCGCCCGATCCGCGGTTGGACGCGCGTCGCCGGCGGGGTACCCTGGCAGGCACGCGGTCCCGCGAGGGCCGCGCGTTCCGTGTCCGGACCGCCTGACGATCCGCGCGCCGCGACGGCACGTCGTCCGGGTCCTCCACCCGCCGGCAGGCCTGACGGCGCTGTTGTGAGAGCACGGATCGTCACCCGGCCGCCGACACCGCGTCTGGCACGAGGAATCCCAACGATGCGCACCTACAGTCCGAGCGCGAACGACATCACCCGCGACTGGTACGTCGTCGACGCCGAAGGCCAGACGCTGGGGCGTCTCGCGACGCGCGTGGCGAGCGTCCTGCGTGGCAAGCACAAGCCCACCTACGCGCCGCATCTCGATATGGGCGACCACGTCATCGTCGTCAACGCCGACAAGATCGTCGTGTCGGGCGCCAAGGGCGAGCAGAAGCTCTACCACAGCCACTCCGGCTACCCCGGCGGGATCACCTCGGTGCCGTTTGCACGCATGCTCGAGCGGCGCCCCACGGCCGCCGTCGAGAAGGCCGTGCGCGGGATGCTGCCCAAGAACAAGCTCGGCAACCAGATGGCCCGCAAGCTGAAGGTGTACGCCGGCCCGGACCATCCGCACGCCGCGCAGCAGCCCCAGCCGTTCCCCGACCACGTCTGAGCACCATTGCCCGACCGGTGACCGCCACGTTCGACGCAGCTGCGTCACCGGCTATCGACTGAGGAACCGACACGATGTCCGACACCATCCACACCGGACGGCGCAAGTCCGCCGTCGCGCGGGCGCGCGTCAAGCGAGGCTCGGGCAATGTCACCGTCAACGGCCGTGACCTCGACGCCTACTTCACCACCGAGAAGCTGCGCGCGCACGTGCTCGAGCCGTTCGAGGTGCTCGAGCAGGCCGGGCAGTGGGACGTCGACGCCCGCATCCACGGTGGGGGCAGCACCGGCCAGGCTGGTGCGCTGCGGCTGGCGATCGCGCGGTCGCTCACCGAGTACGACCCTGAGTGGCGCACGCCGCTGAAGCAGGCCGGCCTTCTCACCCGCGACGCCCGCAAGGTCGAGCGCAAGAAGTACGGCTTGAAGAAGGCGCGCCGGGCACCGCAGTTCAGCAAGCGCTGAGCCACCCGCTGTGGGCTCGCTGTTCGGCACCGACGGGATCCGTGGCTCGGCGAACGTCGAGCTCACGCCTGAACTCGCGCTGGCTCTCGGGCGTGCCCTGGTCGGTCTGCTCCGGGAAGCCACCGGCGACGAACGCCCCGCGGTCGTCATCGGACGCGACCCGCGCTGGTCGGGTGAGATGCTCGAATCGGCGCTCGTCGCCGGGATCACCTCCGCTGGTGGTGACGCGCGCACCGTCGGGGTCATCCCGACCGCCGCTGTCGCGCATCTGACCGCGACCTCGGGTGCAGCCGGCGCGATGATCTCTGCGTCCCACAATCCCGTGGGCGACAACGGGATCAAGTTCTTCGCCCACGACGGGTTCAAGTTCGACGACGCCGCCGAAGCCCGTCTCGAATCGCTCGTCGAAGGCGTGGCCAGCCGCCCGCAAGGTGTCAGGATCGGACGTCGTCTCGCCGATCCGGCGGCCATCGCCCGCTACATCGACCACCTCACGACCAGCGTCGACGTCGATCTGGCCGGCCTGCGCGTGGTCGTGGACGGCGCGAACGGCGCTGCGAGCAGTGTCGCGCCCCAGGTCTACCGGCAGCTCGGCGCCGACGTCGTCACCATCCACTGCTCGCCCGACGGCGCCAACATCAACGATGGCTGCGGGTCGACGTATCCCGAGGTGATCCGCGCCGCGGTCGTCGAGCACCGCGCCGACGTCGGTGTGAGCCACGACGGCGACGCCGACCGCGTCGTCGCCGCCAGCGCTGACGGTGCCGAGGTCGACGGCGACACCATCCTCGCGATCCTCGCCCGCCACATGCACCAGCACGGCGAGCTCGCCAACGGCGCCGTGGCGACGACCGTGATGACCAACCTGGGCTTTCGCCGCGCGATGGAACAACTCGGCATCGAAGTCGTCGAAACGCCGGTGGGGGACCGTCACGTCCTCGAGGCGATGCGTGCTCGAGGACTCAACCTCGGCGGCGAGCAGTCCGGGCATCTGATCGATCTCGACCGCGCGACCACCGGCGACGGGATCCTCACGGCCGTGCGCCTCCTCGAGGTCATGCGCACGACCCGTACGTCGCTGCAGGAACTCGCCGAGGTGATGTCGCGCCTGCCGCAGGTGCTCGTCAACGTCGACCACGTGGACCTTGGCGCCCTCGACGACGACGAGCAGGTGTGGGAGCTCGTGCGTGCCGAGGAGCAGCGGCTTGGCTCCTCGGGCCGCGTGCTGCTGCGACCCTCGGGCACCGAACCGGTCGTGCGGGTGATGGTGGAGGCGCCCACGCATGAACTCGCCGACGACGTCGCGGGACGCATCGCGACGAAGGTCCGCGAACGGCTCGCGCTGGGGGCCTGACGGCTGGCGTCGATGCATGCCGCGGTTGCTGTGGACGCAACACGTGGTGGTGGCTAGGGTTTCGCGCCGATTGACGCGGCCCGCCCGTGCCCAGTAGGGGCTGGCAGCCGCACGGCCTGGGTGGCCGCGCAACACCGTGGGCTCGTTTCGAGATCGTGGCGGAACGAAGGAGGGCGTCGTGCGCAATGCTGTGGGCAGCGGACACCAACACAGCGCGGTCAGGTTTCATCCGTCCAGGCGCGCCGCCCGTGCTGCAGGCGTGGTCCTCGCCGCAGGTGTGATCGCCGCCGCCGCACTGCCTTCCCAGCCGGTCCTGGCTGTCGGCAACGGCTGTGAGGACGCGTGGGCGGGGGACGGGACCGCCGGCGATCCGTTCGTGATCGCCGACGCCGAGGATCTGCGGGCACTGTCGGACAACACCAACTCCGACTGCTGGACCGACCACTTCGTCCAGACCGCCGACATCGACCTTGACAACGATCCCTTCATCCCGATCGCCTACGACGTGAGCTCCGGGTTCACCGGCGTCTATGACGGGAGCGGACACACCATCAGCGGGCTGCGTGTCGAAACAGGCGACGGCGGACTCGGCCTGTTCTACCGTCTCGACGGCGCCACCGTGATCGATCTCGTTGTCGACGGCGTGATCGACATCGACGATCAGGAAGAGGTCGACAACGTCGGCGGGCTCGCCGGCGAGGCGCAGGCCAGCACCATCACGAACGTGACGTCACGGGTCGACATCACGCTGACGTTCGACGACGAGGACGAGGCAGAAGCCACCAGTGTCGGCGGCGTGGTCGGCGACGCCCGTGCCGGAACCACCCTGACGGGCGTGACGTGGCACGGAACGCTCGCTGTGACCGTGGATGACGCAGAGGAGGCCTCGGTGCGCGACCTCGGCGGGATCGCCGGGCGGCTCGTGGACGCGACGATCAGGGATTCGTCGGCCATGGGCACCATCAGCGTGCTGACGCACACCGACGACGACGCATTGGTCCGCTTTGTCGGCGGTGCTGTCGGTGACCTCAGCGCTGGATCCTTGATTGAGCAGGTCGCATCGTCGGTGAGCCTCAGCATCGATTCCGATGAGGTTCACCGTGTCGGCAGCTTCGTCGGGGAGGCGAGCGAGGATTCGTCCATCACCGACGCGTACGCCGTCGGACCGATCAGCCTCGACGTCGACACCTATACCCACGCCGGAGGGTTCATCGGTGCCGGGCGCGACGGTGCGGCCGTCTCGCGGGCGTACACGGCTGCGTCGATCGGCGTTCTCAGCGGCGCCGCCGACGGACCGGTGGGTCGATTCGTCGGTCGTAGCGACGGGCTGACGCTCGATGCGGTGTTCTACGAGGAAGGTCCCCTGCCCGACGGGGTCACCTCGTCCGACCAGCTCGGCGCGACCGAGGCGAGCCCGGCCAAGATGCGCACGGCATCGACGTTCATCGATGCGGGCTGGGACTTCACCTCCGTGTGGGGCATGGAGAGCGGACTCAACGACGGCCTGCCGGTGCTGTGCATCCACCACGGCGGCACGTCCGGATCCTCGCCGTGCGCACCCTCCTCCGCGTCGTCCGGGTCCTCTCGCTCCACCGACGGGCAGATGGGACCGATCGAGGAGGATGACGGGACCCTGCCCGGTCCGGGACCCGGCGTCGCCACGATCATCGTCGACGGTCAGTCCCACGAGGTGGAGATCGTGGCGCTCGACGGCGCCACGGTCGTCATCGAGTTCGACGGGATCCGCATCGAACTGACGGTCGTCGACGACGACGGGCGGCCGATCGGGCTCGACGGCGACACCCTGGCGCTTGACGGCCAACGCCGCCTGCGTGTCGTTGCCACGGGCCTCGAGCAGTGGACGGACTTCGAGATCTGGTTGTTCTCGACGCCCCAGCTGATCGACGTGGCTCGCAGCGACGTCGACGGTCGCGTGCATGCGACGATCGGCGGATTCGACGCTGCCTCGGGCCGTCACACGCTGCAGTTCGTCGGCACCGACGCGAACGAACGAACGGCTGCGATCGCCCTGGGGGTGCAGGTCGGACACGATCCATCGACGCTCGCGTTCACCGGACCGACGTCTCCGGGCGCGATAGCTGTCGCGGTCGTGGCCGCGCTGCTCGCGTTGGCGCTCGGGACACATCTGCTGCGTCGCCACCCGTCACCGGGATTGCACTGAACGTGGGTGCCGGTCCTGCCGGCCAGCGCAGCGAGGGCCGGCTGGAGCGGTTGGCGCCGATGCGGGCACCCTGGGTCACGCGGCAGCGGATCTCAGCTGCAGTCGGCACCCGGGACGATGTCGCCGTCTTCGAGGTTGATGCGGTGCGGCTGGTCGGTGGCGGCGCTGTGCGCCATCGACAGGCAGCTTTCCTCGGGGTCGTACAGCACGACCGCGCCGACGGCCGGGTCCAGGCCCGGCGAGGGGATGTAGCCCTCTTCGCGGATCGTGTTGAGATCCTCGGGAAGCGCCCCGTTGTTCATCGTGCGGTGGCTGAGCACGATCACGTAGGCCGTTCGCAGATCTGACACCACCGTCGCGTCGCGAGCACGTTGCTGCTGCGTGAGATACAGCGGAATCGCGATCGCCGCCAGCAGCCCGATGATGATCACGACAACGAGCAGCTCGATGAGCGCGAACCCATCCGAGCTGTCGGGTCGATGCCCGCCACGCACGACGTGACCTTCCGTGTTCTGTCTGCCACACCGGGTGCGCGACGACGAACCGCGCCCCCGTGTGTGACGCATGGTCAATGTACGCGGTCGACGATCCAATGTCTCCATTTGAGCTGTGTGACGACTGTTGTTGCGTGAAGGGAGCATTGTGCTGCATCGTTTCGCAGACGGTGCCACGAGAGATCCGGAGGTCCGGCGCACGGGCCTATTGCCGACAGCTCCGCGGTGCCCGTGCGTGCGCGGCACCGATCCGCACCGGATGATCACGTCGTCACACCGAACCGGGCCAGCCGCGTGACCGAAGACGGCATGCGCGGTGGCTGACCCTCGGCGGCGTTGGACTTGCGCCAAGACGGGTGGATTGGCGCGAAATTGCGTGGAGGACCCGGAATAGGGGTCATCTCGTGCAGCTGCTAGGTTGACCGCACGCACCGATGGTCGTTGCCGCCACAACGCGAGGCGAATCCGGTCGATGAGCCGATCAGCTCGGGGACCAGGCGCAGCGCAGCCACCTGATGTCGCGGTGCGCCGAACCCCTGCCCGGACGGTTCGATCACGGATCATGGACAGTCTCGCGGACGACGCGCAGTGCATCGTCATGTGACGCCGCCAACGAAGGAAATTTGATGGTTGATGCGGGAGCCGCAGCGGTACAGGTGCTCTTGGACGCTGGAGTGGAACGTTTCTACACGGTCCCCGGCGAGAGCTTCCTCGAAGTGCTCGACGCGGTGGAGCAGAGTTCGACAGGTCAGTTGATCTCCACACGTCACGAATCCGGTGCTTCGTTCATGGCCGACGCCGACGCGAAGCTGACGGGTGTCCCCGCCGTCTGCATGGCGACCCGCGGAGTCGGCGCCGCCAACCTTTCGATCGGCGTGCATACGGCGTTCCAGGATTCGACGCCGATGGTCGTGTTGTTGGGGCAGGCAGAGAGCACGATTCTGGGCCGCGAGGCGTTCCAGGAAGTCGACCTGCCCGCCTTCTATGGTCCGATCACGAAGTGGGCGACCACGGCGACGCGCTCCGACCGGATTCCCGAGCTGGTTGCGCGAGGCCTGCGGATCGCGACGTCCGGCAGGCCGGGACCTGTCATGATCGCGCTGCCCGCCGACCTTCTCACGCCCGACATCGGCGACGTCCCGATGCCCGCGTACGAGCGCCTGAGCCCGCAACCGGGTCCTGACGAAGTCCAGGCGCTGGCACGCGCGCTGGCCGAGGCGCGACGACCTGTCGTGATCGCGGGTGGCGGTGCGCAGGGCGACCAGGAAGCCCTCATACGTTTCGTCGAACAGTTCCAGGTGGGGATCTACTCGAGCTACCGCCGCCAGGACGTCTTCCCCAACGAGCACCCGAACTACCTCGGTCACCTCGGAATCAATGCTCCCGCCGAGACCTTGACCGCACTCGACGAGGCGGACCTCGTCGTCGTTCTGGGAAGCCGGTTGAGCGAGATCACGACACAGACCTACACCTACCCAGGCCCGGGTTCACGCGTCATCCAGGTCGACACCGACCCTGAGGTCATCGGATTCGTCGTCCCCGTCGAACTCGGCATCGTTTCGACGGTCCCCAACCTTCTTCACGCACTCGCAGCGTCGGCAACGAGAGCCACTGAACGTGACTGGTCCGCGGGCCACAACGCCTATCTGGAAGCGAGCACACCGCCGCCGGTCCGGGACGGCGACGGCATCGACCCGCGCCAGGTCTACACCTCCTTGGCCAAAGCGCTCCCGCCGGATGCCCTGATCGCCAATGACGGCGGCAACTTCTCGGGCTTCCTCCACCGCTACTGGCGCTACTCGCAGCCTCACAGCCAGTTGGCGCCCGCCAACGGCGCCATGGGGTACGGCGTTCCTGGTGCCATCGGTGGCAAGTTCGCTGACCCCTCACGAACCGTTGTGTCGATCGCGGGCGACGGCGGTTTCCTGATGACCGGTCAGGAGGTGGAAACCGCGGTGCGCTACGACCGACCGATCGTGGTCGTCGTGTTGAACAACTCCCTCTACGGAACCATCGCGATGCACCAGGCCAACGCGTTCGGCAGGACGGCGGGCATCGAGATCAGCGATGTGGATATTGCCGGGTTCGGTCGAAGCTTCAACGCGTCGGGCATGACCGTGGTCGATGCCGGCGAGCTCGATGACGCGTTCCGCGAGGCGCTCGCCAACGAGACGACCACCGTCATCGACGTGCGAACCGATCCGGACATCATCAGCCCGACGAGCCGGCTGTCAGAACTGCTCGGATGAGTTCCGCCCATCCGGGTCCTGCGTGACCGACGACGACGGAGGTTTCGAGTGTTCCATCGTGGCGAGTTCAATACGGAGATCGAGCGTCCTGACGCGTCGTTGCTCGAGGAGCTGAAGGGCTACGACGTCGCGTTGCTCCACGAAGCCCACAAGCAGATGGGTGGATGGAGCCTGCTCGCGCCGGAGTTCCGCTGCACACCCGACGACGCCACCTGTGTGGGCGTCGCCGTGACGGCGTTGATGCCCGAAGGCGACAACCTTGGGATGTTCCACCTGCTCGAGGTGGCGCAGCCGGGTGATGTCATGGTGATGACCAGCGTGCACGGGACGGGTCGTCTCGGAACCTTTGGTGACCTCGCAGCCGAGACGGCGAAGGCGCGCGGCGTCGCTGGTGTGGTGACCAACGGCACGATCCGCGACACCGAGGCCATCCGCAAGATCGGGCTGCCGATCTGGCATCGTGGCGTCAACGCGCTCGGGATGATTCAGCAGAAGGTCGTCGGGTTGAACATCCCGGTCGCCGTCGGCGCGGTGATCATTCGACCTGGCGCGGTCATCGTGGCCGGCGCGGACGGCATCCTCGTCCTGGATCCGCAGGACATTCCTGAGGTGGTCGAACGCGCCAAGAAGCGTGAAGCCGAAGAGGAAGCGATGCTCCCGCGCCTGCGGTCGGGAGAGACGGCCTACTCGATCCGGCAGGCAGCGAAGCGGGACGCAGCGGGTTAGGCGGTACCCCTCTGCGACCTGGCGGCGCACAGCCTGACCCGGCTTGCCATTGCGGCGGCTGCCCCGGATGGCGCGACCATCCCCGTGTACCGAAGGGCTGGGAATGACGATCCGTTCGTTCGATCCGAGTGCGTTGGCCGCCTGGAGCGAGGCGGTACTGCGCCAGGTCGACGTCCGCGCGAGTTATGCGGAGTCGTGCGCCCGGGTCCTTGGCGCGGCAGATCTGCAGGGGATCGATTCGCACGGCATCGCACGTCTGTCCTCGTACGTCGGAATGGTGGACCGCGGTGCGGTCCTGCCGGACGGTGAACCCGTCGTCGAACACAGCGGCAGCACCGGGACCGTCGATGCGCACAACATCCTCGGCCCCCCTGCTGCCGAGTTGTCGATGGACCTTGCCGTGCAACTCGCACGTGACCACGGCGTCGGCTGGGTGGCCACGCGCAACAGCAACCATTACGGCATCGCCGGATACTTCGCGAAGATGGCGGCGACACAGGGATTCATCGGTCTCTCCGGAACCAACGCGGGTGCGCGCGTCGCGCCTGCTGGGTCCGCGGTGCCCTTCCTCGGCACCAACCCGATCGCGATCGCAGCGCCGACGTCGGAAGAGCCGATGTTCGTGCTCGACATGGCGACGTCGGCGGCGTCGACGGGCAAGTTCGAGATCGCGGCCCGCGAGGGACGTCCCATTCCCCTCGGCTTCGGTGTCGACAGCGACGGCAACGCGACCGAGAACCCGGCCGACCTTGCGCAGGGCGGATGGCTGCTCCCGCTGGGAAGCTCGCTCGAACTGTCGAGCTACAAGGGTTCAGGCCTGGCGCTTGGCATCGAGGTCCTGTCGGCACTGCTGGTGGGGGGCCCGTATGGGCCGAACGTGACCAACATGATGTTCTCCACCGGCGACAACCCTCCGATGGTCAGCCACTTCTTCTGTGCGCTGGATCCGGGAAGGTTCACCGACCCCGACACGTTCGCAGACAGGATGTCGGCGCTCATGGCCGACATGCGTGCCCTGCCGCCGACGGACCCGCAGCGTCCGGTGATGACACCGGGCGAGCCGGAATGGCGTGAAGAACAGCGGCGACGCGAGCACGGCGTCCCGTTGGTGGACCCGGTGGTCGACGACCTGACGTCGCTCGGGGAACGGTTCGGCATCCCGTTCGTCGACCCGAACTGAGGTCACCGACGCGCCGCGGCGCGTACTCGAACCCGTGCGCTACCGACGGCGTCGGCCGCGCCGCTGGGGACGACGTGCGGCGGCCACGACGAACCGGGGTTCGGGTCAGCGGCTGTAGGCGGGCGCAGGGCCGCGCAAATCGTGCCAGACGTCGTCGATCGCTTCGAGCGTCCCGCCATCGAGTGCGGGTCCTCGCGCTGCGGCGACGTTGGATTCGAGATGCTCGAGTGACGAGACCCCGAGGATGACACCGTCCACGGCCGGGCGTCCCATCACCCATCGCAACGCGAGTTCGACGAGTGTGAGGCCGGCTTCGGCGGCCACGTCCTTGAAGCGGTCGACCGCATCGAACTGCGCGTCGTTCCAGTAACGCTCGTAGTAGACGGGGCGGGTCGTGAAGCGCGTTCCCGGAGCCGGCGTCGAATCGCGCTGGTGCTTGCCGGTCAGCAGCCCGCCTGCGAGCGGGTTGAACACATAGTTCGCGATCCCGAACCGCTCGAGGCAGGCGTCGTGTTCCTCCTCGATCCGCCGCGCGAGCAGGTTGTACATCGGTTGCGACACGGCCACACGCGGCCAGCCTCGTAGTTCGGCCAGACGCGCGGCGTCGGCGAGTTGCCACGCCGCGTAGTTCGACATGCCCAGCTCGCCGATCTTGCCCGCCTCTTTCAACTCGTGGCACGCGGCGAGGGTTTCCTCGAGCGGCGTCCGTTCATCGGGCATGTGGAGGTAGTAGAGGTCGATGCGGTCGGTTCCGAGCCGCGCCAGGCTCTCATCGCACGCTCGAATCACCGAATCGCGATCGAGGCGTTGCGCGTCTGCGGTCGCGGCAGACCTGCGGCTGCCGACCTTGCTGGCGAGGACGATGTCGTCGCGGAAACTGCTCACCGCACGCCCGACGATCTCCTCCGATCGGCCACTGACATACGAGTTGGCCGTGTCGAAGACGGTGATGCCGAGCTCGTATGCGCGTTGCACGGCGCGGATCGAGTCCTCTTCGTCGATCTGATCGCCGAGCGTCATCGTTCCGAGGACCAACATGGCCGGATCTGATCTGCTGGCCTTCATGAACTCGTTGGGCGCATCGCTTGCTGGCAAGGTCGCGTCTTCCGCAGGTGACGGGCCAGCGAGTCTACACAGGGGCGATACGCGCCCCCCGGGATCGAATTCCGCGCATCCGCAGGTCGAATGACCCCTCTGCACGCGTCCCTGCGCATGATTGGAGGCGACCTGCCTCGGAGCCCACGTTGCCATCGAAGCGTGGTCGGCCGCCGCCGCATCGGTACGGGCCAGGCTGCGCGATTGCTGTTCGATTCCTGCCCGGTGCTACCGTACGACGGTTGGATGGAACGCATCGCGGCAGGGGAGCCGACCGTCGTGGGGGCCGGTCGATGTCGGGGCTCCGGTTTCGATGTCGCCGGAGGGCGTGATGCCGGCGTCGGATTCGCCCGAAGGGAGCGACCATGCAGTTCGGACTGATGCTCACGGGACTCGCCCAGCAGGACCCCGACAAGGATCTCGGCGAGCGCTTTCGCGACATGGTCCGCACGGTCGAAGTGTGCGATGAACTCGGTTTCGACTACGTCACCATGGGCCAGCACTTCCTCTCCGATCCACTCCAGCAGATGCAGGCCATCCCGGTCCTGGCACGACTGAGCGCGGTGACCGAGCGGATGCGCCTCGTTCCCACCCTGCTGACGCCGCACCAGAGTCCCGTCTACATCGCGGAGGTGCTCACGACACTGGACGTGATTTCGGGTGGACGGATGGGTGTCAACTTCGCCCAGGGCTACCGCGACGCCGAGTTCGAAGCGTTCGGCGTGCAGCGGTCAGAGATCGGGCGGCGGTTCGAAGCGACGGTCGAGACGGTTCTCGCGCTGTGGTCCGGCGAACCCGTGACGCGCCACGAGCCCTGGTGGAGCCTGGACGACGTGCGTCTGATGACCAGGCCGGTCCAGGACCCGCATCCGGAAGCCTGGGTCGCCGCGAACGCTGACGTCGCCATCAAGCGCGCTGCACGCTGGGGCCTGCCCTGGTCCGTCAACCCGCACGCGACCTTCACGATGCTGGAGCGCCAGATCGCGCTGTATCGCGAAACGCTGGAAGAGCACGGGCACGATCCCACCATCGGCCTTCCTCTGGGCCGTGAGCTGTACTGCGGAGAGACGCGCGAATCGGCACTGGCGGAAGCCGGTCCGTTCATCGCCGAGAAGTACACCTCGTACTCGCAGTGGGGGCAGGAGAAGGCGCTGCCGGGCGAGGAGGACTTCACGCAGCCGCTCGAGGAACTCGCTGCGGGACGGTTCATCCTGGGCTCGGCTGAAGATTGCATCGAAGAGATCGAGAAGTATCGCGCGTTCGGCATCGACAGGATCCACATGCGGGTGATCTGGCCGGGCATGGAGCTCGACCAGGCGCTCGAGGCGCTGGAACGGTTCGCGACGAAGGTGATGCCGGCCTTCCGTGACTGACGCGGCGCCAGTACGCGGGCAGGACGTCGCCAGCGCGTTGCAGACTGAGCAGCGAGCCCGGCGGCAGGCTCGCATCGGTGACGCCGATGGTCGCCGCACCCTGAAAACCTGAACCGAGGAGCAGCACCTGATGGCGTACAGCGAGGAAGCGAACGCGGCATTCGAAGCTCGCCGGGACGGCACCAGCCTGCCGCTGGTGCCCAACGAGATGAGCGACGAACAGGCGCTCGCTGCGCATCTTGCTGTGGCCGACCTGTTCGCCCAGAACGGGGATCAGATCGGGGGCTGGAAGATCGGCATGACATCGGGGGCTGCCCGGGATGCGTTCGGTGAATCGTTCCGCCCGTTCGGGTTCGTTCTCGACAGCCGCGTGTTCCACACGGGCGCATCGGTCGACTACCACGTGAATCTGCCCACAGGCATCGAGCCTGAGATATGTGTGAAGCTCGCAACCGAGCTTCGCGGCCCCGACGTCACGCCGGAGGCTGCCGAAGCGGCGGTCGAATCCGTCGCTCCGGGGTTCGAGCTGCTCGAGCAACGGGTCGTCGATTCGGGATCGACGCAACGTGCGACGCGTCTGATAGACGGATTGAGCCATTGGGGGATGGTCGTCGGCGAGATGGTGCCGGTTGCGTTCCTCGATCGATCGGCCACGTGCGAGCTCTCCTGTGACGGCGAACTCATCGAGAAGGCGACCGCCAACGACGACCTCGTCATCGACGACATCTTCCTGTCGCTGTCGAGGCTGGCCAATCTTCTCCACGAGTTCGGCAGATCGGTCGAGCCCGGGCAGATCGTCCTCACGGGGTCGTTTGCGAAGGTTCCGGTGGAGACACCCAGCGAGTGGCGTGCTGCGTTCTCGGGGATCGGCGGGGTCTCGGTCCGCCTGCACTAGTGGCATGTGCGCGGCTCGCGCCACCGAGCCCGGTCGTCGCCGCGCTCGGTGCGCAGCGCAGGCCCGCACGGCCCCGTGCGGGCGCAAAGGCACGCTATACGCTGCCTTTTGAGCAATGGTGACCGGGGGCAACCAAAGGATTGCGTCATGGCAAGCGGAACGCCTCACGTCGGCGTCATGTATCCCGGGAACATGGGTGTCGCGATCGCGGCAGCGATTGCGCAGTCGGGCGCGCAGGTGAAGTGGCCCTCGAGTGGTCGCAGCCAGCAGACGATCGATCGAGCTGAAGCCGCCGGGCTCGAGAGTGTTGCGTCGCTCGATGAGATGCTCGGCGCGGTCAGTGTCGTCGTCAGCATCTGCCCGCCGGATTCCGCGCTCGACGTCGCACAGTCGGTCGCGGACGTCGGATTCTCCGGCATGTACCTCGACGCCAACGCCGTGTCGCCGACGCTCATGAACGACATCGCACAGGCGGTCTCGAAAGGTGGTAACGTCGAGGTCGTCGACGGGTCCATCCTCGGCCTGCCCCCGACGACCTCGGGCACGACGACGCTGTACCTGTCGGGTTCGAGCGCGAACGAAGCCGCCGGCCTGTTCGCCAAGAGCCTCTTTGGCACCGTGGTGCTCGGTGACGAGATCGGCAAGGCGTCGGCGATGAAGATGGCCTACGCCGGCTACACGAAAGCCTCGTACGCCCTGGCGTCATGCTGTGTCGCCCTCGCGCAGGAGTTCGGCATCGCCGACGAGCTCTTCGCGGAATGGAATGCGCTGGAACCTGGGCTGGGGGACAGGGTCAAGGGCCGCATGCAGGAGTTCGGGCCGAAGGCGTGGCGGTTCATCGGCGAGATGGAGCTCGTGGCCGAAACCTTCGACTCCGTGGGGTTGCCACCGACGTTCCACCAGGCGGCCCGGGACGTGTTCGAACGGTGGGCGCCGTACAAGGGAACGGACGATCCGGCTGTCGAGGCGCTCGTCGAGTCGCTCGTCAACCCGACCTGACGTCGTCCCGTGAGGCCGGCGCTGTGCGTGGCGTCGGTAACGTGGGCACGTCGCGGGCAGCACCTGCACGACGTGCCGGTCACGGCCACGCTCGAATCCGTTCGACGAACGGGCGGGATGCGTGACGCAGCAGGATCCGACAATCGCTTGGAGTGTCCAGATGAATCAGTTGGCGCCATCGAACATCGTGGAACGCACGTACTCGATGATCATCGACGGGCAGCCGGTCCACGCGCTGTCGGGCGAGATGTTCGCCACGATCGATCCCGCGACCGGACAGGTGATCGCCGAGGTCCCCCGAGGGTCGAAGGCCGACGTCGACCGTGCGGTTGAGGTGGCCGAGGCGGCGTTCAGGTCAGGTCCATGGCGCGACCTGAAGCCGTTCGAGCGAGGACGCATGGTCCACACGCTCGGCGAGATCCTGCTGAAGAATCTCGACGAGATGGCCGCGCTCGAGAGTCTGGATACCGGCAAGCCGCTTCGCCAGGCGACCACCGACATCCGCGTGTCGGCACGCTATCTGGAGTACTACGCGGGGCTGGCCGACAAGGTCGAGGGGACGCGGACGTCGCTGGGCGTCGGAAAGTTCGCCGCGTCGAGCCGCGAACCGTACGGCGTCGTCGGGATCATCGTCCCGTGGAACAGTCCGATCAATCAGGCGGCCCGGTCGCTCGCGCCCGCACTCGCCGGTGGCAACACCGCCGTGATCAAGCCAGCTGAGAACACCCCGTTGAGCGCGATCCGCCTGGCGGAGTTGGCCCTCGAAGCAGGTATTCCGCCCGGCGTCGTCAATGTCGTGACCGGCTACGGCGACGAGGCAGGCCACGCCCTCGCCGACCACCCGCTGGTCCAGAAGATCTCGTTCACCGGATCGGTCGCGACGGGCATCCACGTGGCACGCGTCGCCGCGGAACGCATTGTTCCGTCGAGTCTGGAACTCGGAGGCAAGTCGGCGTGCCTCGTCTTCGAGGATGCGGACCTGTCCGCGGTCGTCGACAGCATGATCTCCACGGTGACGCAGAACGCCGGACAGGTCTGTTCGGCTGCGACCCGGGTCGTCGTCGAAGCGCCGGTCGTCGACACGCTGCTCGAGATGGCCAGCGAGCGGATGGCGTCGCTGACGGTCGGTCACGGCCTGACCGACCCGATGCTCGGCCCGGTTGTCTCCGAGCCCCAGATGAACCGCATCCTCGACCTGATCAGCCACGGCCAGGGCGAAGGAGCCCGCGTGGTGACGGGAGGCGGACGCTTCGACGACCCCGAACTCGCGTCAGGGTTCTTCGTCGAGCCCACGGTGCTGCGTGATGTCGCGGAAGACATGCGTGTCGCGCAGGAGGAGATCTTCGGCCCGGTCATCTCGACGCTGTCCTTCTCGTCGGAAGACGAAGCCATCGCCATCGCCAACGGCACCGAGTACGGCCTGGCTGCCGGGGTCTACACGAAGGACTTTTCCCGGGCCATGCGTGTGTCGGAGTCGCTGGAAGCAGGCCAGGTATTCGTCAACGAATACCTTTCCGGGGGTGTCGAGACCCCCTTCGGCGGCTACAAGAAGAGCGGTTGGGGTCGCGAGAAGGGGCTGGAAGCCATCCGCGACTACACGCAGCTGAGGACGGTCATCTACAGCTTCTGAGCAACGCCGGCGCCCGTGCCGCGGGTGCCGCGCTGCGACCCGCCCCGGCTGCGTGACGGACACGTCAGGCAGCCGCAGGCAGCCGGACTGCGTTGGGTGCGTCGGTTCCTTCCAGCGCCTCCGCAACGGGTTCCACCCGCCCGAGCTCGGCGCGTCGTCGCCGTCTCCAGATCCAAGGATGCGTCGAGTGGCCAGGAGCTCCGGGTTCGGAACGGCGCATGCGCTCACCGTCGCGACCATGGCGACGATCGTCTGCGTGTTGCCGAACTATCTGACCGGTGCGCTGGCAACGCAGATGATGGACGAACTCGTCTTCACGGCGACGGGCCTGGGCATCGCGGTCGGCGCGTTCCGTGTCGGAGGCGCGATCTCTTCGTGGTATCTGGGTGGATTGGCTGATCGGCTCGGTGCGACCCGATCGTTGCGACTCGGGGTGCTCGCGGCAGCGATTCCAGCGCTTGCCATCGGCACGACGGTGAACCGCTGGGGAACGCTGGTCGTCACCCTGTTCGTCGCGGGCGTCGGCCAAGTCCTGGCGCAGCCGGCTGCCAACCGCCTCCTGGTCAACAGGATCCGGCCGGAACGGCAAGGCGCGGCCTTCGGCATCAAGCAGTCCGCACCCCCTGCGGCGACGATGCTCGCGGGGGTGAGCGTCCCCGCGGTCGCACTCACGATCGGGTGGCGTTGGGCGTTCATCCTCGCGAGCATCCTGTCGCTGGTTGTCATCGCGATGATCGGGCGGCGTCCAGCATCGAGCCCGGCGACGCAGGCAGCTCGCAAGCCCGACGGCGAACGGCCGCCACGGCGGACCATCATCATCCTGTTGATGGGATTCGGGTTCGGGACCATGGCGAGCAATTCGGTGGCCCCGTTCTACGTCGTCGCGGCCGTGCGATCCGGCACGGCAAGCGACGTTGCCGGCATCCTGCTGTCCGTGGCGAGCCTCGCGGCCATCCTGACGCGTCTCGCCGCCGGGGTCCTCTCCGATCGCCTGTTCTCGGGGCATCTGCGGATATGCGCGGGGTTGCTTGCGTTCGGCGCTATCGGCCTGGTCCTGCTGTCGTCGGGCGAACAGCTGTGGATGGCGATCGGCCTCGTCATCGCGCTGTCGGGAACCTGGGGCTTCAACGGCGTCTTCTGGTACGCCCTCGTGAAGCACTACCCGAAGTCGCCAGGTGCCGTCACGGGTGTGGTGTCGCCCGGCGGATTGACCGGAGGGGTGATCGGGCCGATCGGCTTCGGCTTCATCGCCGAGGGGCTCGGCTACCAGTACGCATGGATCATGACGTCGGTCGTGGCGGTCGCCGCTGCGACGATGATGGTGCTCGGTTCTCGGCGTCTCGCTGCCGACCGCGCCGAGCAGCTGGATCCCTAGCGACGGACGAGGCGGCGCAGTAGATGCGCGTGCCGATTGCCGTCGGGGCGCTTCGCTCGCTGCTCCGACACGACGAGTCGCGCGGAGGGCGCCGCTGCCCGCCGGGCTATCATGCCGAATCCAGCCGCGACGGCGGGCGGTTGTCGTCAGCACGACCACGTGTTTCGCGACGGCAACGCCTCCCGACGACCTCGAGCGGCGGTGGTAGCAGGGAACGAGGCACGGTCATGGGTTCTGACCGTCGCGGCCCGGGTCCCGACGAGCGCACACGGATGGGTGGCAGATGAAACGGATTGCGGTGTTCGGCGCGGGCGCGATCGGCGGCACCATCGCTGCCTACCTGGCGCGCGGAGGCCGGACCGTCACGCTCATCGATGCGTGGGAGGACCAGATTCGCCACATCGCCGCGCACGGGTTGACCGTTCGTGCCGACGGCGAGACGTTCACCGTGCCCATGACGGCCTGCCACATCGAGGAGGTCGGCGAGCTGCCCGACCCGATCGACGTTCTCGTCATCGCAACCAAGGCCTATGACACGGTCCGTGCCTACGAGATCGCACGAGGGCAACTGGCTGACGGCAGTGTCATCATCAGCGCCCAGAACGGCATCGTCGAAGAGAAGCTGCGTGACATGGCATCGACGGCGGGCGTCGTCGGATGCGCTGTTCTGTTCGCGGGCGAGTCCACGCAGCTCGGCGAAGTCGTCCGTCGTTCGCCGATGACGTGGCCGTCGCTGGCGATCGGCGAACTCGACGGGACCGTGTCGGATCGCATCCGTGCGCTCCACGATGCGCTGTCACCACTGGGCAAGATCGAGGTCACCGACAACATCATGGGCAAGCTGTGGGCCAAGCTCGCCGTCAACGCGATGTCGAACGGGACCTGTGCCGTGACCCTGGCGACGTCCGGCCAGGTATGGGGCGACGACGAGTTCGCACCGATCTCGGTGGCGCTCGCCTCCGAGACGGCGTACGTCGCGTCGGAATGCGGCGTGCACATGGAACCCGTGTTCGGCCACGTCGCCCAGCAGCTGCTCGTCGAGGCCTACCGGGGCGATGCCGAGGCGATCGACGAAGCCGCCAGGTCGTTCAGGAAGGTCGCGCAGATCCGCGCGAGCGAGCGTGACAACAAGCCGTCGATGCTTCAGGACGTCCTCAAGGGCCGCAAGACCGAGATCGACGACATCAACGGCTACATCGTGCAGCGTGGCGCATCGGTCGGCGTCGCCACACCGGCGAACGCACGACTCATCGAACTCGTCCACGAGGTCGAACGAGGCATCCGCGAGCCCGGCCCACACAACATTGCCGAGCTGGCCCGCACGGTCCGCGACGCCGTCTGACCGATCAAACGGCGACGTGTCACGCCGACGGTGCCGCGACGCGGACGAACTCAGCCCGCCATCGGCCCCCGACGCTGCTGCCGCGTGCGGCTACGAGGTTTCGGCGAGGCGGTGACGGACGACCGAGGGGATGCCGCCTGCGTCGAGAATGCCCATGACGGTCGGCGGGAACGGCGACACCGACTGGCTCGCGCCTGACGCCGGGTTGCGCACCTCCCACGCCGAGGTGTCGATCTCGATCGTGTCGCCCTCGTCGAACATGTCGAGGATGCCGTCGACCTGCAGCGCGGGCATCCCTGCGGCGATGGCGTTGCGGAAGTAGAGGCGCGCCAACGACTGCGCGAGAATCGCCTTGACCCCCCAGGACTGCACGACACGGATCGCTTCGACACGATGCGACCCGCAGCCGAAGTTCTTCCCTGCGATGAGGATGTCGCCCGGCTGAACGAGATGCTCCAGTCCGGGTCGGATCGCTTCGAAGGCGTGCGGGCTGAGAGGAGCCATGCTCCCCTGCGCCCGCGCCTCGTACAACCACTGCGTCGGCGCGATGATGTCGGTGCTCACGTCATCGGCGTCGATCCTGATGGCGCGACCGGAGAATCCGTTCATTCAGTAGACCTCCCGCGGGTCAGCAATGGAACCCTCGACCGCCGACAGCGCCACGGTCGCAGGACTCGCGAGGTACACGTACGACTCGGGGCTGCCCATCCGGCCCTGGTAGTTGCGTGTCGTCGACGTCAAGCAGACCTCGCCTGCAGCGAGATGGCCGCGCATGCCGATGCACACGGCGCATCCCGGATCGAGGAACTGCCCTCCTGCGTCGAGGATGGTCCCCACGTGCCCGGCTTCGACCGATTCCTTGTAGATCTTGTTGGATGCCGGTGAGACGATCAGGCGCACGCCGTCGGCGACCCGTCGTCCTTCGACGACTCTGGCCACGGCTTCGATGTCCTCGAGCCGCCCGTTCGCGCACGAACCGACGACGGCCTGGTCGATCGATGTTCCGAGCAGTTCCGTGACCGGGACGACGTTGTCGAAGGCGTGGGGGGCAGCAACCTGCGGAGGCAGATCCGTGATGTCGATGTCGATGCGTTGCGCGTACGCCGCGTCAGGATCGGGGGAGACGGGATCGCTCGCATCCGGTATTGCTGCGTTGCGCACCGAATCCAGGTACTCCAGGGTGACGTCGTCGGTCTGGAACATCGCGAACTTCGCCCCGACCTCGATGCCGTGGTCGGCGAGGGTGAAGCGGTTGTCCATCGACAGGCTGGCGACACCGTCGCCGACGAATTCGAGGGACTTGTAGAGCGCGAAGTCCGCGCCGAGCTGACCGGCCAGGTAGAGGATGATGTCTTTGCCGACGGGCCAGCCGGGACCGGAGCCCGTGAGGTTCACCTCGATGCTTTCGGGCACCATGAACCACAGCTCGCCGAATGTGAGGGCGAACGCGAGATCCATTTCGCCGATGCCCGTTCCGGCGCAGTTGAGCGCGCCGTACATGCAGGCATGCGAGTCCGATCCGATGACGAGCTGGCCCGGCTGGATGTAGCCGTGGTCGGCCATCATCTGATGGCAGATGCCGGTCGTCGTGTCGTGGAAGAACGGAAGCTCCAAGCGCTTCGCGAGCTCGCGGACTTCCTGGGCGCGGCGAGCTCCGCCGATCTGCGTCGGCGGCTGCACGTGCTCGAGCATCAAGAAGACCTTCGCGGGGTCCCAGACGGTGTCGAGCCCTTTGGGCAGGCCGGAGTCGATCAGGTGCTGATGCACGTCGACGAGTGACTCGTAGGCCATGACCCCGTCGATCTTGCAGTCGAGATACTCGCCGGGGCGTGCGGTCTGGCGGCCAGCGGCTCGCGCGAGCACTTTCTCCGCCATGGTCAGGCCGGCTTGCTGCGGCATCGAAAGCCTCCAGGACGTCGTGGACGGGCCGATGTGGCCGACGTGACGAGGCTACACGCTGTCGCTGCAGCGCCTTGTCCCGAGCCCGGCCGGGTCGTGGCTGCAGCGTGGTCCGCGACGCGATGTGCGGCCTCGTGTCACGGGTCAGGGCGCCACGGGCAGTGCGCTATCGTGCCGAAACTGGTCCGATGCGAAAGGTCCCATGGGTTTCTCAGCCCGATCCTCGACGTCGTCGCCCTCCCCCAGCGCCCCCCGAGACGCTGCAGGATCGTCGACCGAGGCCGAGGCCGAGGCCGTGTCCCGCCTGGCCCGTGCGGGTGTCGGCGACATCGACGACTCGACCAGACGCCGCGCCGAGTATTCGACGGACGCCTCGCTGTACCGGGTCGTGCCGGCAGCGGTGGCGTTCCCCCGCGACGTCGACGAGGTGATCGCGACCGTCGAGGTGTGCGGGGAACTCGGCGTCCCGGTGACGGCACGAGGTGCGGGGACCTCCATCGCGGGCAACGCGGTCGGATCCGGCATCGTCATCGACCTGTCGAGGCATCTCACCCGCACGATCGACGTCGATCCGGCCGCACGGACGGCGCGCGTGTCGTCGGGTGTCGTCCTCGACGAACTGCAGCGCGCCGCCGGCCAGCACGGCCTGCGTTTCGGCCCCGACCCTTCGACCCACAACCGCTGCACCCTCGGTGGGATGATCGCCAACAACGCGTGCGGGTCGCGTGCACTCGGCTTCGGCCGCACCGTTGATCACGTGCTCTCACTCGACATGGTGACAGGCAGCGGACGGCGCCTGACGGTGTCGAACACGGCCGAGGCGTCGTCCGAGGTCGCAGCGGCACTGCGTCTCGCGGACGAACACGCCCCGGTGATCCGTGAGGAACTCGGCCGATTCCCCCGGCAGGTCTCGGGATACGGGTTGCACCACCTGCTCGAAGAGCACGGTCGCGACGTCGCGCGTGCGCTCGTCGGCAGTGAAGGAACGTGCGGCATCGTGCACGAAGCGACCGTGGGACTCGTGCAGGTGCCGTCGGCGACGCGGCTGCTCGTGCTCGGCTTCGACAGCATCGCTGACGCGGCGGACGCCACCCCTGCGGTCCTCGATGCCGCGCCGAGCTTCGGGCGTTCCGTGCCGCAGGCGGCCGATGAGCACGCCGTGCTGATCGCGATCGAAGGCATGGACGAACGCATCGTGGACGTGGTGCGTTCACGACGCGGCGTGGTCCCGCCGCTTCCCAGGGGACGCGCCTGGCTGCTGGTGGAGATCGCGGGCCCTGCCGGACCCGGCGGCGAACCGGGAGCGCTTCCCGATGCACGTCGCATCGCCAGCGCAGTTGAGGCCGTGGACCATCGCATCGTCGACGACGCGCGTGAGGCACGTGCCCTGTGGCGGATCCGCGAGGACGGCGCGGGCCTGTCGGGGCGCATCGACGGCCGGGCGGCACACGCCGGATTCGAAGACGCGGCTGTTCCACCGGACCGTCTCGGCGCCTACCTGCGCGCGTTCGAACAGCTCGTCGACGATCACGGCCTCGACGGGATCCCCTACGGCCACTTCGGTGACGGCTGCGTGCACGTGCGGCTGACCTTTCCGTTCGGCCGGCCCGACGGGCAGGCCCACTTCCGGCGATTCGTCACCGAAGCGGCCGAGCTCGTCGCCGAGCACGGAGGCTCGCTGTCGGGCGAGCACGGCGACGGGCGCGCACGCAGCGAGTTGCTCGAGTTCATGTTCAGCAGCGACATGCGCAGCGTGTTCGCGTCCTTCAAGAAGATCTTCGATCCCGCAGGGATTCTCAACCCGGGGGTGCTCGTCGATGCGCGCCCCGTCGACGCCGACCTGCGCGCTGCGCGTCCCGCCACCGTGGCGCTTCCCACGGCGTTCGCCTACACCGACGACGCCGGCCAGGTGACCGCCGCGGTGCACCGGTGCACGGGCATCGGCCGCTGTCGCGTCACCCACCCGGACGACGAGCAGGTGATGTGCCCGTCGTATGTCGCGACGCGTGACGAGAAGGACTCGACGCGTGGCCGGGCCAGAGTCCTCCAGGAGATGCTCGACGGCGGGCTGGTGACCGACGGCTGGGCGTCCGACGAGGTCGACGACGCCCTCGATCTGTGCCTCGGATGCAAAGGCTGCCTCGTCGACTGCCCGGCGTCGGTGGACATGGCCACCTACCGGGCGGAAGCGCTGCATCAGCGCTACCGGCGGCGTCGTCGCCCCCGGCACCACTACACGCTCGGCTGGCTGCCCGTCTGGGCGCGCCTGGCATCTGTCGCGCCCCGACTGGCCACCCTGCCGTTGCGGATACCCCTCGTGGGTGCGCTGCTGACCCGCCTCGCAGGTGTCGACCCGCGCCGCGAGCTGCCGCCGTTGGCATCGCGCGCCGAACGGCGACGACTCCACCAGCTGCGGCGAGGACGGACCGGCCGCCGGCCTGGTCCTGCGGCCGCCACCGCGGGGCCGGACGCGGGGACACACCGTGTCGTGCTGTGGGTCGACACGTTCACGCAACGCTTCTCACCGCAGGTCGCCGCAGCGGCCGTCCGCGTGCTCCACGACGCTGGCGTGACCGTGGAACTCGTGCCCCGTTCGGCGTGCTGCGGGCTGACGTACATCTCGACCGGGCAGCTCGACCGCGCGAGACGCCTGCTCGAACGAAGCGTCTCGCGGCTCGTCGGCTACGCCCGTGAAGGGATACCGATCGTCGGTCTCGAACCGTCCTGCACGGCGGTGCTGCGCCACGACGCACCCGAACTGCTCGACACCGACGACGCCCGCGCCGTCGGCGCCGCCACGCGCACCCTCGCCGAGGTGCTCGCCACCAGGCGCCCCGAATGGACGCCGCCGCGGCTCGACGACACGCGCATCGTGGCGCAGCCGCACTGCCACCACCGTGCAGTGATGGGCTGGGAAGCCGACCGGGCACTGCTCACGGCGAGCGGCGCCGAGCTCCGCGCGGTCGGGGGCTGCTGTGGCCTCGCAGGCGACTTCGGGATGACGGAGGACCACTACGACGTGTCGGTCGCGGTGGCGGCCTCACAGTTGCTTCCTGCGGTCGAAGAAGCGGACGAGGACACGGTCCTGCTCGCCGACGGGATGTCGTGTCGAACGCAACTCGCCGACCTGGCCGGAAAGCAGTCGGTCCATCTCGCGACCCTTCTCGATGACGCCATCAGGCGGTCGACGCCACGCTGACGGTCGGGCCCGGACCTCGCCAGGGCCATGGCGCACCCCGGTAGGCTGATCAGCGGATCGGACGTCGCGGGCTGAGCGTGCCCGGGGAGATGCCTTGCGTGTGCGGGATCATCGGCATCACGGGCCGCGACGACGTCGTCGACGGCATCGTGGCGGGCCTGCGCCGCCTGGAATACCGCGGCTACGACTCCGCCGGGATCGTCGCCTCGACCGGACGTGAGCTCCGGGTCGTCAAACGTGCCGGCAAGCTCGACAACCTCACCGAGGCCTTGAACGGCCACGACGTCGTGACCGTCACCGGCATCGGTCACACCCGCTGGGCCACCCACGGCGCCCCCAACGACCGCAACGCCCACCCGCACACCGACCCCGAGGGCCGCGTCGCGGTGGTCCACAACGGCATCATCGAGAACTACCAGGCGCTGCGCACTGAACTCGGCGACGTGCGCTTCTCCTCCGACACCGACACCGAGGTGGTCGCCCACCTCGTCGCGCGCGAGCTCGCCGCCGCGGCCTCGCCCGGCGCGTCGGAGCCGGCGGGGCTGCTCGACGCGGTCAGGCGGGTCGTCGCCCGCCTCGAAGGCGCGTTCGCGCTGTGTGTGATGGCGCTCGACGACCCTGGCACGATCGTCGTCGCGAAACGCGAGGCGCCGCTGATCGTCGCGCATGCCGACGGGGTCGGCTACTGCGCCTCCGACGTCGCCGCCCTCATCGGCTACACCCGCGACGTCGCCGCGCTCCTCGACGGCCAGATCGCACGCATCGACGCGGCCGGCATCGAGGTGATCGACCTCGACGGTGCCCCCGCGACCCCGCACGCCTACACGGTCGACTGGGACCTCGACGCCGCCGAGAAACAGGGCTACCCGCACTTCATGCTCAAGGAGATCCACGAGCAGCCACGTGCGGTCGCCGACACGCTGCTCGACCGTGTCGATGAGACAGGGGCGCTCCACCTCGACGGGCTGCGCATCGACGAGGCCGACCTCGCCCGCGTCGACAAGGTCTTCGTGCTCGCATGCGGCACCTCGCTGCACGCCGGCATGGTCGGCAAGCTCGCCATCGAGCACTGGGCCGGCATCCCCGTCGATGTCGAGGTCGCGAGCGAGTTCCGCTACCGCGACCCCATCGTGGACCCGAACACGCTCGTGATCGCGATCAGCCAGTCGGGGGAGACCACCGACACCATCGCCGCCGCCGCACACGCGCGCGCACAACGGGCGCCCGTCATCGCGCTGTGCAACGTCGTCGGCTCCACGCTCGCCCGGGACGCCGACGGCGTTCTCTACACCCACGCGGGCCCCGAGATCGCGGTCGCGTCCACCAAGGCGTTCACCACCCAGATCGTGGGCTGCCTGCTGCTCGGGCTGTATCTCGCGCAGCTGCGCGGCCGCATGTACGCCTCGGAACGTGACGAGGTCCTCGCCCGCCTCGACGAGGTTCCGGCTGCCATCGAGAAGATCCTCGCGCTCGACGGCGACCTCGCCGAGCTCGCCCACCGCTACCGCGACGTCGACTACACGATGTTCATCGGCCGCCACCTGGGTCTGCCGATCGCCTACGAAGGCGCACTCAAGCTCAAGGAGATCAGCTACCTGCACGCCGAGGCGTTTCCCGCCGGCGAGATGAAACACGGCCCGATCGCGCTGATCGAGCCCGGATCGCTCGTCGTCGCGCTCGCCACCTCAGGCCACGTCTTCCAGAAGATGGTCTCCAACATCCAGGAGGTGCGTGCCCGCGGCGCGTCGGTGCTCGCCATCGGCTCCGAGGCATCGGCCTCCGACCTGAAGGAGCACGCCGACCACGTCGTCGCGCTGCCCGAAGCGCCCCTGGAGCTCGCCGCGCCGATCCTCGCGGTGATCCCGCTGCAGCTCTACAGCTACCACGTCGCCCGGCTGCGTGGTGAGGACGTCGACCAGCCCCGCAACCTCGCCAAGACCGTCACCGTCGAGTGATGGCCGGCGGATGACCCACGCCCCGAACGCGACGTGCGTGCGGTTGCTCGACGCCGAGGCAGCGCGTGCGGGAGACGTCGCAGCGGTCGCTGCGGGCGATACGTGGCAGGCGCTCATGGAACGCGCCGCCGGTCATCTCGCGCGCGGCGTGACCGGTCTTGCCGGGCACGGCTACGGGCTGCGTGTCGCGATCGTCGCCGGACGCGGCGACAACGGCGGTGACGGCTGGGCGCTGGCGCGCAGGCTCGCCGACGACCACGGCGCCGCCGCACGGGTCGTCGCCCCCGACGGGTTCGACGTGGAGGTCTCCGACGCGACCCGGCGCAACCGCCAACGCTGGCTCGGACGCGGCGGCTGGGCATCGGCGCGCATCGAGGACACGGACGGGGTGCTGGCGTGGGCCGACGTCGCCGTCGACGCGCTGCTCGGCACCGGCACGCGCGGCGCGCCGCGCGGAGTGACCTTCGAGGCTGCCGCCACCCTGCTGCGCGCACACGGCCGCGGCCTGCCGGTCGTCGCCTGCGACATCCCCTCGGGCGTGTCAGCCGACGACGGCCATGCACCCGACGGCGCGGTGCGCGCCGATCTCACCGTCACCTTCGGCGGCGTCAAACGCGGCCTGCTGCTGCACCCGGGCGCCGAGCACG
>JBJHAX010000027.1:0-28085 GCA_050480705.1 Nitriliruptoraceae bacterium
CCGTGCCCATGATCAGAATCCACACCCCGAGCCACCGCAGGTTGGCCACGGATCGGGTCATGGCCCGGCCGTAGAGAGCAAGAGCACCCCAGTAGGCGACGATCGAGAGAAACCACACGGCGTCGTCCGCGTGGTTGAGCGCGGCGGCCACGGCGTACTCGGGACCGGTCGGTTCGGCGCCTGCAGCAACCCACGCGACGGCAGCGCTCGTCGCCGCCAGCCCCAGGGCATTGGCCGCGGTGAACAGCGCCACGCCGACAACGGCGAGATGGCGGGCCAGCCTGGCCAACGCCGCCTCGTCTGCCAGCCACCGGTCGAGGCTCACGAGGCCGGCGGTGACCGCCCACAGCCCGACAGTGAGTGCCACGAAGCTGCCCTGCCGAAGGGCTCGGTCGTCGACCATCATCATCAGCACCGCCGGCACGTCCCAGGGGTCCGCCGCGCGCGGGAAGAACACGTTGGCCGCCAACAGCACCACGGCCCCGCCGATGAGCGCCACCCCGCCGGCCCGCGCGCCTCGCTCGGTCGACGTCATGCGTCCACCTCCGCAGGATCTCGACGGATGCTGGCGCGCGGGATCAGCTGCCCACGCCGCAAGGACCACAGTCCGGTTGCGATGATCGCGGCGTGCACGATGATCCAGGTCAGGTACAGGGCCGCCTCGTAACCCCGGGCAATCAGGTACACGTCGTCGACGATGCCGCGAACCATCTCGAGGGCCAGGACCGTCCACACCAGGGCGACGTGGCGGGCCGGGTCGCGTGCGGCGATCAACAGCGCGACGCCGATGACCGCGACCTCCAATCCGAACATGAACCAGACGTCGATCAGCACCTGCACCGGCCGGCTGTCCACAGCCACGCCGAGGTCGGGGTACTGCAAGGGCAGCCGGGCTGCGATCACCGGCGGGGTGTTGAACAGGCCTATGGCGACGTAGAAGCCGCCGACGATGCGCATCCACCGCTGTAGATGGCGAGTCGGCGGTTCCACCGACTCCCGCCGCTCGGGTGTTCCGGTTCGCGTCGACATACCGGCTCGCTCTCCTCGTCGAGTCACCGACGACGCTACGAACCTGCCCGTGCTGCGACCATCCCCAGTGCCGGGGATGGTCGCAGGCGCTCCGGCGGCGTATCGTCGCTGCATGCAGACCCTCGATCTGGCGCGTCGGGCACAGAAGCTGGTTCACGCCGGACTCGAACTGGAGGAGCTGTGCCGGGGGTTCGATGGGCTGTTGCGTGAGGACGTGCCCTACGCCGTTGGGGCGTGGTCCAGCCTTGACCCGGCGTCGGGGCTGAACACCTCGTGCACGATGATCGGCCTGCCCAAGGACCCGGCCCGCGAGGCGGAGCTGTACCGGCACGAGTTCCTGGACGGCGAACCTTCGAGCTTTCTTTCGCTCATCGCTGAAGGGCGCACGACCGCGGTGCTCAGCGAGGTCACCGGTGGCGATCTGGATCGGGCGAGCCGCTACCGGCATCTGCTCGCCGGGTTCGGGGTGAGCGACGAGCTTCGGGCCATCTGTTGGGCCGGGCAGACCGCATGGGCAAGCGCCACCATCTATCGGACGGAGGGCCGCTTCACGGCGGCAGAGGCCGGCCGGGTTGCAGCACTCGCCCCGTACGTCGCCTCCGGCGTGCGCTTGACGCTGTTGCGTGCGGCCGTGACCAGCCCCGAGGCAGTGGACGAGCCACCGGGGATCCTCGAAGCCCACGCTGACGGGCAGATCGTCGCCATGACCGACGCGGCCAGCTCATGGCTCGAGCTGGCAGGTTCAGCGATCGTCACCGCAGCCAACATCGTGGCGGCCGCGGTCCGTGGACGTCCGGACTGGCGTGGCGCGAGCTCCCGGCTCAGGTTGCCCGACGGTCGCGTGCTCTCGCTCAACGCCTCCACCATCAATGCCCGTGACGGCGCGGTCGCGGTCATCGTCGACCGGGCACGGCCGGCACAACTCGGTGCGATGCTCGTCGATGCCTACGGGTTGACGCCCCGGCAGCGCGATGTCCTCAGCCTGCTCCTGCTCGGTCGATCCATGGGGCTGATCGCCTCGCACCTGGGGATCTCCGAACACACCGCCAACGACCACCGCAAGGCGATCTACACAACTCTCGGGGTGAGCAGCCGGGCGGAGCTCGCCGCGCGGCTCCACACCGAGCACTACAACGCCCATACGAGCCAAGGTCTCCCGCCCAGCCCCTACGGCGGTTTCCTCCGCGCCCCGCAACCGGGTTGACACCGCGCGTGGCCAGCCGGAGGCATCATCCCGACATTCCCGCCTGGGCGAGCGTCCGACGGGCTCGCATCGCTGTCGGCGCGCTCCTCGGCTGCCTCGCTGCGCTGGGCCTCACCGACCTCTGGCTCGAGAGTCACACCGGCCTGCCTGTCGGCTTACCGATGTCCGCTGACGCCACCAAGCCGGACCTGCTCTTCGGCTACGGGGCAGAGGATCTGGGTGCGTTGTTCACCGCCTACGGGGAAGGCGGCCGCCTTGCCTATGCCGTCGGGCTCGCCGTTGATACCGCGTATCCGCTGGCGCTCACTGCCGCAACCGTGCTCCTCGCCGCGAGAGCCCTGCCCTCTCGTGCGAGATGGCTCTGGGTCTTCCCGGTCATGTTCGCTGTCCTCGACGTCATCGAGAACATCGGCTTCGGCGTGGCCCTGGCCGCTCACCCTCACCCCCTGGATGGGCTCGTCGCGATCCTCTCCCCGATCACGCAGGTGAAGCTGCTCAGCTTCCCGCCCACCGTTGCCGTCCTGTTCACGTCCGCTGGCCTTCTCGCCTGGAGATGGATCCGTGATCGCCGCAACGCTCCCACGGGACAGCCGTCGTAAGCGGCCACCACGACGTCTCTCGCGACCATCGATGCGGGCACGTCAGTCCTTCGGCAGTCCCACCAACCCGCGCAAGGCTGCCCAGCGCGACGCCGTCCACCGGTTCGTTCTCCTCGACGGTTCGGGCATGGCCTGTGGCTGGAACTTGAAGACGCTGACCTCTCAGCGGTCATCTGCAGTCGTCCCCTGCCAGACACGGCTCACATCTTGACGCACGGTGGGTGTCCAGGCGACGCATCGTGGTTGCCGTACGCAGGCCCGGCATCGGCACGTTGCGATCGTCGATCGGATCGCCATTCCGGCCTTCGTACCGCGACGCCGTCCGGCTCCCGAGACGCGCGAACACGCACCGACCACTTCCTTCATGTGATCTTCGGCGTGCGCTTCGTCGCGTCCCGGAGCCGGACAGCCTTGCCGCCGTACGGCGCGCGTCAGCCTGCCGGGTCCTGTCTCGTCATGCGCCGCTCCATCGTCCGCACATCGTCGGCGAGCGCGGTGAGGCGGGCGTCGAGTTGCTCGATGCCATGCCGGTACTGCTCGAGATTCTCCACCGAAGCGGAGGCGTGGTCGCGCTCCATACGGACACGAGCGATAGAGAGCAACTGCCAGATCACGATGGCGATCAGGACCGTGCCGAACCCGAGCACGAACAGTGCGAAGGTGCTGTCATCCATCTGATGCTCCGATCATTTCCGTTGCGGTGTTCAGTCGGTGACGGTGACCTCGCCGGTCATGCCGCGGTGCAGGGTGCATTCGTAGGCGTACGTTCCTGGTTCGTCGAAGCTGGTGCTCCACGTGCCTTCCCGAAGGATCTCACTGCCGTGTTCGTCGTCGAAGACGACGTCATGCGGCACAGAGGCAGTCGCGAAATCCCATGTCACGATCTCGCCGACAGCCACCTCGGCGGCACCCGGGGCGAAGCTGTTGTCGCGCACCTCGATGAGCGTGTCAGCGGTCGCGCTGACGACGGCCGGGTCGGTGTCGCTGCTCGACGAGTTGATTGCGCCGTTGCCCGCTTCTCCCTGGTCATCGCACGCGGCGACACCGAGGACGAGCAGAGCCGAGAGGAACAGGCTGGGTGGGCTGAGGGTCATGTGAGCGCCTTTCGCGTTCGTTCCGATTGACGCTCTGGACGCTACGGAGATCGCCCGCCCGGGCCGTCGGCCAGAAGATGTCTGTGGCCTACGCCGTCAGGCGTAGCTGCAGCCAGCGCGGCTGCGCCCCGGGTGCGAGGCGACAACGCGAGCAGGCTCAGGTCGAGGGTCCGACGAATCCGGTCTCGTAGGCGACAACGACCAGCTCGGCGCGCGTGCGCGCCGCCAGTTTGCTCATGGCGCGGCTGACGTGGGTCTTGGCGGTAGCGGGGCTCATGAACAGCTGCGTGCCGATCTCGTCGTTGGACAGGCCGCGTGCGACCAGTGCGAGGACCTCACGCTCCCGGTCGGTGAGGACTTCGATCCGCTCCGGTCGATCGGGACGGTGGTCCGGCCGCCGGGCGAACTGTTCGATGACGGTGCGGGTCACCGACGGGGCGAGGAGTCCGCCACCGTCGGCGGCGATTCGGATAGCTGATCGCAGCTCGTCGGGTTCGATGTCCTTGAGCAGGAATCCCGAGGCGCCGGCACGCAACGCATCCGCGATGTTCTCTTCGGTTTCGAACGTGGTCAGCACCACGATCGTCGGCGCGTCCGCACCGAGCTGGCCCACGATCTCGCGGGTCGCTTCGATGCCGTCCAAACCGGGCATGCGGATGTCCATCAGGACCACGTCGGGGCGGTGTTCGTGGATGAGTCGGACGGCCTGGGCGCCGTCAACGGCTTCCGCGACAACTTCGATCGCAGCGTCGTGCTCGAGCACGAGCCGGAACCCGGCCCGTACCAGCGCCTGGTCGTCGGCGAGCAGCACACGGATCGGCGAATCGTTCATCATGTGCCCTCCGGGTAGGGAAGGTCCGCGAGCAGGCGGAACCCGCCCCCGGGTGTCGATCCCACATGCAACGTCCCGCCGATTGCCTCGACACGTTCCCGCAACCCCCGCAACCCGAATCCCTCGGTGTGATCCCGGGGAAGGCCCGTCCCGTCATCGTCGACCTGGACGCGCAGGCCCGCATCCGAATAGGCCAGCCGGATCGTTGCTGATGTCGCCTCGCTGTGCCGGATCACGTTGGTGAGCCCTTCCTGGATGACCCGGTAGGCAGTGAGCTGGAGCGCCGGGGTCAGTTCGGCTGGCGCACCCACGACGTCGTTACTTAGTTCCAGGCCGGTATCACGAACCCGCCGGAACAGTTCCTCGAGCTGCGCGAGCCCTGGCGTCGGGTGCCGGGTGGTGTCCCGGTCACCGTCCGCGCCGCGCAACAGGCTCACGGTGGCACGCAGTTCCTGCATGGCTTGCCGGCTGACGGCGCGCATACCGGTCAGCGCGGTGCGGGCCTGGTCCGGCTGGTGGTCGAGCGCGTCGAGTGCCGCACCTGCCTGGACCGACATGGTCGTGATGGTGTGCGCCATGATGTCGTGGAGCTCACGGGCGATGCGCAGCCGTTCGTCAGTGACGCGACGCTGCGCTTCGGCATCCCGTTCCGAGGCCGCCAGGCGTAGCCGCTCCTGCGTCTCGATCATGAGTTGCCGTCGTGTGTGAACGGCGTCGCCGAGCAGGGAGACCAGCACGAACAGGGCCGAGTCGAGGACGATGGAAACCGGCGGGTCGTCCTCGAACAGCGCCCGGAAGAGCAGGCCCCCGCCGGCGAAGAACACGGTCACCGCGATGGTCCACCAGCGGTGGCCGGCAGCAGCGATCGAGAACAGTGCGACCAGCAGGGCGATCGTGGGCGGTCCACCCGGATAGCCGGCTGAGAAGCTGACCAGCGCGAGTACGCCGACCACGGCCACGACGACCGTCGGCCATCGGCGGCGGACGCTCAGCGGCGCGGCCATCGCGAGCAGCAGAGCGACCGCGGCCAGGTCTGGCTCGCGGGCGCCGGCCTCGTCCGACAAGCCGAGTGCGATCAGCGACACGATGGCGACGGTGACGGCGATCAGCCCGTCCGTCCAGCCGGCACCACCCCGGGTGAGGTTTCGTTCCGGTGCGGTCATGGGTCGCCGTTCGACGTGAGGGGCAAGGTTGCTTGCTCTGTTGCGTCCGGCCAAGCGCCGCCGGCCGGATCGCCGGGACAGGACGGATCGCACCCACGATGGCGATGGTCACCGGTCGCGTCGTCGATGCAGCGACCTCTCCGGTGGAGTCAACCCCGTTGTCCTTCAGTCTGGGCTGCGAAGTGTGCGGGCAACTCGATGACGTGGTCATACATCCAGGCGTGCGCCTCGGGCTTGGCGAAGTGCCGCAACGCGATCGGCATCGCGACGTCGCGGATCCGACGCGCCACCGGCCCTGCGGTCTTGGAGCCGCTGAGACGGGCGGAGTAGCGCACGATCCGTTCGACGCGTTGCCTCCGGGTCTGCTCGTAATCGTGCAGCGCCTCGTCCACGCTCGGTGCACTGCGCAGCGCTACCGCGAGCTGAAGTGCGCTTTCCAGTGCCATGGATGCGCCCTGCCCGGCACTTGGTGACGTGGCGTGGGCGGCGTCGCCGATCAGCACCATCCGGCCACGCGACCACTTCCGCACCGTCGGCAGGTCGTGGATCGCGTACGCGCCGAGCGGGCCCTCAGAAGCCTCGACGAGGTCGGCCACTGGTCCTGTGTCGCGTGCGAACGTGCGCAGGAGCCGTTCGCGCCAAGCCGCGTCGTCGACGGCGGCGAGCGCGCCGCGTGGCGGCTCGTTCGGCTCCGGGAGGTTCGCGAACCACCAGACGTCACCCTGCGCAGCGGGCAGGTACGAGAAGAAGGCTTCGCGGCCGAACATCATGTTGAACGTGCCTGGCTCGGCAGCGGGGACCGGCACGCCGCGGGTGCGGCCTCCGATGCTCAGCAGCTTCGAGTAGCGCGGCCGGTCAGCAGCCGCGTCGATGATGCTCCGCAGCCTGGAGTGGATGCCGTCTGCGCCGATGAGCAGATCGGCCTCGATCGTGGTCCCGTCGGCGAACTCGGCCTGCACACCTGTTGATGAGTGGCGGGCGCCCACGAGCCGCCGGCCAGACATGATCTCGATGCCGGCGTCTTGCGCGGCGCGACGCAGCAGCCGATTCAGGTCACCGCGCTGGATGGTGACACTGGTCCTGCCGCTGGCGAGGACCGTGCCGTTCTCGACGGTTCCCAGAGGCTTGCCGGTCCCGCTCCAGAATCGCATGCGGGTCGTTGGGATGCCGGCCTGTTCGATGGTGTCGGCGAGATCCAATTGTTCGAGCGCGGCGATGCCGTTCGAGGCGGTGTTCAGGAAGGAGCCGACGTGGTCGGCAGGTTCGGGATGCGCCTCGCAGATGACGGCGTCGACGCCGATGCGACGCAGCGACAGCGCAGCAGCCGGTCCGGCGATCCCCGCACCGATGATGATGGCAGTGTTGAGCGGTGGCATGTTGAACCCTCGTGTCGGATGGCCACTTGGCTGTTCGCCGGAGCCTGTTGCACGGTCGGCGACCGGTGCACGGTCGGCGACCGGCAGCCCGACACTACGAAGCCACGACAACGCGTCCATCCGCCCAACGGCGCGTTCGCCCTACTCCCACGGGAGTAGCGACCGCTGAGTTGTGTCCGCCCAACTGTGAGCCTGGACCTACGCACGGGCGGGAACGGTCTGGGCCTGACCGTCCACGCTGGGGAACGCGCGGTCGAAGGGGCACCTCGAGAAGAGCGATTATAGAAGGATAATGCAATATCCTTCTATTCATGCGGGTGCGCTAGAGGATTCGAGATGCAGTTCACGCGCGGTCGGTACGTGACGCAGCACCGGTCGGCGCAACTCGATGCGTTCGGCGGTCGGGCGGCCAAGGCGGATCTGTCCTACGAGGCGTTCGTGCCGGCGCCGATCGTGGACATCGAGGTGCGCCTGTCCGGGATCGCGGCCGCGGACGTGGCTGATGCCGAGGCCGCGCTGTCGCGGCTCACCCCTAGCTCGGTGGCGTACCCGAGCCTGGAGGCGCTGGCCCGACGCCTGGTGCGCTCGGAAGCGATCGCCTCCTCATGGATCGAGGCACTGCAGGTGTCGCACCGACGTCTGGCCGAGGCGGAGCAGGGGGCGCCGGGCGGCCGCTACGACGAGGCCCGGAGGGTGCTGGGCAACGTACGGGCGCTGGATGCGGCGGTGGACATCGGCGCACGCACCGATCCGATCACCGTCGACGAGTTGTTGTCCATGCACGGTGCGCTGATGTCGACCTCCAACGTCGAGGAGGATCGCGCATGTGCCGGGCAGGTTCGCGATGGACCGGTGTTCATCGGTGGGACGAACCCGGCCAACGCCGAGTACGTGGGTCCTCCCCATCAGGAGGTCACCGGGTTGCTGGAGGATCTGGTCGCCTTCGTGAACACCAGGCGCGACCTCTCGCCCGTGGTGGTGGCCGCGATCGCGCATGCCCAGTTCGAGTCGATCCACCCGCATCACGACGGCAACGGCCGTGTCGGACGGAGCCTGGTGCATGCGCTGCTCCGTCGGGAGATGGCGAGCTCGGTGTTGCCCCCGCTCTCCATCGCGTTCGCACGCCCGGAAGCGCGCTACGTGGAGGGCTTGAACGCGTTCCGCGGCGACGACCTCGATGGCTGGCTGACCGTGTTCGCCACCGCGATCAGTTTCGCGGCGCACGCCACGATCGGGCTCGCGCACGAGGTTGGGCAGCTCCAACGGTCGTGGCTGGAGCAGCTCACCGAAGCCCGTGCGAGGTCCGGGCTGCGGCCACCGCGCGCGGACGCGGCCGTCCTGGCCGCCTTGGAAGCACTGCCTGACATGCCAGCGTTCCACGCCCGCGATCTCGCCCAGCAGCTCGACCGGTCCTGGCGTGCAGCCCAGGATGCGATCGAGGAGCTCGTGGATGTCGGGATCGTCAAGCAGCTGAGCGCCGGCAAAGGCAACCGGCTCTACGAGGTGCCAGAGATCTTCGCCCTGCTCGACGGCTTCGAGCATGATCCCGAACGCCTGGTGGAGATCGGCCATGCGCCCCGGCGCCCCGGTTCGTGACCACGGCGTGCAGGTCGCGGCGCGTTCATCGGGATTCGATGCGGGGTGCGAGACGCAGATCTGTGCTGATGACCGGTCCGGTGCCCAACAGGCGTGAAGGTTCGCGTTCGAGAGGGCGGAGGAGTCGTTGCACGACCGGTCCGAGCTCGCTGCGTGCCGCGGCGGCGTGCATCTCGCTGTCCCACAACGTGACCATGATCCGCTCACCGTCGCCGACGTCGATCACAGCACTGCCGGCATAGCCGTCCTGCGCGGCATGGACGCGGTCGAACTCGTCGATGACGTCGGGCCGGGCCGCAAGGGCCTCGGGGTCGTAGACGTTGTGGCGCACGACCGCCTGCATGGGGGATGTCGCCGCCTGACCTGCCGCGACGTCCCCACCTGACGTTCGGGGAACGTCGCGGGCGCCACCTGCGCCGTCGAAGCCCCACGCGATGATTCGTTCTGGATGGATGCGGATCGTCTCCTTCGGGACGGTCAGCGCGTCCGCCCGGCCACGCACCTCGATGCCGCGTGGCCGCCATGATGGCTGCACGTCATCGATCACGAGCGCCGCGCGACCACTGTGTTGGATGTCGCGGAACTTCTTCGTTCGCGCCAGCTCGATGCCGCCCACCTCGATCGAACGGTGGTCGTCGCTGAGCGACCACCCGACCGGCGTGACGTGGGGCATGCCGTCCCGCCCGACGGTTGCGAGCCGGGCCAGGGCACCAACTTCGGTGAGGAAGTCGACCTCGGCGTCGTTGAACACATTCATGCCGATAGCTCCTGTTGCACGTGTCGCACCTACTGACTCGAAGGCTTGCAGCCCGCCGCGCCCGGTGCATCGGACTCGAGACTGATCCACCAATTCGTATTGCACTTGCATGCGCCTGCATTAATGTTTATGCTAACGCATGCATCTACAGGAGGCAAGCCCATGCACATCATCGGACTCCCCGGCAGCCTGCGGGAAGGCTCGTTCAACACCCGGCTGCTGCACGCCGCGGCGCACGTGCTTCCGGAGGGCGCGAGCTACCAGGTCTTCGACGGCATAGGTCGACTGCCGCTGTTCAACGAGGATCTCGAGGGCGACCACCTCCACCCCGCGGTGGCCGAGTTCAACGCGGCGATCACCGATGCGGACGCGGTGCTGATCGCAACCCCCGAGTACAACGGGTCGATGCCCGGTGCGCTCAAGAACGCGCTCGACTGGGCCTCACGGCCCCACGGTGCCGCCCCGCTCGAGGGCAAGCCGGTGGCGGTCGTCGGTGCGAGTCCGAGCCGTTACGGGGCGGTGCGGGCCCAGGCTGACGTACGCAAGGTCGCCGCCTCGATCGGCGCGCAGGTCGTCGACCGTGGGCTGCCGGTCGCTGCGGCGTTCCAGGCGTTCGACGAGCACGACCGGCTGGTCGACACCGACCTTGAGCACCAGATGAGCGACATCGTCGGCGCGCTCGCCCATCTGGTGCCCGCGGAACGGGCCGTGGCGTGAACGCAACCAGGTCGAACACCTGCGTCGGTATCGATGCGACGACGGAGACTGAAACCACACACGACCTCGCGGCGCCCACGCGCGACTGCTGGCGCCTTGTGGCGGTTGCCGGGGCGGCGATCTTCGTGGCGCAGCTCGACACCACGATCTCCAACGTCGCGCTTCCTGCGATCGCGACGGACCTCGGGGTGTCCACGGCCGTCATCAGCCCGGTCACCGTTGCCGTACCCGCCTGCATCAAGAGCCAGCGGGTCCCATGAGAGGGATAGCATGCATGCGCACGTACATTCCGGGAGTTCCGCTGTGACCCTGCCGACGCCTCTCGCGACGCAACAAGGCGACACCTTCGTCGGACATCCCGAAGAGCCGCTCTACGTCGAACGGGCGAACGGGCTGACGCATCTTTCCCCCGTACGTGCCCGCGCCTTTCTCGGTCTGGTCCGTGCGGGCAGTCAGCTCAGCCGCGAGCTCGACGCCCGGCTGCACCGCGGCCACGACCTCAGCCTGCACGCTTTCGAGGTGCTGCTCCACCTCGCCGTGTTCTCACCCGACGGCAGCCTCAGACTGGGCCAGCTCGTCCAGCAGGCGCCCTTGAGTCAGAGCCGGGTATCCCGGCTTTCCGCAGAGCTCGAGACGCGCGGCCTGGTGCGACGCACGGGCGCCGCCGACGATGGCCGAGGTGTGGTGATCAGCATCACCGACGAGGGCGTCGCACGGTTCAAAGCGGCCCAGGACACCCACCTGCGCGACCTCAACGAGCTGCTGTTCGCACGGCTCACCTGGGACGAGGTCACCCAACTGGCCACGATCACCTCCAAGCTGCTCGCCGACGACCCCAACGGCGACTGACGGTCACGTTCGCAGGCGCCAGCCACCGGGCCCCAGCGCGTCGCGGGTTCAGACGGCGCTGCCAGCAGGTGTTCGACGGGGGATCGCCGCCGTGCTCATGTGCGAGGAGATTCAGGGCCGGAGTGGCGGCTCGACGCGTCATCCCTCGTCATCTCGTCGATGACCTGTCCGGTCGGATGCTTCCACTGCGTCTGCGGCCCTCGTTGGCGAGCGCCGACGGTCCTGTCGCCCTCCTGGCGAAAATGTCGCCGGAAGAGCCAGTCCACGGCCACGACGGCTGCGACCACGAGGAGCACCGCAAGCCAGAATCCCATGGCTGTCTCCTCATTTTCTCACGATGCCTGGCACAGCAGGTGGACCACCCCGGCCGGATCGCGGATCCAGTGTGCCGTCTCTCCTATGCCCGGGAAAGGTTCGACGTCGTCACAGGGTTCGATGCCGACCTGGGCCAGTCGTTGACGTGCAGCGGCAAGATCGTCGGTTTCGAACTCCAACCACACTTCGGTCCGGTCCACGGAATCCACGCAGTCGAGCCACAACTTGACCGCTCCGAACCTCAGCGAGAACGAGCGTGACAAGGTGGGTGTGTCGCTGACGTCCTCCTCGGTCAGCTCGAACCCGACGGTGTCACGGTAGAAGGCAACGGTCGCTTCGAACCTTTCGGCGGGAATCTTGATTGCGATGTTGGTTCCCGCCCGAAACTCCACATCCTGGGTGCGCATTGCAGCTCCTTTCGTCGCGTCGGCAGAGCACATGAGCAGGTCCGCCGATTGGTGGCCGCGCGTCGATCCGGCCGGCCGCGGCGCGTCACCCCATGGACCATCGTGACGGACGTGACCATGATCTGCGGACGAAAGCACGACGGATCGCTGGTCAGCACCGCGACGACAGACTCGGCCGACGGGTCTGCAGGGTTCGATCCGCTGCCCCCCAGCCACCCCAAGCCGCTTCGACGTTCCCGTTCGGATCACTGGCCGCGTTGCCAGCGGAAGTGGACGAACACCCGGCCGTGGTTGCCGGGATCCTTGTCGATGCGGTGGTAGCGGGCGCGCACGTCCTTGCGGTCGAGGAACCGCAGCACCCGCTTCTTGAGCTGCCCTGATCCTTTGCCGCAGATGATCTCGAGCTGCCTGGCCTTGGCCTGCTCGGCCTCGTCCATCGCGCCTTCGAGGGCAGCGTCGATCTTGTCCCCCTGGTTGTAGATGGGGTGGAGGTCGAGGGTCAGCTTGCGGGTCGACATCGTGCAGCCGTCCTCCTGGCGACCCGTCCCGGCGACCGTTTACGCGGCCCGGGAGGGGTGTTCGAAGCGTCACGTCACGGTTTCACGGCCCGTGTCCAGTCGAGGTCGCCGTCGCCAGCGTCGGACGCTGCACCGAACGAGCGTCGCAGCGCGTCGTAGATCCCGGATCGAGCCCCATCGCGCGCAGGGCGCCGCCGTACTCCTCGGACGCGGCGGCCATCACGTCGATCGACGCTTCGACGTCGTCAGAACCGGCGATCATCCGGTCCAGCAACTTCTCGATGTGCAGCGGGTACAGCTCGAGGACGGCTTCCCGGAACCACGCTGCAGACAGGTCCTGCTGTTCGGCGATCCGCAAGCCTTGCACGAGCCCGAGCGCCATCGGGAAATAGCCGACCAGGACAGCGAACGCGGCGATGAACGCCGCTGCCGGCGCATCGCTGACGTAGACGGCCCGCCCGATCCGCTCGAACCGCTCGCGGTGAGCCTCGAAGACTGCGAGAGGGCCGGACAGAAGCAGGAACCCGCCCCCGGACCGGACCTGACTGGGATAGGCGACGATCTCGAGGTCCAGGTAGTCGCCACCGGCCGCGCGCACCACCTCGGCGTAGCGGTGCGCCTGCTCGGCAGTGACGAACGAGGTCGAGGCGACGGTTTTGTCACGCAGGTCCGCGCCGGCCTGTTCGACGAGCTCACGGCCGGTGCTGTGATCCGCCACGGACACGATGGACAGCTGACTCGCCTCGAGGGCTTGGGACACCGAGGCTGCCACACCGACCCGAGGACCTGCCAGAGCCTCCGCCGCTGCCGGCGTCCGGTTCCACACCGTCACGTCGGCCCCCGAAGCCACCAGCGCCTCGACCACCGCGCTGCCCATCGCTCCGGTCCCGATCACCGACACGTCACCCACCAGCCTGCCTCCCGATCGCCTGGACCCTTCGGCTGCCGCCCGGTCCGCGCAACACCCCTGCCGAGGAGACAATTGCCCCGTGCGGCACAGCCCCACCATCCCGATCGGCAGACCCACCGTCAACGCACCTGCGGCTCAACCTCCGAACCCGGTGAGTGTTCGAGCGGTGCTCGTCGGACCGGCCAACCTGCCGGAATCAGTACGATAGCGCCGATATTGCGGAGCGAAACGGCTCCCCCATCGCCATCTCACAGAAACCGGTGTGTTCGTTCCGAAAATTGTTGCGCTGCGGATGCTTTCCCGACACTATGCCCATATCGGAACGAACGATCCGGTCAGGAGCATCGAAGTGACGTTGACGGTAGAGGAGCTCGGCACGGCGGTGCGGGCCGCCCGAAAGCAGCAGGGGCTCGACCAGATCCTGCTCGCCGATCTCGCGGGCGTCTCCGACCGGTTCCTTCGTGACCTCGAGCACGGCAAACCCACGGTCCGGCTCAGGGAGGTCCTCCTGGTTCTCGACGCGCTTGGCCTGACGCTCAAGGTTGAGTCGCGGTGAACGCTGACGTCTACGCGGCCGGCCGCCTCGTCGGACACGTCGCTCGGCGCCCCGACTCGACCACGTTCACCTACGTCGATGGATACGACGGACCTGCATTGGTTCCGCATCTGCCGCTCGGCACCACCACGTGGCCGGCCGGGGCGCTGCCGCCGCTGCTGTCGAATCTGCTGCCGGAAGGGCGGCGCCTCGAGGTGCTGCGTCAGCAGGTGAAGACGTCTGCGGACAACGAGGTTGCGTTGCTCCTTGCCGTCGGCGACGACCTGGTCGGCGACCTGCAGTTCGTCGCTGCAGGAACCCGCCCGGCTGAGTCTTCGGCCACCCTGGTGGACCTCGACCGGCTGGACTCGGTCGAGTTCGCGAAACTTCGGGGTATGCCGGTGTCGGGTGTTCCCGGCGTGCAGGACAAGGTCAAGGTCTCCGAGCGGATGTCATTGCCGGTCCGAGACACCGGCATGTCCACCCATCTCCTCAAGTTCGGCCAGCAAGGGCTCGATCGGCTGATCGCCAACGAATACGCGTGCCTCCAGGTTCTCGCAGGCGCTCGCCTGAAGGCCAGTAAGGCCGCAGTGGTGGTCGATGCGACCGGCGAGCAGGCCCTGCTCGTCACCCGATTCGACCGGCACGCCACCAACGGCACCGTGCGGGCACGTCGACAACTCGACGGGTGCCAGGCGGCAGGTCGCTACCCGGCTGACAAGTACGACCTCGACACGGTCGAAGTGGTGAACGCACTGGCGGACCTGTGCTCGAACCCCACGGTGGCCGCACTACGGCTGCTCGAGCAGGTTGTCGCGTCCTACCTGATCGGTAACGGAGACCTGCACGCCAAGAACCTGTCGGTGTTCGACCGCGGCGACGGCCTGGAGCCCACCCCGGTTTACGACGTGACGTTCACCCACCCGTACGGCGACACCGACACGATGGCCCTGCCGATCTGCGGCGAGTCGAGGGTCGCCACGATCGGGCGGGCAACGTTCACCGAGGCGGCGGAGCGCTGTGGCGTTCGCGCGGCAGCACTGGAACGGGTCATCGACCGGCTGCTGGTACGCATGAAGGACGTACCCGAGCAGCTGTCGACCGGGTGGGGACGCGACAGCGGCAAGTTCCAGCGGGTTCTGGAGCAGCGCCACCACCGCCTGTCGCGATGATCAATGAACCACCGGGTTTGCCGCCACTGCGGGGGCTGCGTCACCGATCGGAGGTCAGTCTGCTCCCGTGGTCGGTGTTCCCGCCTCGCGCCTGCCGGGTGTCGAGGTGCGTCGAGGCGCAGCCCACGCGCCGGTGTCCGGAGCACCCTCGGCGGCGAGCGCGGGTGGGTCGAGGACGAACCGCAGGTGCCCGGCGTCGAGCGGTTCGACCGATCCGAGGGCGGCCCACAGCATCGTCCCCGGCGGCTGGTGGAGGTAGACGCCGCGTGCCCCGGCAGCAGTTCGATCGGGACGCCGTGGCCATTGGCAGTCTTGAGAAATCGAGGCGAGTTGGCGGTCAACGACATCGTCCGGTGTGAAGCGCTCCCACCAGCGTGCGAGGTGGTCGGTGGCCGCCAGCGCCGAGCGCTTGTCGTTGTTGCATCTGCGGTCGGCCACGACCAGGTTGTCGAGGCGGTCGTCGGGCCAGCGCGACCAGGGGAGGAAGTGGTCGACTTCCCATGGTCCGCGATCCCTCTCGCAGTAGAAGCAGCGCCCGTCCTGGAGCTCCAGCAGCGAGCCGCGAACACGGTCGAGGGCGATTCGCTGTGCGCCGAACATGAACGATTCGACACCCAGCTCGTCGACATGCTCGGCGTTGCGCCTGGCCACGTGACGGATCCATTCGCGCTGCACGACAGGACGCGCAAGTCCCGCAATCGCAGTCAGGGCATCGCCAGCGCCTGGTCGCAGGTGGAGGCGGTCGTCGAAGTCGGACCTGCGGATGCGTCCCTTGGTGACGGAGTCGTCCCAGCCGATCTCGTAGATGAAGCGATCTTCGACCCACGTGCCGCCCGCACCGAAGCGTTGGAGCAGAGGAATCGGGAATCGGATCACGGTCGTGACAGCGTCGGCTTCCAGGGAAGCGATCGCGTCCGGGTGCTGAAGGCGGGCGACCTCCAGCGGCGTGTCGTCCGAGATGCCCAGCCGAGTCCGCATCGTGTGGATCTTGGTGACGATGTCGTTCTGTGCGGATTGCCGGAGAATCCCGTCGGATGAGTACGGGCGTGCCTGCCGCCAGTACAACTCGAACACCCGCCGGCCGAGGGCACGCCCGTGCAGAACCGTCGGTGCAGCGCCGTCGGCGTCGGTGCCTTCCAACGCGGCGTCGAACATCGCGAGCAGCAGTGCGTACTTGTACGTCGTCGTGAAACTGCCCGTGTCCAGCAGGGAGAGCAGCTTCTCTGCGAATTCGATGGGTTCTGAAGCGTTCATGCCCACCTGATCGAGCTTGCGGTCCCCATCCCACAGGCGATGGGTAGCACTTCAGGCCGTTGTGCGCTTCAAGGCGGTGGGCAGCGTCGATCCGTGAGCACTACTGGCGGGTCTGCGCGGACCGGCGCGTGTCGGGTGAACGCATGGCATGCTTGGGGCGTCGAAGGGGATTCCAATGACCGTTGAGTTCGGTGACCTCCGCAACAACCATCACCGCAGCATGACCATCCAACAATCCGCCTCCACCAAACTAGGGGCACCCCAGTGCCGGGGATATGCCGGTGCGCTTCGGCGACGTGAAGGACGGCCGACATTGTGACGATGAAGGCGGTGCGGTCGCCAGCGGTGCGTTCTCCGGGTCGCACGAGGCGCTTCTTCGTGCTGTTCGCGCCGGGAACGCTCGGGATCGCGGTCCTCATGCTCTCCTTTGACTGGGCGCCGTTCGCCGGGCGACTCGAGGTCTCCGAAGCCGTGATGATCGCCTTCTTGGGGGCTCAGCTCGCAGTCCTGCTGGCCGTGGCCGTCCTGGTGGGGCTCGCGTGCGCACCACCGGTGGGGCTCCGCTCTCACGCGGTCGATTGGGTAGAGGGGCGGGGCGTGTCACGTCCGGCCATCAAGATGGAGCTCATTGCGGCGCTCACACTGGGCGCGCTGGTGAGTCTCCTGGTGGTGGGCATGGAGTATCTCGCTCCGCTGCTTCTCGATGGACAGCGCGCCACCACCGTTTCGATGCTGCTTGGCGACCTGCTGCCTCGCATCGTGTTCGGTGGGATCACCGAGGAACTGTTGCTGCGTTGGGGGGTGATGTCGTTCGTCGTGTTCGTGTTGTGGAAGCTGACCCGGCCAGTCAGCGGACAGGCGTCGCCGAGCATCTACTGGAGCGCGATCGTCGTTTCAGCCGGCTTGTTCGCGGTGGCGCATCTGCCCGGTGTCGCTGGCATGTACGGACTTACGGTCACAACCGTCGCCTACGTGCTGGCCGGCAACATGCTCGGCGGGGTGGCGTTCGGGTGGCTCTTCTGGCGGTACAGCATCGAGGCAGCCATCGTGGCGCACGGCTTTGCCCACCTCCTCGCCATCGCGATCAACGTCGGGTTGATCGCGGTCGGCCTCGAACCCGGGTAGCCCCCACCACGCCTGACCGCGCTGCGCGAACACCCAGCACACGAGTGGGTTCTCAAGGTGGGTCACCGTGTCGCAGATCTCCGACGCATGCCGCACACGTCGATGACATCTGCGTCGGTCCGACCGAACCGGGGCATGCGAAGCAAGGACGTCACGCTGGCTCATCACCCCTCACCTGGATGCAGCAACCTGGGTGGGCGTTGCCACGAGCCGCCGCGCGCTACGGCAAGCCTGAGGTGTTCCGTGATCTGATCGAAGCGGGCACGGATCATCGGGTCCGAAGGGGCGCCACCTCCTAGCGTCGTGTGACGAAGGAGGAGTGATGATCGAGGAACTCAACGGCGCGCTCGCACGGGTCGAGGAGCAGCTTGCCGGCGAGGTCGACGTCGACGAACTCGCACGCATTGCGATGACCTCGACCTACCACCTTCGGCGCATGTTCTCCGCACTCGCCGGGATGCCGCTGTCGACCTACGTGCGGCGCCGCCGGATGACGCTGGCCGCCGCAGAGGTGGTCGCCGACGAAGCCACGCTTCTCGAGATCGCCACCCGGTACGGCTACGGCTCGACCGAAGCGTTCTCCCGAGCCTTCCGTTCGGTGCACGGCGTCACCCCGGGCGATGCCCGGGCGGGCCGTGCGCAACTAACGACCCAGCCACGACTGACCTTCCGCCTGACCGTCGAAGGAGACACGAACATGCAGCACCGGATCGTCGAGAAGGACGCGTTCACCATCGCCGGCAAGCACGTGCGGGTCCCGCTGCAGTACGAAGGGGTCAATCCGCACATCGCTGCGTTCATCGCAGCGCTGCCACCAGAGGTTCATGACCGCATCGCGGCGTTGTCCGACCAGGAACCCGCCGGCATCCTCGCGGTCACCCACGTCCTGGATCCTGCCCGCGAAGAAGGCAGCGACGTCGACTACTACCACGCAGCAGCAACGTCGGGGCCTGTCCCCGACGACCTCGACAGCGTGTCCGTGTCGGCGACGATGTGGGCGGTGTTCGACACCTCCGGGCCGTTTCCCGACACCCTGCAGCGCCTGTGGGCCGACACCGCCGCCGTCTGGTTCCCCGCGAATCCGTACCGGTCGGTGCACGGTCCCGAGCTGCTCCGGCTGGAGTTGTCCGACGACCAGACCACGGCGAACTGCGAGCTCTGGATCCCCGTCGAGCCAGATCCCGCGACCTGACCGCCGGCCGCATCCTGCCCGTCAGCAGAGGAATCCTGCTGAACCGGCGCACCGGCTCGCGCCAGAGGCGGCGGCAACAGTCTGCTACCTGTAGGACGTGCCAGACCCGGTGCCCCGGCCCAAGGCTGCTGCGTGAGTGATCGCACACCGTCGAATGACGCCGACCTCGACACGGTGCTCGCCGAGGTCGCCGATGTCGCGCGGCCGCATGCGTCGAAGGGCAAGGTTGCCGACTACATCCCTGCGCTCGCGGCGGCTGATGCCGACCATTTCGGGCTGGCGGTCGTCGAGCTCGACGGGACCGAGCGCGTCGTCGGCGACGTTGATGAACCGTTTGCGATCCAGAGCATCTCGAAGGTGTTCTCGCTGGTGCTTGCGATGCAGAAGGCAGACGAGCGTTCCGGCGTCGCAGAGGAGCTGTGGTCCCGGGTGGGGCGCGAGCCGTCCGGTGACCCGTTCAACTCCCTGGTGCAGCTCGAGAAGGAACGCGGGATCCCCCGCAACCCGATGATCAACGCCGGCGCGCTGGTCATCGATGACGTCCTGCTCGAGTACTGCGACGACGCGAAACGCTCGACCCTGCAACTGCTCGAGACGCTCTGCGGCGAGCCGCTGGAGGTCGATCAGGACATCTACGACTCGGAGCAGACCGCCGCGCACCGCAACCGGGCGATGGCCAACCTGCTCAAGGACTTCGGCAATCTGCGCCACGACGTCGACGCCGTGCTCGACGACTACGTGTACGCGTGCGCGATCGCGATGACGACCCGCCAGCTGGCACGTGCGATGCGTTTTCTCGCCAACGGCGGCGTGGAGCCCGCGTCGGGCGAGCGGATCCTGTCGGCGGAGCTCGCCCGGCGAGTGTCTGCGATCATGCTGACCTGCGGCACCTACGACGCTGCGGGCGAGTTCGCGTTCAGTGTGGGCCTGCCCTGCAAGAGCGGGGTGGCGGGCGGCATCGTCGCGACCGTGCCTCGCCGCTACGGGGTGTGCGTGTGGTCGCCGCCGCTGGATGCGGCCGGCAATTCGGTCGCCGGCCGGATCGCGCTGCACGAACTCGCCGAGCGGCAGCAGCTCGCGGTGCTGTGAGTGCTCGTCCGTGTGGCTCGCTGCGCCCGGGGACGGGTTCCAAGGCGTCCCCGGGCCGCCGGACGTGTGCCGAACGGGTCAGCCGACGAGCCGGTTGATCAGCTACGTCGTCGGCTCGGTGAGGTGTTCGCGCACGAGTGTGGCGACGGCGTCGGGACGTTCGTCGGGCAGCAGATGGCCGGTGCCGTCCACGACGAGCGTGCGGGCGTGCGGAAGTTTGCGTGTGGCCGCCCGCACGAGCCTTCCCGCGGGCAGGAACGCGTCGTGGCGGCCGGCGACGACCAGCACGGGCGTGGTGGCCAGCGGCTGCAGGGCAGCAGCTGGCAGGGGAGGCGGCGCGAGCGAGGTCCGTACGTGCCGGCCGACGAGCGTCATCCACGCCGTGAGGTCCTCTGAGGGCCGGTTGCCGGGAGCGGTCATCACGTCGAGGAGTGCTTCGGAGGTCTGTGGTGACGGGCGGCGCAGCCACGCAACGGTCGTTTTCAGCGTCGCCGGGCCGACGCGCAGCTGGATCAGCCCGGCGGGCACGACCAACCCGACGCCGGCGACCTGGGCGCCGTGGCGGACGGCGTCGAGCGCGATGCGTGCACCGAGCGACATGCCCACCAGGATCGGTGGGGTGTCGGTGACGGCGGTGAGCGTCTCGGCGAGCCAGTGCCCGTAGGCCGCGCGTTTCGACGGCCGTTCGGCGTGGCTGAGCCCGGGCTGGCCGGGGAGGTCGACGGCGTGGACGCGGTGGCTGCCGGCGAGATGGTCGATCAGTCCCAGGCTGGTCGCGGCTGCGAAGTTGGTGCCCGGCACGAGCACCAGGGGCGGGCCTTGGCCGGTGGACAGCACGTGGGTGTCGCCGAGCGGGCTCGGGTACGTGCGGCGTGCGTGGTCGGTCTGCCAGCGCGTGAGCTGCTCATCGGCCCAGGCGCGGATCGCGTCGCGGCCGGCTTCGGTGCGGTAGATGGTCACGGCAGCGTGATCAGGCGAGCGTGCCCGTGTCGGCGATGGTGCGCGCCAGCTCGCGCAGCTTGACGTTGGCCACTTGCGAGCGTTCCTTGAGCATCGTGAAGGCCTGGGCAGCGGTGATCTTGTGCCGCTCCATCAGGATCCCTTTCGCCTGCCCGATCACGTCCCGGGTGGCGAGCGCGTTCGTCACCCCTTCCTTGTCGATGGCCGAGGCCAACGCACTCGCACACATCGCTGCGAACACCTCGCCGAGCGCGATCGCGTTCTCACCGAACGTGCCGACCTGGTCGCCGTAGAGGTTGAGGGCACCGAACCGGTCGTTGTCGTGACGGCCCAGGAACAGCTGGAACGCCGCCGCCGACACGGTGCCGTGCTCGAGTGCTGCCGCGGCGAACGCGGGCCACCGCTGGTCGTTCGCCAGGTCTTGCGAGGTCACCACGGCTTCGCCGCTCGCGGCTTCGATGCACGGCCCCGCGCCGGCTTCCGCCTGGACGCGGTCCAGTTCGATCGCGACCGGGTCGCTGGAGACCGGCGTGGTCACGCCGCCCTTGCGAACGAACATGATGTCGGCGTGTGCGGCGCCCGGGATCAATTCGACCGCGAGATCAACTCCCAGCTGCAGGGTCTGGTCGACGTCCTGGCGTGATGCGAGCTCACGCAGTGCGGCGGCGAAGCTGCGCAGTCTCTGGGGTGCTGTGTCTGGAGGTTGCGCGTCGGACGGCAGACGTGGAGGGTGAAGACTCACTGTGCTCCGGTTCAGCAGCGGCGCCACAGCGGGTTCTTCCACACGATGCGCTTTCTGGTCACCCTAGCTGACGATTCTGTCTCGAAGGGAATTCCTCTCATCGACGGCATCCAGCGTGGTTTCGGCCACGAACTTGTCCGGGTGCTCGAGGCACGGCAGCCTCCTCGACGCGCCGCGGCGGCTGGGTAGCCTGGAATTGAATGGGGCACACGGCTTCGCATGGTGCGTTGTGCGTCGGCCAGCCTTGAGGAACCAGGGTCCAAGCTCGCCACTGGAACTTCGAGGCAACGATGCAGCAGGATCGGGACGGTTCGTCATCCGCGGTGTCGTCACCGCCTTCCGCCGATCCGCCGGTCGGCCCCGGCCGTACCGTTGCGGGTCGGGCCGATTCGCTGCCGGCGAGTGGCGATGACCATGATCGGTTGATCCAGTCGGTGCTGCGGCTCATGCGGGATCGGTTCGGTCTGGAGTTCGCGTTCGTCTCCCATATTGACGCTGGTCTGCGCACGTTCCGGTATGTCGACGCTGACGACACGTCGGTGATCGCGGTCGGTGATTCGTCGCCGGAGACCGAGAGCTACTGCAAGTACGTGGTGGACGGCTCGCTGCCGCAACTGCTGCGTGATCCGGCCGAACATCCGGTGTCGGCACAGCTGTCCGCCACCCGCGAGATCCCGGTCGGCACGCACCTGAGCGTGCCGATTGCCCTGGGCGACGGAAACGTCTACGGAACGCTGTGTTCGTTCGGGCGTTCGGTCCGTGACGACCTGGACGACAGCGACATCGCGGCGATGCGCATACTCGCGTCGATGGTCAGTGGCTACATCGAAGAAACCGAGCAGCGCCGGGTCGTGGACGCAGAGCGGCGACGGCAGCTGCTGCAGCTCGAGGTCGACACGGATCTCGTCATCCAACTCCAGCCGGTGATCGAAATGGGAACCGGATCGATCGTGGGCTACGAGGCGCTGTCGCGGTTTCCGACCCTCGAATCGGGGCCTGCGGCGGTGTTCGCCGAGGCGCGCCGGCTGGGCATCGACCGCGAACTGGAGCTGCAGGCCGCAGCTGCGGCGCTGTCCTACCTGCCGGAGCTGCCCGGTGAGACCTATCTCGCGATCAACCTCGGGCCGGCGACGATCGTGAGCGAGGACTGCGCCGTGCTGCTCGGCGAGGCGGATCCACGCCGCATCGTCGTGGAGATCACCGAGCATGCGATCGTCGACGATTACACCCAGCTGCAGGCAGCCAACCGCGCGCTGCGCGACCTCGGGATCCAGCTCGCCATCGACGACGTCGGCACCGGCTACTCCGGCCTGGACCACATGCTGCGCATCCAGCCCGACGTCCTCAAGCTCGACGGTGCGCTGATCTCAGGCATCGACACGGACCCTCCCAAACAGGCCATCGTCGCCGCGCTGCAGACCTACGCGGCCCGCATCGACACCCGGATGATCGCCGAACGCATGGAGACGGCCGAAGAGGCCAAGGCGCTGGGAATCCTCGGGGTCGGGTTCGCCCAGGGCTACCACTACGCGCGACCCGCGCCGCCAGCCGAGGCACTCGGCTACGGCCCGGTGATCAACGCGTTCGAACACACGGTGACCGGCTGACGTCGCGGGCCGGTTCGGGCGCACCGGTGTATGCGGCCCGTCGAGGGGGACGTGCCGGCCGGCACCGTTCGCAGCTCACTTCTCGCAGCGGTCGAGGATGCGCGTGACCGTCAGCCAGGTTCGTGACGTGATCGCCTTGCCGAGTTCGCGTTCGAGCCAGGCCATCGCGTCCGGCGTCTGGCTGGTTGTCGTGTCGGAGACGGAGAACAGCTCGCGGTCGGTGGCCGCGACCACCTCGAAGCCCGGACCGAGCGGAGCGCTCGGCGTCGCGACCGGCTGATCTGCCTGGTGCTTGAGGAATGTCACGAGCAGGTAGGTGCCTTTGCCGTGCTCGCGATCACCGAACGGCGCCAAATCCCGCAGCGCCACCAGCTGCTCGTAGGTCCGCACGATGGTGGTGCTGGCGAATCCGAGTCGTTGCAGCCAGGCTGCCTGAAGTTCCTCCTCGAGCGCGGCCGTGTCGGTGGTGTCGGCGTCGAAGATGACGTTGCCGCTGGAGACGACTGTGGCGACGTTGCGCAGCCCGAGCGCGTCGCACACCTCGCGCAGCCGCACGTTTCGCATGCGTGGGTCGACCGGCGCGATACCTCGCAGCAGTGCGACGTAGCGGGTCACCCGGTCACCGTCCGGCCGACGCTGAACGCCCATGGTGGACGGTGCCTTGTCGGGTGGCGGCCGCGTCCGCGCATGGACGTGTGAGCGGGGCGCACGGCTGCGGGCCGGGGCCGGTCGGGATGCCGGTCACGTATCCGCCACCTTCACGTCGGCGAACCGGAACCGCCAGGCCGCAAGCAGGACAGCACCCAGCGCGAAGGCGCCCAGCATCGCCAGTGGCAGCGTGACTTCGGTCAGCTGTGCCCCTTCCAGGAACACCGAACGGTAGCCGCGCAGTGACCAGTAGGCGGGGGACGCGGGGGCGACGACCTGCGCCCAGCCGGGCAGGGCGTCGATGGGGGCCAGCGCGCCGCCAAGGCCGGCGAACACCATCCCGCCGAGGTTTCCGGCCACCATCATCTGGCTCAGCGTGCGGCACAGCGCGACCAGTGCCATGGCGATCGCGGTGATGGCGGTGACCGTGCCGACCGTGAGCGCCGCCAGCGCAGGAAACGATGCGGGCCGCGGCAGGCCGAGCGCGACGAATCCGACGGTGAACAGGACAGCGAGCTGGGCCAGGATCACGATGAAGCTGGGTGCGGCCTTGCCGACCAGCACCTCGAGGCGCCCTGCAGGTGAGACGAGCAGCCGCGTCCAGGTGCCCCAGCCGTGCTCGCGGTAGAAGGCGGAACCGAGGAATCCGACCCCGAAGAACCCGAACAGGATCGCCATGCCGGGCACGACCTGTTCTGCGCCGGTCGTGCCGGCGAACCCGGCGGCGCCGAGCACGGCTGCGCTCGAGGGCTTGAGGAACGCCATCATCACGATCGGCAGCAGCAGCAGCGTGACGATCGGGGCGGGGTCGGTGAGCAGCAGCGCCAGATTGTGGCGCACGAGCACGGTGCTACGCGACGGCGACATCGGGGATCCTTTCCTGTGCAGCGGCTGGTACGGCCGGCGGGCTGGTGGCTGAGGCTGCAGGTTCGACCTTGCGCCTGCCGGTGAGCGCCAGGTAGGCGCGTTCGAGGCTGGGCTGGACGAACTCGATCGCCTGGAGGCGGTCGGTTGCGTCACCGAGCGCACCCAGCGCCGCCGCGACGGTCGCGGATGGCGCCTCGGTGGTGCAGGTGGCCAGCTCCCCGTCGACGTCCCAGCCGCGAAGGGCCGGCGTCGGTCCGGAGAAGCGCAGCTGCACGGCGCTGTGGGCGTGGGCCCGGATCAGCCCGTCGACGGTGTCGCGCGCGATGACCCGGCCCTGTTCGAGGACCGCGACCGACGCGCCGAGCGCCTCGACCTCGGGCAGGTAGTGGGTCGCGTAGCAGACCGCGCAGCCCTCGGCGGCGAGCTCTCGGACCACCTCGAGCAGCTGGGCGCGGCTGTGCACGTCGGCGCCGACGGTGGGCTCGTCGAGGAACAGCAGCCGCGGGCGGTGCAGCAGCGCGATGCCGGTGTGCAGCCGACGCTGCTGGCCGCCGGACAGCTCGCCTGCCGGGCGCGCCATGAGTTCGGTGAGGCCCAGCGCCTCGGCCACCTCGCCGACGCGGGAAGCCAGCCGGGCTCCTCGAAGGCCGCCGAGCTCGCCGAAGAACCGGAGGTTGTCGCGCACCCGCAGCGGCGGGTACAGCCCCAGCTCCTGGGGGGCCAGCCCGAGCCGCGCGCGGACCCGCTCCGGGGACCGCGCCGCGTCGATGCCGTCCACCGTCACACTGCCCGCATCGGGGCGCAGCAGGCCGACGACGATCGACACCAGCGTGGTCTTGCCGGCACCGTTGTGGCCGAGCAGGCCCACGATCTCCCCGGCGGCGATGTCGAGGTCGACGCCGCGCAGGGCGTGGACCGCCCCGAACCGCTTCTCCAACCCGCGGATCTCCAACATTGCGGTGTGCCTCCTCGTCGTGGCGCTTCTCGCCGTGTCGTTGGTTGTCTGAACTGCCGGGTGAGGCGGTTCGGGTCAGGTGCGGTCGGGATCGCGGGTGCCCTCGATGCTGCCGCCGGCGGCGAGCCATGCTTCGAGCCCGCCGGCGTACCAGGCGACGTCGGCGAAGCCGCGCCGGGACAGTTCGGTGGCGAGCCTTCGGCTGGTGCGGCAGGTGGCGTCGAGGCCGTAGACCACGATGGTGTCGTCGGGACGCAGGAACGCGGCGGCCTGGTCGGCATCTGTCACGGCGAGTGCTCCGGGGATGTGGGCGTTGCGGAAAGGTGCGGCGTCGGCCGCGTGCACGAGCCACAGCCGCTGGCCTGCGGCGATGCGTGCACGCAACTGGGCGGTGTCGATGGTGGTCACGCGGCGACGGGCTCGTGGCCGTGCGTCGTGGCCAGCGGCAGGCCGGCGGCGTCCCAGTCCTCGAGCCCGCCGACGTAGCGGCGTACGTCGCGGTAGCCGCGTGCGGTGAGGATCCGCTGCGCCCAGGCGCTCGCCTGGCAGGCCGGACCGGAGCAGTACACGACGATCGGCTCGTCGGGGTCGAGACCGTCGAAGGCCCCGTCGACGTCTGCGAAGGTCTCCGAACCGGGGATGTGGGCCTGGGCGAACCGGCGGGGGCCGAGCGCCATGACGATCCGGACGGGCTGGTCGGTGGTCAGCATGGTGTGCAGGTCGTGGCGGTCGATCGTGTCCATCGGGGTCTCCTTCGCGTGTGGCGAGGTCGGTGATGGGACCGTGCAGGTGGCCTCTGCCGTGGCGCTGCGGTGGCGCTGTCGCGGCCACCAGCGCGCCGGCAGCGGTTAGGGTCCGGGCCATGGACTTCGGCATCCTCGGCCCGCTCGAGGTCACTGACGGCGACGAGGGCGTCGCGGTCCCCGGCGCGAGACAGCGCGTGCTTCTGGCCGCGTTGGTGCTGCACGCCGGCGAGGTCGTGTCGGTCGACCGGCTGGTGGACACGATCTGGGGTGACGACCCGCCGGCGAATCCGAAGAACGCGCTGCAGTCACAGATCTCGCAGCTGCGCCGGCACCTGCACGATCAGAACCAGCAGCTCGTCGTGTCGCAGACGCCGGGGTACGTGCTGCGGGTCGACCCTGACCGTGTTGACGCGGCACGGTTCGAAGCGCTCGTGCGCCAGGGCCGCCAGGCGTTGCTCGCCGGCGACGGCGAGCGGGCCGTCGAGCAGCTGACGGCCGCACTCGCGCTGTGGCGCGGCCCGCCGCTGGCCGAATTCGCAGGCCGGGAGTTCGCCGACGTCGCCGCAGCGCGGCTGGAGGAACTGCGGCTCGGCGCCGTCGAGGACCGCATCGATGCCGACCTGCAGGCCGGGCGCCATCGTGATCTGGTCGCCGACCTCGAACAGCTGGTCGTCGACCATCCGCTACGTGAGCGGCTGCGCGGCCAACTGATGCTGGCCCTGGCCCGCGCCGGCCGGCAGGCCGACGCGCTGGAGGTGTTCCACGACACCCGCCGGGTGCTCGACGAGGAACTGGGCATCGACCCGGGCCGCGAACTGGTGTCGCTGTACGAGCTGCTGCTGCGGCAGGAGGACGAACCACCGACCGCAGCCGTCGCCGCGCACAGCCCGGCTGCGCCGGCAGTGCTGCCGAGCGCTCTTCCGCGACCGCTGTCGAGCTTCGTCGGCCGCGACGACGACCTCGATCGGATCGTCGCGTTGCTGGGCACCGCCCGGCTGGTGACCCTGACCGGACCGGGTGGGGTCGGCAAGACGCGCCTGGCGCTCGAGGCTGCATGCCAAACGGCCGACGACGGCCCGGCGGCAGATGGGGCTTGGCTGGTCGAACTCGCCGGGCTCGAGGATCCGGACCTGCTCGCCGACACCGTCGCGGAGACCCTGGGGCTGGCCGACGAGGCCGGGTTGACCGGCGCCGCATCTGCGGCCGGCGATGCGCACCCACGCGTGACGGCGGCGCTGGCCGGCCGCACGGCCCTGCTCGTCCTCGACAACTGCGAGCACCTCATCGACGCCGCCGCAGCCTTCGTCCGTGAACTGCTGGGCGCGGCCGACGAGCTGACCGTGCTGTGCACCAGCCGCGAAGCGCTGGGCATCACGGGCGAGACGGTGTGGTCCGTGCCGTCGCTGGCGCTGCCGCCGCCCGACGAGGAGGTCGAGGCCGACGGCCTTGCCCGGTGGGGAGCCACGGCGCTGTTCATCGACCGGGCACAAGGGGCGGACGCAGCATTCGAGATCGACGAGGGCGACGCGCGAGCCGTCGTGGAGGTGTGCCGGCGGCTCGACGGCATACCTCTCGCGCTGGAACTCGCCGCAGCCCGGGTCCGCACACTCGGGGTCAGGGAGCTGGCTGCGAGGCTCGACGACCGGTTCGGGGTGCTCACCGGCGGAGACCGCACGGCGCAGCCGCGCCAGCAGACGTTGCAGGCGGTGATCGCCTGGAGCTGGGATCTCCTCGATGGCCGCGCACGCACGCTGTTCCGGCGGTTGGCGGTGTTCGCCGGAAGCGCCTCCCTGGACGCGATCGAGCAGGTCTGCAGCGATCCGCACG
>JBJHAX010000028.1:0-26346 GCA_050480705.1 Nitriliruptoraceae bacterium
GACGTCGAGTCGACGAGGCAGCCGTCGAGGTCGAACAGCAAGGCATCGGGCACGTCGGCGCTCATGGACGTCACGCATGCGTGACCGGACGTGGCCGAACGCGTGCGAGCGTCCACGCGTCGGGCACAACCGGATCGTCGTTGCACCATGGGCCGTCGAGTGCGGCTTCCAGGGTGCTCGCTGACGCGATGGACGGGACGCGCCGTCCCCGCAAGCCGCCTGCAGCCGCCGTCCGGGTCAGAAAGTCGCGCAGGCTCATGCGTGCGACGCCGTCAGCAGCAACGACGAGGTGGCCCTGCTGGGCGCTGGAACGCGCCGCGTCGAGCGCGGCGACGAGTTCCACCAGATCGTCGGTTGGCACCGGCGCGACCTCGACATCGGCCACCGAGGCAGCTGCGGCAACGGTGGTGGCCAGGGCGTCGCGCAGCGTCGCGGTGTCGACCAATGACGCACGCACGACGATCGTGGGCAACGCCGCCGCGGCAAGACGCGCTTCGACCCCTGCCTTGGCTCGGCGCAGCGGATCAGCGGCATCGGATGCCGCTCCCGGCAGCGACAACGCGATCACGCGCGACACCCGCGCGTTGGTGGCGGCGCGCAGCATCACGTCGACGTCCGCAGGTTCGCTCGCCGGATCCGGCGAGAGCAGGCCGGCACCGACGTGGATGACGGTGTGGACGTCGGTGAGCGCCGCTTCGAGGCGTGCCTCGTCACGCGCGTCACCGCGGGCGATGTGTGCCCCCGCAGCACGCAGCGCAGCGCTGTCCGTCGAGCCGTAGGCACGGACTTCGCCGCCGTCGGCGAGAATGCGCACTGCGATCCGACGCGCGAGTGTTCCGGCGGCGCCGGTGACGAGAACGGGCATACGGCCAGCGTAGTCGCGGCCGGAGAGCGCCAAACCTCCTGCCGCATCGTGGGCACGCGTGCCGGATGGGTAGGCTCGGCACGTCTCGAGGTGTCGTTGGTGGACCACCGAATCCGCTCCGACGAGGAGCTGTTGTCACTCGCACGCCGCGGATCCGACGCGGCGTTCGCCGTGCTCGTCCGACGGTGTGTCGACGACGTCGACGCCGTTGTCCGTGGCGCTGCCAGCCCTCTCGACGAAACGGTTGCCGTCTTTCGCACCGCGATGCGCGAGCTCGCACACGGCGCCCCTGACGGCGACGTCCGTCGATGGTTCGTCGAACTCGCCGAAGCACGGGCGGCCGCGACGACCACTGACGAGCCGGCCGATCCGGAAGGCTCAGCACCCGCGGCGGGTCGCACCGCCGCATCGTCACGCCCAGCCGGTGAGCAGGTCGACGTCGATGCCGTGTGGTCACAACTGGCTCCGCTGTGGCCTGATGGCAACCGCCGGCGCGAGGTGCGTCCCCTTGCGATCTGGGCGGTCACCGTCCTCGTCACCATCGCGTTGAGCGCGGGTATCCCCTGGTTCGTGTTGGGGCGCGGCCCGTCGACGATGCACGTCGACGAGCTGCGCGCGTTCCCGATCCAGGTGGGTCAGCCCGAGCCTGAGCCCGAAGAACCCGAGATCGAGGAACCGTCACTGCCGGTGTTCGAGTTCCCTGTTCCGCCCGAGGATCTCGAGGAGCCCGACGAGGCGCCAGATCCCGATGCAGACGACGAACCGGCCGACGACACCGGCGAGGACGCCGACGACGAGACGGATGGCGACGGCGCGGACGATCCCGAGGGCGAGCCGTCAGAGGAAGCGGATGACGACGACGGACAGGCGTCGTGACCGACGTACCCGGTGATCGGGATGCGCCACTCGACGAAGCACAGCAGGGCGTCGGCGACATGGATGTGGCGTCGTTTCGTCGGCACGGTCACGGGGTCGTCGACTGGATCGCCGACTATCTCGACGGGGTCGGTGACCGGCAGGTCCTGGCTGACGTCGCACCGGGCGAGATCCGTGCCCAGCTGCCGGTCTCACCGCCGACGACACCCGAACCCTTCGACCGCATCATCGGAGACGTCGATCGCATCGTGATGCCCGGCATCACCCATTGGAATCATCCGGCGTTCCACGCCTATTTCGCGATCACCGGTTCGGGACCCGGAATTCTCGGCGAAGCGATGACGGCGGCACTGAACGTCAACGGAATGCTGTGGCGCACATCCCCGGCGGCGACGGAACTCGAGGAAGTCGTCGTCGACTGGCTCCGCCAGCTCCTCGGCCTTCCCGACGGCCGGCGCGGCATGATCGTCGACAGCGCGTCGATGTCGACGTTGCTGTCATTGGCCGCTGCGCGAGAAGCGACGGATCTCGACGTGCGCCAGCGCGGGCTCGCTGGCCGCGCGGATGTGCCGCTGCTGCGGATCTACGCATCCGAACACGCCCATGCGTCGATCGAAAAGGCCGCGATCACCCTGGGGCTCGGACGCGACGGGCTGCGGCCGGTCGAGGTCGACGATCAGTACCGCATGGATCCCGACGCGCTCGCGGCCGCGGTACGTGACGACGTCCGGTTCGGTTACCGGCCGACGGCGATCGTGGCGACGGTCGGCACGACGTCGACGACGTCGATCGACGCGGTCGCCGCCATTGCCGACGTGCGCGATGAACTCGCCGCCGAGATCGGGCACGACATCTGGCTCCACGTCGACGGGGCCTACGGCGCGATGGCGGCGGTGTGCGACGAGCTGCGGTGGATCATCGACGGCGTCGACCGCGCCGACTCGTTCGTCACGAATCCGCACAAATGGTTGTTCACGCCCATCGACGCGAGCGTGCTGTTCGTCAAGGACCCGTCGACGCTGATACGGGCGTTCTCGCTCGTTCCGGAGTATCTGACGACCGACGACGAGGGCGTGACCGACTTCATGGACTGGGGTGTTCAGCTGGGTCGGAGATTCAGGGCCCTCAAACTCTGGTTCGTGCTGCGTTATTTCGGCGCTGACGGCATCGCACGGCGGCTGCGTTTCCACGTCGACCAGGCGCAGCGCGTCGCGGCGCGGTTCGACGATCATCCCGATCTCGAGGTCGTCGCCCCGGTCGTGTTGTCGACAGTGTGTTTCCGTGCTCGACCGGCAGCGTTTCCCGGTGCCGAGTCGGACGACGAATCGGATCCGTTCGAGGCCTTCAACCGAATGCTGATGGCGCGGATCAACGCGACCGGCGAGGTGTACCTCTCGCACACGGTGCTCGACGGGACCTACGTGTTGCGGCTCGCCATCGGCAACCTGCGTACGACCGACGAACGGCTCGCCCACAGCTGTGATGTCATCGAACGCGAACTCGCACGACTCGTCGCAGAGTCCTGACAGCGTCGCGGTCGGCGTCAGTCGGCACCGACGTCGACGACCAGCGCGTCACCCTGCCCCCCGCCGCCACACAGCGCGGCGACGCCGCGACCGCCCCCACGCTGGTGCAACGTGTTGAGCAGCGTGACGACCAGGCGCGCACCCGAGCATCCGAGCGGGTGCCCGAGCGCGATCGCGCCTCCGTGCACGTTGACACGGTCTTCGTCGAGGCCGAGGTCGCGCATCGAGGCGATCGCGACCGACGCGAACGCCTCGTTGATCTCGTAGGTGTCGAATGCCGCTGGATCGTGCCCCGCACGGTGCGCCGCCGCTCTGATCGCGCGTGCGGGCTGAAGGTGCAACGAAGGATCCGGTCCCGCAACCGCGCCCCATGCGCCAATGCGACCCACAGGCGCCAGTCCTTCCCGCTCGGCGAACGAACGGCTGGCGAGCACGACGGCGGCCGCCCCGTCAGACATCTGAGACGCATTGCCGGCGGTGATGTCGCCGTCTTCGCTGAACACCGGCCGCAGTCGCGCGAGCGAATCCTCGGTCACGTCGTCGCGGATCCCCTCGTCACGCGTCACCGTCACGGATTCGCGGCGCCCGGCGACCTCGACCGGCACGATCTCGGCGCCGAAATGACCCGACTCCGATGCGCTGCGCGCACGCTCGTGGGACCGGGCCGCGAAGTGGTCCTGCTCGGCGCGCGAGATGTCCAGCGCGTGCTGCGACTGGTAGCGGTCGGTGGCCAGGCCCATAGAGCACCCGTCGAACGCACACGTCAACCCATCGCGCATGAGTGTGTCGATGATCTCGCCGTCGCCGAGGCGATACCCGAACCGCGCCCGGTCCAGCAGATAGGGCGCCCGTGACATCGATTCCATGCCACCGGCGACGACGACCTGGGCGTGCCCCATCCGGATCATGTCCGCAGCACGCGCGATCGCGGTCAACCCCGACAGGCAGACCTTGTTGACCGTCTCAGCCGGCACGTCCATGCCCACACCGGCGCGCACGGCGGCCTGCCGCGACGTGATCTGCCCGAGACCGGCCTGCAGGACGTGCCCCATCACGATGTAGTCCACGACTGCAGGCGTCATCGCCGCCCGACTCAGCGCAGCTTCGATCGCCTGTCCACCAAGTTCGACCGCGGGCAGCTCGGACAGCGCCCCACCGAAACGTCCAATGGGCGTGCGAGCCGATCCGACGACGACGACCTCGTCCACCACATCCTCCTACCCAGGCCGTGCAGGGTAGGTGCACATCAGGCGGATGGCGCAGGCTGGCCCCGGGCGACGACCGATAGCCTGACGGCGATGACCTGAGTACGCGCTGCTGATCGCTGCGAGGAGTGTCGTGGGTTTCGCCGACCGTGTCCGAGCCTGGTTCCGGGGCGACAAGCGCTCCGCTGGCCGCACAGGCGGGGCGTCCCGGTCGAATTCCGAAACCGACGCCGAACTCGAACAGTTCGTCGCGACCCGCACCGGCGTCGAGGCGTTCGTCGAACCACGCACGACGCTGTACTCCACGACGCTGCTTCTCGTCGCGGACGACGGCGAATACCTGCGCCGGCCGGTCGGTGACCGCGACCACGCCGGCGTGCTGTGTCGGCGTCTGACGATTCCGCTCTACGACGCCGCGAAAGTCGGCTATCCGCAACGCATGCGCGACTACGAACGTGGCATGCGAACTCGTCCCGTCGAGCTGGCGGACCTGCCACCGTGGCCGGACGACGCGGACGGCTCCGACCCACGAGGCGCCTCGGACTGAGTCGCGACCGGGCGTCGGCAGCCGTCGACGTGAGACGGGTCAGGCTTCGACGATGTCGACCGTGGAGATGACGACGTCATCGAGCGGTCGGTCGTCGGCGTTCGTCGGGCTCGTCGCGATGGCGTCGACGACGTCGTGGCCCTCGATCGTCCTGCCGAACACGTTGTATGCAGCTGGCAGGGGCTGGTCGACGTGCATGACGAAGAACTGTGAACCGTTCGTGTCGGGCCCGGCGTTGGCCATCGCGAGGGTCCCGGCGCTGTATCCGTGTGTGCGCGCAGCGTCGAGTTCATCGGCGAACTTGTAGCCAGGGCCTCCGGTTCCGGTCCCGGTCGGGTCGCCGCCCTGGATCATGAATCCTTCGATGACGCGGTGGAAGATCACGCCGTCGTAGAAGCCTTCCCGCGCGAGGAACACGAAGTTGTTGACGGTCGTCGGCGACTCCGCGGCGAGCAGCTCACAGGTGATGTCGCCGTGGCTGGTGCGGATCGTCGCGGTGTAGGTCGACGAGGTGTCGATCGTCATCGGCGGTGGGCTGCCATAGGGACCGGGCACGTGCACTCCTGGTTCGTCGGTGCTGCGGGCGAGGGTCGTGCGCGGAGCCTACGGGGAACGCCGCTCGACGCGCACCTCCTGCAGTGTCACGTCCTCGAACGGCCGGTCCACCGCATCGGTGTCGACCGTGGCGATGGCGTCGACGACGTCGATGCCCTCGGTGACGTGACCGAAGACGGTGTAGAGCGGTTCGAGCGGCACCACCTGGCCATGGACGATGAAGAACTGCGACCCGTTGGTGTCAGGACCTGCGTTGGCCATAGCCACGGTGCCACGCGGGTAGCCCCCGTGTGCCGCGACGAGCTCGCCTGCGGTGCCCAGCTCGTCAGCAAAGGTGTAGCCGGGGCCGCCGGCGCCGGTCCCCGTGGGATCACCGGCCTGGATGACGAACCCCTCGATGACACGATGGAACGTGATGCCCTCGAAGTACCCGTCATCGGCGAGATGCACCAGATTGCTCGCAGCAAGCGGCGCACCTGCAGGGTCGAGTTCGATGACGATCACGCCGAGGTTCGTGACCAGATGTGCTTCGTAGCGGGCATCGGGATCGAGATCAGCGGGGAACGGTGCGTCGTAGGCCGGCGAGCCTCCGGTCGGCGCTGTGGGGGAGGTCTCGGCGGGCTCGGGTTCGTCGGCTCCGGTCGCACCGGCGATCAGTTCGGTCAACGGCACAGCGAGCAACGAAAGCGCCATCAGTACGGCCATGACCACGACGATGACCTTGTTGCGTGATGCACGGCGATCGAGCGCGCTTCCGGATGGTCGAGCGCCTGCGCCACGTCGCGTGTCCGGCACGGTGATCCTCGTCGTCGACGGTTGGTCGGGGCCTGACGGGGCTCCTTCGACCGTCGGTCAGGCTATCGAGCCTCGACGGGCGGCCAGTCGCCAGCAGTGCAGGTGCCAGTGGCGCCGCTCGTCGGGTCGACCGTCAGGCCACGCAACCGCATGGCCCGTACCGGCCGGAATCTCGTTGCCACAGCCCGGGCACCGGTAGACCTTGTGGGCACGCACGGCAGGGACACGGTCGACGTCGTAGCCGTCGAGCGTCTCGAGGAACGGATCGTGAGGCATGGTGCACCTTGGCGTGTCGGGGGCCGGAGCAACATGTCGTCCGTTGCACCGGTGGGCGGCGGCGGGCACCGACCGTTCAGTCGTAGACGTAGAAGCCGCGTCCCGTCTTGCGCCCGAGGAATCCCGCATCGACTAGATGCCGCAGCAGTTCGGCGGGTTCGTGTGAACGCTGCCGGTACTCCGAATGGAGCCGTTGGATGATCGACAACGTGGTGTCCAGGCCGACGACGTCCATGAGCTCGAACGGACCCATCGGATAGCCACAGCCCAGACGCATCGCCGTGTCGATCTCCTCGGCGGTCGCGTAATGGGTCTCGAGCAACTTGACGGCGTCGTTCAGGTACGGGAACAGCAGGGTGTTCACGATGTAGCCGGCACGGTCGCCACACAGCACGCCGATCTTGTCGAGTCGCGCGACGAACGCACGCACGGGTTCGACGATCGCGGGGTCGGTACGCACCGTCGTGACGATCTCGACCAGCCGCATGATCGCGGCGGGCTTGAAGAAGTGCAGGCCGAGCACGCGTTCGGGACGGCCGGACGCCATGGCGCATTCGATGATCGGCATCGACGAGGTCGTGCTGGTCAGGATCGCGTCGTCGCGGACCCGCGCACCGAGATCAGCGAAGGTCTCGTGTTTCACATCGGTGTCGTCGGTCACCGCTTCGATGATCAGATCGCAGTCGGCGAGGTCGTCGAGTTCGATCGTCGGGTGCATGCGCCCGAGGGCGGCGACGAGTTCCTCCTGACTCATCCTGCCCTTGTCGACGAGGCGCTGCATCGACAGTGAGGACTGCGCCAGCACGTTCTCCGCGCGGTCGCGACTGCGCCCGCGCACGACGACGTCGAAACCGGCCTTCGCGCACACTTCCGCGATGCCGGTCGCCATTTCTCCGGTCCCGACGACACCGACCCGCTGCCACCCGTCGACCAGCGTCAGATCAGCAGGGTTGCGTGCGTCGTCGTCTGCAACCACCGTCGACGATCCCGGTTCGTCGTACACGTAGAAGCCTCTGCCGGTCTTGCGTCCCGTGTAGCCCGCCATGGCGAGCTGGGTCATCAGCGGCCTGGGGGCGAATCGTGTGTCATCGAACTGGGCGTGGATCGCCTCCATCACCTCCAGAACGGTGTCGACTCCGATCATGTCGGTGAGTGCGATCGGCCCCATCGGCAGCCCGGCGCCGTGACGCATCGCCGCGTCGACGTCCTCTTTGGTGGCGTAGCCGCCTTCGACCATCCAGACGGCCTGGTTGAGGTAGGGAAACAGCAGCTGGTTCGCGATGAACCCGCGCCGGTCGCCGACCACGACCGGCACCTTGCCGATGCCCTCCGCGAACGCTCGCGCGGCGTCGACGACCGCGTCGTCGGTCACCGCGGTTCGAACGAGTTCGATCAGGCGCATGACGGGAGCAGGGTTGAAGAAGTGGAAACCCAGAACTCGGTTCGGGCGGCGCGACTGGACGGCGATGTCCATGACCGGCAGCGACGAGGTGTTCGTCGCGAGGATCGCGTCGGGGCGCACGACCTGGTCGATCCTTCGGAAGATGGCCTGCTTGGTCGCGAGGACCTCGGGCACCGCCTCGATGACCAGATCGCAGTCCGCGAGCCGCTGGAAATCCGACGAGCCGTCGATCCGTTGGGTGATGTCGACGACGTCGTCGGCTGCCAAGCGGCCGCGTCGGACCTGGCGGTCCAGTGACGCGCGGATCCGTTCGTGACCGCGAGCGACCGCGTCGTCGTCGACGTCAATGAACACCAGGCCGAGACCGTGGCCGGCGATCAGTTCGACGATGCCGGCGCCCATGGTGCCGCACCCCACAACGCCGACTCTGGAGATCCCTTCGAGGTTCGCGGCCGCCACGGATCATCCTCCGACGTCGCTGCGGTGCCGGTCCGAGCCTACAGAGGTGACGCAGACACCTACCGACCGCCACCCCGATCGGGCACACTTGCCGAAGCAACCTTCGTGAATCGAGGAATGGCGTGCGCGACATTCTGCCGACGCTGCGTTCGTGGGTGCATGCGGACGGGCCTGTCGGCCTTGCAACCGTCGTCGGGGTCGACCGCAGCGCACCCCGCGATCCCGGTGCGGCGCTTGCACGTGATCCGTCAGGCGAGGTGATCGGCAGCGTCTCCGGCGGCTGCGTCGAGGGTGCGGTCGTCGAGGTCGCCGAACGCGTCGTCGCGACGGGAACGCCCGAGCTGGTGCGCTACGGCATCAGCGACGCCGAGGCGTTCACCGTGGGCCTGACCTGCGGCGGCGAGATCGAGGTGTTCGTCGACGTCATCGGCGATGCCGACCGCCAGCTGTTCGATCACGTCTTCGATGCGATCGAGCAGGACCGACCCATCGCGGTGGTGACCGTCATCGACGGAGCGGCGCGACCCGGCGGGCGCCTCGTGGTCGAGCGGTCGTCGCATCTGGGAACGCTGGGCGACGACGGTCTCGACGCGTCGGTGATCGACGATGCGCGCGGGATGCTGTCGCAGGGGCAGACCGGCCAGCGCCGTTACGGCACCTCAGGCCAGCGACGCTCCGGCGATGTCACCGTGTTCGTGGAGTCGTTCGCGCCGCGGCCGCGGATGTACGTGTTCGGTGCCATCGACTTCGCCGGCGCGGTCACGAGCATCGGTGCGTTCCTGGGCTATGAGGTCGTCGTGTGCGACGCACGCGCCGTGTTCGCGACCCGTGCGAGGTTTCCGGACGCAGACGAGATCGTCGTGGAGTGGCCGCACCGTTTCCTGGCGAACGCCCCCATCGACGAACGCACTGCCATCTGCGTGCTGACGCACGACGCGAAGTTCGATGTCCCTGTTCTCGAGATCGCACTCCGATCGCCTGCTGCGTACGTCGGTGCGATGGGGTCGAGGCGCACCCACGAGGACCGGATCGCGCGTCTGCGCGATGTCGGGCTCGACGATGACGAGCTCGCACGTCTGAGGTCGCCGATAGGGCTCGACATCGGTGGCCGTACACCGCAGGAAACTGCGGTTTCGATCGCTGCCGAACTCATCGCGGTGCGCCACGGCGGAGCGGCAGGACCGCTGCGGGAAACCGGCGGTCCGATCCACCGCCGCCACGAGGTGGTCGCGCCCTAAACGGCGCGCACACAGACCGCGCCTTGAGAGGCGCAGACCGCGCCTCGAGTGACGCAGATCAGTGTTCTTTCGCCTGGCTGCGCCGGGTCAGCTGAACAGGCCTGTCCGATCGACAGCGACAGCGAGCGTGATCGAGATCGCGTTGAACACCGCGTGTCCGATGATCGGTACGAGCAGGCTGCCGGTGCGGTGGAAGGCCCAGGCGAGTAGCACACCGAGGCTGAAGAGCCCCACGAGGGCCAGCGGCTGACTCATCACGATCTCGACGTGGACGAGGGTGAACAGCACCGAGGACATCACGGCTGCGGGCCACAGCCCGACCCGTGACCGCAGGGCCTGGAACAGCACACCCCGGAACAGCACCTCCTCGGCGATCGGTGCGAGCACGACCGCGACGACGAGGGCGAGAACCAGCGAGCTGCCCCCCGACAACGCGTCCTGGAGCACCTGCTGATCGACGGGTTCGTCGGGTTGGAAGACGAAGGCCAGACCACCGTTGATGAGGTAGGTCATGACCGTGCCGACGAGACCCGCTGCGAGACCGAGCGCGACCGGGAGCGCTCCGGGTCGCACAGGGCCGAGCAGGTGCCAGGTGAAGCGATTGCGGGCAGCGAGCCAGCCGATGCCGGCGAGCAGGCCCACGAGCGTCGCAGCCGTCGCGATCGCCATCCAGCCGGTGTCGCTGAGCTCGCTGCGCACGAGTGCCGAACCGATACCGACCACCAGTCCGACGACGAGCTGGCCGATGAAGAAGGCGAGGATCGCCACGATTGCGTCGAGAACCGTGAAGGGAACGCGGAACGCGTCCTGGGCACTGCGTGCACGCAGGTCGACAGCAACGCTGAACGGCGGCGGGCTCGCTGCGGGCCGGGGGTCACCTGGCGCCGGCGGCTGTGGACCCGGTGGTGTCACCGAAGGCGGGGGTGGTGGCGGCGTTGTCATCGTCGGGTCCTCGCGATCAACGCGGCGGCGATGAACAGCAGACCGAGACCGCCGAGGATCGCGGCGTGCCGGGCTCCGAAGTCCGCAATCTGCTCGGCGGGGTCGATCAGAGGCGTTGAGGTTTCGAGGTCGGCGCGCGGCGGAGGTTCGGGCACGACCACCGTGGTGGGTGACCCCGCCCGTTCCCCGTGACGATCCTGCGCGACGAGTGCAACACCGTAGGTGCCCGGTCGCGCCGCCGTGCCGTCGGAGAGGTCGAACCGCCAGGTGTACGCATGGGTCCCGGCGTCGACCACGCCGAGACGCCGGCTCGCGACGACAGCACCGTCTGGCGAGGTGACCTCGAGATCGAGGAACACCGGCTTGTTCACGTCGACCTCCACGGTTGCAGCGTCGCCCATCCGGGGAACAGCGTCAGCATGTCGCGTTTCGGACGCTTCGAGGTCCTCTCCGTGCCCCGTAGGGGCGACGAGCTGCGTCGTGCCTCCTTCGGATTCTTCGACGTGCCAGGTGCCGAGAACGCTCTCGTGGAGCACTTCCCCTCCAGCTTGGATCGAGAACATCGTGTCCCCACCGATTCCCAACGGGTAGGCGAGTCCCGTCGCTACGCGGACGCGGTCGGGGAGTTCGTCGACCTCGACGGGCAGGAGGCCACCGTAGTAGGCGGCGAGAATCTCGTCGTACGTCGCGCCTTCCTCAGCGCGTCCCATGGCGCCGTACTGGCCCATCCCGACTCCGTGCCCCCATCCCTGGCCGCGCAGGACGACGGCGTGTTCGTCGAACTCGATGTCGAAGCGGGAGGATGGGACGGTCGAGGGTAGTGGTCCCTCCCCGTCGTCTCGGGGTCCGGGGAACCGGTCGGGGAAACGGCTCGCAGCCACCTGCGACACGAAGCTGCGGAAGGCGACCGCGCGGACATCGACGCTCGCACCGTTGCGGCCGGTGACCCTGATCGATGCCAGCGGATCGTCGACCTCCCCGAGGCGTTCGGCGGACGCGGCCGGCGAAACGGCGGACAGCGTGTCGCCTCGTGAGAGGATCTCGTCGAATTCCTCTCGCGTGAACGTCACGTTCCAGCGGTGGTAGGGCGACACCTCGTCGTACGGATCGTCGAACGACTGCAGATAGTCGTACGAACCGTCGTTGGGGAACGCTTCGTCGTTCGCGTAGGTCCGGCCACCGGACGTCGAAAAGTAGCGAGCGAGTATCGGTGCTCCGTCGCCGTCGACGAGAACCTCCCGGGAGGTCGCAACGACGGCTTCGCGCCAGCGGTGACCGGTCGGTGAGCCCAGCACGACGTCTGCGCCTCGAAAGACCTGGCAGGCGACCGTCGCACAGATGTCGTAGCCGTCGTAGCGGCCTCGCAGTACGGCGCGCCACGCGTAGGTTCGAGCAGCGACCGCCTGCGCCTTGAGGGCTTCCATCGGCCACCAGGTGGGCATTTCGGCGATGCCAGCGAGGTAGTCGTCGAAGTCGAGTTCGTTGATGAGCCCCGATGGTCCTGCGCCTCGAAGCTCGACCGTGTCGAAGTAGCGCCGTCCGTCGTCGAGATGCAGCACCCCGGGAGGATCGATCACGAAGGTCACGGGGCGCTGGACGTCGACGCGGATCCGCTCCCCTTCAGCTGGTGCGCGTTGTCGAAGGCCGGGATCGTCGTCGGCCGCCTCCTCGCCGCTCAGGTCGTCATCGGGCGTCGGCGACGGTTCGTCGGTCTCGTTGTCGGCGTCGGGAACGGTGGGGTCGGCGTCGCCGGGCACCGGGCCGGTCTGGGCGCCGGCGCCGGCCAGCGGGGCGAGCGTGAGGAGCGCGACGATCACCAGTGTCGCCGGCAGCGTCGCGCGTCGTCGGTCAGTCATCGGTTGCTGTGACCGCGATCCGTTCGATGTCGGCCCCGAGCGCCTGCAGCCGGGGGACGAAGTGCGCGTACCCGCGGTCGACGTGTTCCACGCCGGTCACGATCGTCTCCCCGTCCGCGACGAGACCGGCGATGGTCGCGGCCGCGCCGGCGCGTACGTCCAGGCTGCGCAGCGCGGCGCCGTGGAGTCGCGTCGGACCGTGGATGAGCGCATGGTGGCCGTCGATGCGTATGTCGGCTCCCATGTCCACCAGCTGCTGGACGAAGGAGAAGCGCGACTCGAACACGTTCTCGGTGCAGCGGCTCACTCCCCTGGCCTGGGTGAGCAGCACCATCAGTTGGGGCTGCAGGTCGGTGGGGAACCCGGGGTAGGGCAGCGTCACGACATCGACCGCGCCCAAGCCGTCTGCCTTGACGCGCAGCGTGTCACCGGCTTCGTCGACGACTGCGCCCAGGGCGCGCAGTTTGAGCAGCGGAAGCGTCAGGTCCTCGGGACGAACATGTTCGATGGTGATGTCCCCGCCGGTGGCGACGGCCGCCATCGCGTAGGTTCCGGCCTCGATGCGGTCGGGGCAGGTCTCCCAGTGCGTCCCTTCGAGTTCCTCGACGCCGTCGACGACGAGTGTCCCGGAACCGATGCCGGTGATCGAGGCGCCCATCGAAACGAGCATGTGGCACAGGTCCTGGATCTCCGGTTCGCGCGCGGCGTTGTCGAGCACGGTCTGGCCGCCAGCCAGCACGGCAGCCATGACAAGGTTCTCGGTCGCGCCGACAGACGGGAAATCGAGGGTGATCTGCGCCCCGCGCAGGTGCTGTGCGACGACCTCCACCTCGTTGTCGCGCTGGGTGACGTGAGCCCCCATCGCTTCGAGTCCGCGTAGATGGAGGTCGATCGATCGGGCCCCGATGCGGTCACCGCCTGGCAGTGCGAGCCTGGCACGACCGACCCGCGCGACCAGTGGGCCAAGGCACGCGATCGACGCACGGATCCGGCTCACCGCGTCCGACGGCGCGTACCAGCCGGGATCAGCGGCGCGCAGCTGGCATCTTCCCTGGCTTTCGTCCAGGTCGATGGCGACACCCAGGCCCTCGAGGACATCTGCCATCACCGGCACATCGGCGATGCGCGGCACGTCGGTGAGTACGACGTCGCGGCTGGTCAGCAACGCCGCCGCCATCAGCTTGAGTGCCGAGTTCTTGGCCCCCGACAACCGCACGGTGCCGTGAAGCGGCGTCCCACCGCGAACGCGGAAGGCCTCCTGCGAGCGACCGGCGGATGTCATCCGTGCCAGGGTATCCCTGACCGGTGCGCTGCCCGGGTCGGCGCGGCCGACCGATCAGGTGGCCAGTTGGCGCACGACGGCAGCAGGAACGTGCCCTTGGCGCGATCGAGCCGGACGGTCAGGCTGCGCCGTCAGGACGGTGATTGGGCGACGTCGAGGCGCAGATCCTGTTTGCGGACCGACGCCTGCAGCGCGCTGTCTTCCTCGTGCTGCCCGAGTTCGTTCAGAACTCGCTCACGCCGCTGGCGGGCACGTTGGATGTCGATCTCGGTGGACAGCTCAGCGATGTCGGCGAGCACAACCGCGCGACGGTCCTTGTCGACGTAGAGCACACCTTTGTGGACCGCGATGGTGCGACGTTCGCCGCTGTCGAGCACCACGCGGACAGGCCCGATGTCGAGGTCGATGACAGCGGGCTGGTGCCCGGGCAGGATCCCGATCTCGCCTTCGACGGACCGGGCGTAGATCTCGGTGACGTCGGCAGATAGCACGTGTTGTTCAGCCGACACGACCTCGAGATGCATCGTTTCCACCCGCTTCTCCTTGCCGACGGCGGCTCTCGGCGTCAGTTGGCCATCTCGGCGGCACGCCGTTGGACGTCGTCGACGTTGCCGGCATACAGGAACGCCTGCTCAGGTACTTCGTCGAGGTCGCCGTCGATGAGTGCGCGGAAGCCTTCGACGGTGTCCGACACGGGCACGTACACGCCGGGATTGCCCGTGAACTGTTCGGCCACGTAGAAGTTCTGGCTGAAGAACCGCTGGGCCTTGCGCGCTCGGGCGACGGTGACCTTGTCGTCCTCGGACAGCTCGTCGATGCCCAGGATCGCGATGATGTCCTGGAGGTCCTTATATCGCTGCAGCACCTCCTGCACGCCGGTCGCCACGTCGTAGTGCTCCTGTCCGACGACCGTCGGGTCGAGGATGCGCGACGTCGAGTCCAGCGGGTCGACAGCCGGGTAGATGCCGAGTGCGGCGATGTCGCGCGAAAGCACGGTCTGGGCGTCGAGGTGGGCGAAGGTCGTGTGCGGCGCCGGGTCGGTGATGTCGTCCGCGGGCACGTAGACGGCCTGCAGCGACGTGATCGAGCGACCCTTCGTGGAGGTGATGCGTTCCTGCAGCTGTCCCATCTCGTTCGAGAGGGTGGGCTGGTAGCCGACGGCGGACGGCATCCGGCCGAGCAGCGTCGACACCTCGGAGCCGGCCTGGACGAAGCGGAAGACGTTGTCGATGAACAGCAGGACGTCCTGGCGCATCTCGTCGCGGAAGTATTCGGCCATGGTCAGTGCAGACAGGGCGACGCGCAGGCGCACCCCCGGCGGCTCGTCCATCTGGCCGAACACGAGCGCGGCCTTCTCGAGCACGCCCGATTCGGACATCTCGAGCATGAGGTCGTTGCCTTCGCGGGTGCGCTCACCGACGCCGGCGAAGACCGACACGCCGCCGTGCTGCTGGGCGACGCGGTTGATCATCTCCTGGATGACGACCGTCTTGCCGACCCCTGCGCCGCCAAACATCCCGATCTTGCCGCCCTGCACATACGGCTCGACGAGGTCGATGACCTTGATGCCCGTCTCGAACATGCGCGCCTGCGGTTCGAGCTCGTCGAACGGCGGCGGGTCTCGGTGGATCGGCCAACGCGTATCCGCTTCGATCTCGGATGCGTCCACGTCGAGCGGTTCACCGAGCACGTTGTAGATGTGCCCGAGGATGCCCGGACCCACCGGCACGGTGATGGGCCCGCCGGTTGCCGTCACAGCGGCGCCTCGAACGACACCGTCGGTCGGCTGCATGCACACCGCACGAACACGACGGTCACCCAGGTGCTGCGCCACTTCGGCGGTGATCGTCGACGTCTCGTCCTGATAGGTGCGCTCGAACGTCAGCGCGCTGTTGATGTCCGGGAGGTCTCCCGGCGGGAACTCGACGTCGACCACAGGGCCGATCACCCGCACGATCCGGCCATCTGATGACCGGGACGTCTGCTGGGCGTTCTCCACGGTCTGCGTGGACATCTGCTGGGTCCTTTGTCCTCGTCCGCCTCGCGCTTGGCTGCGTGCGGTCGTTGGTCGCGCCCGCGGGGCGCGTAGGTCGTTGCGTCAGTCGCCGAGCGCTTCGGCGCCACCGACGATCTCGGAGATCTCGGTCGTGATCTGTTCCTGGCGGGCCTGATTCATCACACGCGAAAGCGACGCCGCGACTTCCTTGGCGTTGTCGGTCGCGGATTTCATCGCACGCTGTCGAGCGGCATGTTCGGACGCTGACGACTCCAGCAGCCCGTGCAGGACCTTCGCTTCGACGTAGCGAGGAATCAGACGCTCGAGCAGTTCTGGTTGTGACGGCTCGAAGAGGAACTCGGGTGCGATCTCCTCGCCGCCACCGAACTCCTCGGGTTTGACCGGCAGCAGTTCCATGCGCACCGGCGCCTGCGTGAGCGACGACTTGAAGTCGGTGTAGACGAGCCAGACGCGGTCGATCTCCGCAGCAGCGAACCGGGCCATGACCGTCTCTGCGATGAGACCGGCGTCGTCGATCGTCGGCGAGTCGGAGACGCCTTCCCAGATGCGCGCTGCGCGGCGCCCGCGGTAGGCGAAGTATCCCGATCCCTTGCGGCCCACCACGTAGAGCTCGACGTCGCTGCCGGCCTCCTCCTCCTGGCGGATCGTGCGCTCGGCGACCTTGAGGATGTTGGCGTTGTAGGCCCCGGCGAGGCCGCGGTCGGAGGTGTTGACGATGACGGCGGTTCGCCGGATCTCGCGCTGTTGCAGCAGCGGATGTTGACGAACCTCGTTGGAGACCGCCAGTCCTTTGATGACCTCGGTGATCTGCTCGGCGTAGGGACGCGCAGCACGCACCCGGGCCTGGGCACGCAGGATCCGGCTCGCCGCGATCATCTCCATCGCGCGCGTGATCTTCTGCGTGCTCTGGACGGAGCGGATCCGCCGCTTGAGCTGCCGGATCTGGCCGCTACCTGCCACCTCGTCCTCCTGGGTGGTCGTCGTTCGGCGTCAGGTGTCGCGCCACCTGGGCCGGGTCCGCACCCCGCCTCGATGTGCCGGTGTGACGCTGGTCCACGACGATCAGTCCACCGTCTCGCTGGACGCCGCCATGGCGTCCCAGCCTTCGTTGGTCTCGTCCACGGGCGCCTGTTCACTGGCGTCGAAGGTCTGCGCGAACTCGTCGATCGCGGCCTCGAGATCGGCACGGAGCTCGTCGGTCAGCTTCTCCCTGCGCAGCTTCTCGAGCAGGTTGCTGTGCCGGGACCTCAGATGGTCGTGGAGTTCGCGCTCGTAGCGACGCACGTCGACGATCGGCAGCTCGTCGAGCCGTCCCGAGGTCACCGCGACGACCGACGCGACCTGCAGTTCGACCGGCAGCGGCTGGTTCTCCGGCTGCTTGAGGATCTCGACGACCCGCTGACCACGCGCGATCTGCTGCTGCGACGCCTTGTCGAGGTCGGAACCGAACTGCGCGAACGCCTCGAGCTCGCGGAACTGTGCGAGTTCGAGACGCACGGTGCCCGAGACCGCCTTCATCGCAGGCCGCTGGGCGGCACCACCGACGCGGGACACCGAGATGCCCGCGTTCATGGCGGGTCGCACACCCTGGTAGAACAGGTCGGTTTCGAGGAAGATCTGCCCGTCGGTGATGGAGATCACGTTCGTCGGGATGTACGCCGAAACGTCGTTGGCTTTCGTCTCCACGATGGGCAGCGCCGTCATCGATCCGCCTCCGAGCTCGTCGCTGAGCTTGGCGGCGCGCTCGAGCAGCCGGCTGTGGAGATAGAAGACGTCACCCGGATAGGCCTCGCGACCCGGGGGGCGCCGCAGCAGCAGGGACAACTGGCGGTAGGCGTCGGCCTGCTTCGACAGGTCGTCGTAGATGATGAGCGTGTGCTCGCCCCGATACATCCAGTTCGCGCCGATCGCGGCACCTGCGTACGGCGCGATGTACTGGAAAGGAGCAGGAGAAGATGCGGGGGCCGACACGACGGTCGTGTAGTCCATCGCACCGAACTTCTCGAGTGTCGCGACGACCTGCGCGATCGTGGAGCCTTTCTGGCCGATCCCCACGTAGATGCACTTGACGGCCTCGTCGGTGCCCCACAACTGCTTCTGGTTGATGATCGTGTCGATGGCGATCGCCGTCTTGCCCGTCTGCCGGTCACCGATGATCAGCTCGCGCTGCCCGCGACCGATCGGCGTCATGACGTCGATGACCTTGATGCCGGTCTGCATCGGTTCGTTGACGGGCTGGCGTTCGACGACACCCGCCGCCTGGACCTCGAGCGCACGCTGGCCATCGATCTGGTTCTGGTCGAGTGGCCCCTTGCCGTCGATGGGGCGCCCCAGCGGGTCGACGACCCGGCCGAGCAGCGCATCACCGACGGGGACCGAGAGCACCCGTTCGGTGCGCCGGACCGTCTGTCCCTCCTCGACCGTCGCCGCATCGGAGAAGACCGCGGCACCGATCTCGTGCTCGTCGAGGTTCATCGCCATGCCGAACACGCCGTCGCCGAAGTCGAGCAGCTCGTTCGCCAGTGTCCCGGGAAGGCCACTGACGGTGGCGATGCCGTCGCCCGTCGAGATGACGCGCCCGACCTGCTCGGCGGCGAGCTCGGGCTCGTAGCCCTCGAGCATGCGCTTGAGCGCGTCGGCGACGTCCTCGGAGCGGATCGTCAGGTCTGCCATGTCGGTCACTTCCTCGTCGTCTTTACGGGGGCACGCGGTATCGGGCGGGCCGCCAGCCTCAGGAACCGGTCCGTGATCGCAGTTCGTCGAGCCGGCGTACGACGGAACCGTCGATGACGATGTCGCCGATGCGTGCCCGCACGCCTCCGACGACGGATGGGTCAACGAACACCTTCATGTCGAGCGTGCGGCCCGTCGCGCGCTCGAGCGCGCCCTTGAGCGCCTCACGACGTGCGTCGTCGATCTCGACGGCGACATACACCTCGGCGAGCTCGGCGTCGCGCGTCGCGGCCGCGTGCCGGGCAACCTCACCGGCGATGTCGGTGAGCTCACCGACACGGTCAGCCGCGATCAGCAGTGCCAGCACCGCCCGCGTCGTCGGATGTGCGGCCGTGAGCACCTCCGCGTCGAGGAACGCCAGCCGCCGGCCCACGGGAAGGTGGATGTCTGTCAGCCGCTGACGCAGGTCCTCGTTGGCGTCGACGGCACGCGCGATTCCGAGGAGCTCGTCCTCGACGGCGTCGAGGGCGTTCTCCGCGGTCGCGAGGGACACCACCGCCTGGGCGTAGGCGCTCTTTCGATCGGTCGTCATCGTGTGGCCTCACGGGCTCTCGTGGCCGTCTCACACGGGCGGCTCGTGCACCGCTGCACCGTGTCGACGGCCTGCGCGCGATCAGTTCGTGGTCGACAGCCGTTCGATGTAGTCGTCCACGAGGCTCTGGTGCGTGGAAGCGTCGAGTTCGCGCTCGACGATGCGGGACGCGAGCTGCACCGAGATCTCGCCGACCTGCGTGCGCAGCTCCTGCAGCGCACGGTCACGTTCGGCTGCGACGTCAGCGCGCGCACGCTCGACGATGCCGGCAGCCTCGGTCTCAGCCTTGGCAACCATGTCCGAACGCAACGACTCGGCCGTCTCGCGCGCCTCTTCGATGATCCGGTTCGCCTCACCCCGAGCATCGTCGAGTGACGCTTCGAACCGGCGGCGCGCTTCCTCGGCCTCGTTCAGCTTCGCCTCCGCTTCCTCCATCCTGCCCTGGATGGCGGAGCTGCGCTCCTCCAGGGTGGTGTTGAGCTTGGGGAAGACGAACTTGGACATGAACAACAGCAGCAGCAGGAACGCGACGAGCCCCCAGATCAGCTCCGAGGTGTCCGGAAACAGGACGATGCCGTCGCCGCCGTTGGCCGCAGCAAGGAAGGTCTCCATGGCGGCTCCTAGATCGCGAAGGCGAGGACGAATCCGAGCAGGGCCAGGGCTTCGACGACGGCGATGCCGATGAACATCGTCGTGCGGACCTGTCCGGCGGCCTCCGGCTGGCGTGCCATCGCCTCGATGGCCTTGCCGATGAGGATGCCGAGGCCGATGCCCGGTCCGAGCGTCGCGAGACCGAAGACGAGGCCGTTCCCGAGGTTCTCCATCTGGTTCCTCCTAATGGCGACGCGTCGTCGCCGGCGATTGCGAGGTCGTGTGCGTAACTAGTGCGCGGGTTCCACCGACGAGCTGATGTACACCGCGGTGAGCATGGTGAAGATGTAGGCCTGCAGTCCGATGATCAGCAGTTCGAAACCGAACACCAGGGGGCTGATGATGACCGCGAACACACCCAGCGACCATCCCACGGGCATCGACGGCAGGAAGATGTGCGCCGTGACCAGGGTGATGACGACGAGGATGTGACCGGCGACCATGTTCGCGAACAGCCGCACCGCGAGGGTGAACGGCCGCAGCACGAGATTGGACACCAGCTCGATCGGTGTCAGGATGACGTAGAGGACCTTGGGCACACCGGGCGGGAACGCCAGTTCCTTGAAGTAGTGCCACAGGCCCTGCTCCTTGATGCCGACCCCCACGTAGACCAGCCACGCGATACCGGCGAGAAACGCCGGCCACGCGGCCCGCGAGGTCGGTGGCAGCATCAGGAACGGCGTGATCTTCGCGACGTTCATGAAGAAGACGAAGACGAAGAACGTGGTCAGCAGCGGAACGAACTTCGCGCCCTTGGGACCGATGATGTCGCTGGCGATCTCCCGCACGAAGTCGACGATCATTTCGCCGACGCTCTGCAGCTTGCTCGGGATGACCCCCGGGTTGCGAAATGCGAAGAGGAAGATCGACGCGCACAGCAGCGTCATGAACCACGCGATGAGCACCGTCCGGTTGATCGAAAGGTCGACGCCGAGCAGTTGCAGTTCCCAGATCGCGGGAAACTCGAACAGCGCGTTGATGTCGTCGAGGACACCGTCGAACTCCCCGCCCCATTCGGCGGCAGCGATGACGTGGGTCACAGCGATCAGCTCCGGGTAGCGGTGGGTGCGTGTCCCGCGCTGGTCGCGGTCACGGCTGGGTCGATCCAGAACAAGCGGGGCATGCGGGCGAGAGCGCGCAGCTCATAGCCGAGCGTGACCACGACCGCGATCCCGGTGGCGAGCGCGAGGCTCGCGGCGTCGACGCCGTGCAGTGGAGCCAGTCCTGCGAGCACCACCCCGTACACGACCAGACGCACGAGCGCGCCTCCCACGAGCACGGCCAGTGTGACGTGGTGTCCTCGCCCGGCAGCGGCGGCCATGAGCACGGCCGCGCCTCCGAAGAGCAGGGCGACCAGACCAACACCGATCGTCGCACCCCATGCGGCCGGCGCGCCACGCACGGCTGCGGCCACGGCGACGACGACGGATCCCACGACGGCCAGCGTCGTCAGTGTGCCGACGACCAGACGGCGAAGCTCGGGTTCCAAGCGTGTGGACGGCATCAGGCGTCTCCGCCGCTCGGATCCTGCGCGCTGTTGCCGGCTGCGCGTCGGGCGTCGTCTGCCGCCGCCATCCGGGCGCTGCGCAGCCACACCAGATAGAGCCCTGCGGCGTTGCCGATGAGCGCACCGACGGCGAGGAACCACGGTCCGGTGCCCAGGGAACGGTCAACGAGGTATCCGATGCCGGTCCAGGTCAGGATCGCAGCGATCAGCTCGACACCCATCACCGAGGCTTGGTCGACGCCTGTCCACAGGCCACGACGATCCGACGCGACCGTGGTCGGTCGCGCGGGTGACGTCGTCGTGGAGTGGGACACGTCCTGAAGTCCTCGCAGGGTCGTTCGACCCGTCGACCGCATCAATCGGGGCCGGTGGCGTCCGTGCCGTGCACTCACCCGGCCGTGAGGTGCGGCGGGCCGCAAGCTAGCAAGGCCCGTGATCGACCGCCAAGGCGGGGCGCTCAGGCGGTCCCTCTGCGCGGTTCGGACTCGTCCTCACCGGCGCTGTCGGACACCTTCCTGCCGGTGACGGTCAGGAGGATGCCGACAGCGACCGCGCCGACGACCCAGGGGGCGAGGACATTGAAGGGGACGAACGCCGGACTCACCGAGACGGTCGCGACGAGCATCGACCAGTAGTACATGACGAGCACGGCCCGGCGGTGCGAATGGCCGGCGCCCAGCAGCAGATGGTGCAGATGCTCACGGTCCCCGACCACGATCGGGCGCCGCGTCAGCACACGCCGGACGACGGCGAACATCGTGTCGAGCAACGGAACCGCCAGCACCAGGGCGGGGACGAGCAACGGGATGGTGCCGTAGAAGTCCACCGACGACGGCGCGGTCGTCCGCCCGACGTAGGCGACACCGGCCGCCCCGAGCAGCAGCCCGAGCAGCATCGCGCCGGTGTCGCCCATGAAGATCCGGGCGGGATGCCAGTTGTGGACGAGGAAGCCCAGCGCCATGCCCACGACGATCGCAGCGACGAGCGTCGAGGACGTCGGCACGGAGTCGACGAGACCCGAGGGTGTCGCCGCGACCGCGAAACCGAAGAACGCCACAGCAGCGATCGCGGCGACGCCGGCGGCGAGCCCGTCGAGTCCGTCGATCAGGTTCATCGCGTTGATCATGGCCACGAGCGCAATGATCGTCAGGGGCAGGCCGAGATCCGGGGCCAGTGCGATGATCTCGAGGCCGGGGATCCAGAAGTACACGAGCTGGATGCCGAGGAGGACCACTCCGGCGGTCGCGACGATCTGCCCGGCGAGCTTGACCGTCGGCGGTAGCACCCAGATGTCGTCCACGACGCCGACGACGACGATGACGCCGACGCCGACGAGCAACGCGAACGGCTCGGACGTGAGCGAGAAGAGGGGTTCGAAGGCCGGGAGCAACGATGCGAGTCCCATGGCGGCGAGAAATCCCGCCAGCATCCCGAGCCCGCCGAGTGACGGAACGCGGCGCCGCCTCTCGCCGTGCGCGGTGACCGGATGCTCGACCGTGCCGATGCGACGTGCGACACGCGCAACCAGTGGTGTGGCGACAGCCGTCACAACGCCTGCCGTCAAAGCCACCGCGAGGTGCGCGAGCACGTCATCCCTCCGGCCGCGGATACGCCGGGAAGCGTTCCACCAGCTCGGTGACCTCGCCTCGCACACGCGCGACGTCGTCGTCGCCGCCCGACAACGCCCGGTCGACGAGTTCTGCGATTCGATGCATCTCATCGGCACCCATCCCCTGGGTGGCGACCGATGCGGTTCCCGCACGGATGCCCGATGCGACCGCCGGCGGATTGGTGTCGAACGGAATCGCGTTCTTGTTCAGCACGATGCCGGCGTCGTCGCAGCGGCGCTCGGCTTCCGCCCCGGTCAGGCCTTTGGGCGTGACGTCGGCGAGGAAGAGGTGGGTGTCGGTTCCCCCCGAGGTGATGCGCAGGCCGCATTCAGCCAACCCAGCGGCGAGGGCACGTGCGTCGTCGAGGATGCGTCGACCGTAGGCGGCGAAGTCGGGCGCCATCGCTTCCTTGAGCGCCACGGCTTTGGCGGCGATGACGTGCTCGAGGGGGCCGCCCTGGGTTCCAGGGAAGACCGCCTTGTCGATGGGTTTGGCCCATTCGTCGTTGGTGAGAATGATCGCACCGCGGGGGCCGCGCAGCGTCTTGTGCGTCGTGAACGTCACGATGTCGCAGTACGGGACGGGCGAGGGGTGCACACCGGCCGCGACGAGCCCGATGAAGTGCGCGGCGTCGCACAGCAGGACCGCGCCGACCTCGTCGGCGATGGAACGGAACGCAGCGAAATCGAGCTGGCGCGGATACGCCGACCAGCCCGCGATGATCATCTTCGGGCGGTGCTCGACAGCGAGGTCGCGGACCAGATCCATGTCGATCGTCTCGGTGTCCTCGCGCACGCCGTAGGACACGATGTCGAACCACCGGCCCGAAAAGTTGATCGCCATGCCGTGCGTGAGATGGCCACCGTGGGGCAGCGACATCGCGAGCACCTTGTCGCCGGGTTCGACGGCCGCGAAGTAGGCGGCGAAGTTCGCACTGGCGCCCGAATGCGGCTGGACGTTGGCGTGGGCGGCACCGAACAGGCTCGTCGCGCGGTCGATCGCGAGCTGCTCGAGCGGGTCGACAGCCTCTTCGCACCCGCCGTAGTAGCGACGTCCCGGGTAGCCCTCGGCGTACTTGTTGGTCAGGACCGATCCGTTTGCCGCCATGACTGCGGGCGACGCGAAGTTCTCGCTCGCGATCAACTGCAGCTTGCCGCGTTGGCGCTCGAGTTCGGTGAGCAGCCCATCGGCGACCTCGGGGTCGGTGGCGCGCAACTCGTCGAAATCGGGCCCCCAGAAGGTGCTCACAGACAACTCTCCGTGCGACGTTGGTGCCGGCACACCGCCCGATGACGGCGTGAGGAATCGTGGTCGAGACTACCGATCGGCCTGCGCTTCGTCGCTCCACCGGCGTGCGGCCTCCAGGGGGGCCAGGTCGCCTCGCGCGACCGCGAGGACGTCAGCGTCGTCGAGCGCCCCCGAGCGCAGGATCTCGGGGCGCGAACGGGTCAGATCGACGATCGTCGAGGGCGGACCGTGGGTGCGCGGGCCGTCGTCGACGTACACCGCGACACCGTCACCGAGCTGCTCCTGCGCTTGCAGCACCGTCGTCGCGGGCGGGTGCCCTGACCGGTTCGCGCTCGTCACCGCGAGAGGACCGACCCCTCGTATGACCTCGAGCGAGATGTCGTCGAGCGGCATGCGCACCGCGATCGTGCCGCGTGCATCACCGAGCTCCCAGCGCATGCCCGGCTGCTCTGCGACCACGAGGGTGAGCGGTCCCGGCCAGTAGGCCGACATGAGGCGTTCGGCTTCGGCAGCGACCTCGGGCGTGAGGCCCAGCAGCTGTTTGGGGCTGTGCACGAGCACCGGCAACGGCACGGACGCGGCGCGTTCCTTGACCTCGAACACCCGCCGGGTGGCCTCGGGCCGGAACGCATCTGCAGCCACCCCGTAGACGGTGTCGGTGGGCAGCACGACGAGCTCACCGCGTCCGAGCGCCGCGATGGCAGCGCCCGTCGCCCGTTCGCGATCGTCACGCGCGTCGTGGATCTGTGGCACCTGCAGCTCCTCTGGTCGGTCAGTGGTGGCCGTGACGCTGGCCGGGCCACACCGCGGTGACCACCCGATCGGCGCCGGTCAGGTCGCGCCGCAGCCGCACCGAGCGGTAGCCGGTCCGCGAAGCGAACGATGTGACGCCGTCGCTGCGTCGCGCGTCGATTTCGAGGACGATCGCGCCGCCGGGTCGCAACCAGTCACGCGCGTCATCCAGAATCCGTTCGACGATCTCGTGGCCATGCAGGCCACCGATGAGCGCATCGATTGGGTCGTGGTCGCGCACCTCGACAGGCCACTGGTCGTGCTCGCCGCGGGGCAGGTACGGGGGGTTTGCGACGACGAGATCGACGCGACCGGCTCGTCGTGGCTCGACTCCGTCGAACAGGTCCGTCCGCGTCACGGCGACGGTGACGTCGCGAGCGAAGGCACCCTGCTCGTCCAACCGATCCAGGTTCTGCCGTGCCAGCGCGACCGCGTCCGTTGAGATGTCCGCGGCCACGAGGTCGAGACCTGGGACACGGGAGGCCAGGACGCATGCGAGCGCACCGCTGCCGGTGCACAGCTCGATGACCTGTGGCCGCGGCCCGTACGACGTGGCCAGGTCAGCGGCGACGAGTGCGAGCACTTCGGTTTCCGGACGCGGCACGAACACACCGGGGACGCAGGCGATCTCGAGATCGAGGAACGCCGTGGTCCCGAGCACGAGTTGCAGTGGTTCGCGACGGGCGCGCCGCACGACCGCGCGCTGCAGCACGGCGACGTCTTCGGCTCGCAACCGGGTTGCCGGAAACCGCTCGGGATCGACGCCGGTGATCCCGTGGACGATCCAACGTGCGTCGACGTGCGGTGTCGTAACGCCAGCAGCCGCGAGGACGTCAGCGATCGCGCCAGCGATCTCGCCGAGGGGGCGGCTCGACGTGATGGACTCGCGGGTGGTCGCCGCGCTCATGGGCTGGCGGCGTCGTCGAGCGACGCCAGGCGCGCCTCGCGTTCGGCGAGCCTCAGTGCGGCGACGAGATCGTCGAGATCGCCGCCGAGCACGTCGTCGAGCGCATGTGTCGTGTACCCGATGCGGTGGTCGGTCACGCGGCTCTGGGGGATGTTGTAGGTGCGGATCTTCTCGGAGCGGTCGCCGGTGCCGATCTGACCTCGGCGGGCCGCCGAACGCTCGGAGGCGAGTCGCTCCTCTTCGAGTTGCAGCAGGCGCGCACGCAGGATCTTGAGCGCCTTGTCTCGATTCTGGTGCTGGGACTTCTCATCCTGACAGGACACGACGAGTCCGGTTGGTTCATGCGTGATGCGCACCGCCGAGTCGGTCGTGTTCACGCTCTGTCCGCCGGGACCGGACGAACGGAACACGTCGACGCGCAGGTCGTTCGGGTCGACGTCGATCTCGACCTCGTCGGCGACCGGCAGGACCGCGACCGACGCCGTGGAGGTGTGGATGCGCCCCTGCGACTCGGTCGCGGGGACC
>JBJHAX010000029.1:0-26213 GCA_050480705.1 Nitriliruptoraceae bacterium
GATCAGCAGCCCGCTGCCGACGACAGCGACGAGCACCCCGTAGCCGGACTGGCCCGCGTTGAGCAGGCTCGCGAAGAATTCTCCGGAGGTGATCACGACCCCCGCGACCGCGAATGCGACCATCACACCCAGCACCAACGAGCGGATCACCGGGTGGCGGCCGATGAAGCTGAAGCCTTCGACGAGCTGCGCCCACGGGCCCGGCGCCGACGCCGGGTCGATCGTGTGCCGCCTGGTGCGCGGCGTGTAGGGGATGCGCGAAACGAGTACCGCGGCGACGACGAACGACGCGGCGTTGAACCAGATCGCCGTCGCGATCGGGCGCTCGGCGAGGAACGAGCCGGCCGTCGCCGTCGTCGCGGCGTAGGCCACCAGCGCCGCGTACACCGCTCCGCCCAGCGGCAAGGTGCCGTAGGTGGTCACGAGATTGATCTGGTTGGCGAGCACCAGTTCGTCGCGCCGCACCAGCGAGGGCATCATCGCGTCCTTGGCGGGCGCGAACAGCGACGACATGACCTCGATCACGAACGTCGCGAGCAGCAGTGTGAGGATCTCGTTGGTGAACGGGATCAGGGCCATCACCGTGCCGCGGCCGAGATGCGTCGCGAGCATCACGCGCTTGCGGTCCCAGCGATCGACGAACACCCCTGCGATCGGTCCGAGCAGGAGCGTTGGGAGCACCCTGGCCGCCATCACGCCCGAGACCGCGAACGCCGCCGCGCGAGTCGGTCCGAGGATGTCGGTGGTCAGCGCGATGATCGCGAGGAAGCCGATCCAGTCCCCGAGTGTCGACACGAGCGTGCCCAGCGCGAGGTTGCGAAATCCCCGGTTGCGCAGCAGCCCCAGATAGACGCGCACGGAGGATCCCCGCGGCGCCGGCTCAGCGGGGGCCGGTTCGCTCGGGGCTTGATCGGCCATGATCCACCACGTTACACGTGCGGCATGCGGCTAGGTCGCGTCTCCCGTCGCATTCTTCGTCGACTTCTTGGTCGCCTTCTTCGCGGGACGCTTCGTCGCGTTCTTGGCGGCCTTCTTCGCCGTCTTCTTGGCGGACTTCTTGGTCGCCTTCTTCGGCGGGGGCTTCTGCGTGCCCGTGAACACCATCGGGATGGGGTCGGGCACTTCCTCGGTGGCGAGCGGCTCGCCGCCGAGCTCGGGGTCGTAGGCCGGAACGCCGCCGACGACCGTCCACGTCGCCACCATCGGGACGTCGAAGTCCTCGAGGTCGAACGTGTGGTTGATCTCGGGGTGGGTGCAGATCGCCACCGGCTGCTTGCGGTTTCGCGGAGGCGGCCGCAGCGGGGCACCGCATTCGGGGCACGGGGTCGCGATCGGCAGCGACCACACCGCGAACGCGTCGTCGGGGTAGCCGGTCGATCCGACGAACGGCTTGCCGTACCGGGAGGTGCGCCGTTCGAGGTAGCTGTGCTCGGGGTCGGTCGGCGAACGGAACGGCACGATGCGCCCGTCGACGTCGCGGTACATCAGCCGGTGCTGGACGTTGCGGATGCCCTTGCAGCCGGGATAGTCGACGCAGCCGTAGAAGCGCCCGAACCGGCCCGAGCGCAGCAGCATCGGCTTGCCGCACACCTGGCAGGCCACGTTCTCGTCGGGTTCGGGCTCCGGCTCGGGCTCGCCCACGGACCCGTCGGCCTCCAGCGGCAGCGTGCCGTCACAATCGGGCCAGGTGCTGCACGAGGCGAACCACTGCTTCGACTTGCCCGAGAACACCCGCTCCATCGGCTTGCCGCACACCGGGCAGTCGGCGGGGACCAGCAGCGGCAGCCGCGGGCGTTCCGGCTTGCGCTCCTGCACCCACTCGTCGACCTCGTCGAGGAAGCGTGTGACGGTCGCGCACCAGCGTTCCTGGCCGGCGGCGATGTCGTCGAGCGTGGTTTCCATGCGGGCGGTGAACCCGAGGTCGACGACCTCGTGAAAGTGGGCTTTGAGGAACGACACCACGACTTCGCCGAGCGGTGTCGTAAAAAAGCGCCGCGACTCTTTGGTGACGTACTCGCGCTGTTCGAGCGTCGAGATGATCGACGCGTACGTCGACGGCCGGCCGATGCCCGCCTCCTCCAGTGCCTCGACGAGGGTGCGTTCGGAGTAGCGGGGCGGCGGGGAGGTCTCGTGGCGGTCGGGCTCGAGCGAGGCGAGATCGAGCCGCTGGCCCTCCTCGAGCTGGGGCAGCCGGTCACTGATCTCGTCGTCGGCTTCGTCCTCGTCGCGCACCGCCCGGTAGGCGGCGAGGAAGCCGTCGAACTTCTCGACCTGTCCGGTCACCCGGAACACCAGCGCGCCACCGGCGTCCTCACCGGTGACGTCCGCGGCGACACGGTCGAAGACCGCCGGCGCCATCTGTGTTGCGACGGTGCGCTTCCAGATCAGCTCGTACAGCCGGGCCTGTTCCGCCGACAGGTAGCGGCGCACCTTCTGGGGCGTGCGGGCGACCGAGGTAGGGCGGATCGCCTCGTGCGCCTCCTGCGCGCCTTTCGTGCTCGTCGCGAACCGGCGCGGCTTGTCCAGCCCGTAGCGTTCACCGAAGTGTTGGCGCACATGGCCGCCGATCTCGGCGAGCACCTGCTCGGAGAGGTTCAGCGAATCGGTGCGCATATAGGTGATCAGGCCGACCTGCTCACCACCCAGATTGATGCCCTCATACAACTGCTGGGCGACCGCCATCGTCTGCCGCGCCGAGAATCCGTACTTCGATGCTTCGCCCTGCAGCGTCGAGGTTTTGAACGGCGGGCGGGGGTTGCGCTTGGCCTCGGTGCGACGCACCTCGGTGACCGTGTACTCGAGGCCGCGCGCACGCTCGGCGATCCGACCGGCCTCCGGCTCGGAGCGAACGACCAGCAGGTTGCCGCGCCGCGACTCGGCGGCCTCGGCGAGGTCCTTCGGGCTCGCGATCCGCCGCCCGTCCACCGTGGACAACGAGGCGTCCACGGCCGTGGAGGTCGAACCGGTGAACACCGCCGGGAACGACCAGTACTCCTCGGCGACGAACGAGCGGATCTCGTCCTCGCGGTCCACGATCATGCGCAACGCGGCGGACTGGACCCGTCCCGCGGAGATGCCCGAAGCAACGGTGCGCCACAACACCGGCGACAGTCGGTAGCCGACGATGCGGTCGACCGCGCGACGCGCCTGCTGCGCATCGACGAGGGAGGTGTTGAGCGTGCGGGGCTGCTCGAACGCAGCCCGGATCGCCGGCTCGGTGATCTCGTCGAACGTCACCCGGTTGGTCGTGTCGGCGTCGAGCCCGAGCACCTCGGCGATGTGCCAGGCGATCGCCTCGCCCTCGCGGTCCAGGTCAGGCGCGAGCCACACCGTGGTGGCCTTCTTCGCCGCCGCGCGCAGGGCCTGGACATGTTTGCGCGACGCGTCGGGAACCTCGTAGGTCAGCCGGCAGTCGCCCGACGGCTCGACCTCGACCGCGAAGTCGGAGCGTGGCAGGTCACGGATGTGGCCGTAGGAAGCGAGCACGGTGAAGCCGCCACCGAGATAGCGCTCGATGGTGCGTGCCTTCGCAGGCGACTCGACGATGACGAGATTCTCGGACACGTGCGGTCGGTTCCTCGATGTGTGCAGGCCCCGGCGGGGCCGTGATGGCGGCAGAAGGTGAGGCCGCGGACGTCGCATGTCAACTCGATTGCGCGACCGATTGGGGACGACCGCACCTGCGGCCACGTTGCCTCGGTGGCCGGGGTCCCCCTTCGGGGACCCCGCGGCGGCGCGCCACGACGTGCGCTTTGCGCGCACCGCCAGGCGGCCTGAGCGCCGGCCGCCTTGGCCCGACCCGCCACGGCTTCGCTAGGCTCACGGGTGATCAGGCGAGCCGGCACGCGCCGTCCACGACGGTCGTGGCGACTCGCCGTCTCGTGCGAAGGGCGCAGCCGACGGCCTCCGAGGCGCCGACGAGCGCGCAGATTCGGGCGCCACCGCCCACACCCCTCGTGAAAGGGCATTCGACCGTGTTCGACATCATCCCCTACATCGCGATCGGCTCGGCCATCGCAGGCCTGCTTCTCGCGGCCTACTTCGCCCGGGTCGTCAACCGGGCGGACCCCGGCAACGACGTCATGAAGGAGATCGCACTCGCGATCCGCGAGGGCGCGATGGCGTTCCTGCGCCGCGAGTACCGCGCGATCGCGATCTTCGTGCTGCTGCTCTCCGTCGTCGTCTTCGTCGCCCTGCCGGGCTTGCGCCCGTGGGGCTCCGTCGGCGTGATCATGGGCGCGGTGTTCAGCGCCGTCGCCGGCTTCGTCGGCATGCGCATCGCGACCGCCGCGAACGTGCGCACCGCCCAGGCGGCACGTGAAGGTGCCGGCCAGGCCCTGCCACTGGCCTACCGGGGCGGCGCCGTCATGGGCTTCACCGTCGCTGGACTCGGCCTGCTCGGCATCTCGCTCGCCTACCTGCTGTTCGTGCAGATCATGCGGGTCGACGACGCGTTCCAGGTCGTGGCGACCTTCGGGCTCGGCGGTTCGTCGATCGCGCTGTTCGCCCGTATCGGCGGCGGCATCTACACCAAGGCCGCGGACGTCGGCGCCGACCTGGTCGGCAAGGTCGAGGCGGGCATCCCCGAGGACGACCCGCGCAACCCCGCCACGATCGCAGACAACGTCGGCGACAACGTCGGAGACGTTGCCGGCATGGGCGCCGACCTGTTCGAGTCGTACGCAGGCTCCATCGTCGCTCCGATGGTGCTCGCCGCCCTGCTCTTCGGCGGGATCGCGGTCGACACCCGCCAAGTTGCCGACAGCTTCACGGCCCTGCAGCAGACGACGTTCCTGTACCCGCTGCTCATCGGCGCGCTCGGCATGGTCGCCTCGATCATCGGTGCGTTCCTCGTTCGGGGCCGCAAGGGCCGCTCGCTGTCGTCGCAGCTGCACTTCGGAACCAACGTCGCGATGGTGCTCACCGCGATCGCCGCGCTCGTCGGCGCCGTGTGGATGTTCGGCGACGTCGAAGAGGTCGCCCAGCCGCTGTGGCTCGGCATGCCGATCGTGCTCGGTCTCGCCGTCGGCTACCTCATCGGGTTCGCCTCCGAGTACTACACCTCCGACCACTACTCCCCGGTGAAGAAACTCGCGAAGCAGGCCGAGACCGGCCACGCGACCGTCATCATCGCCGGTGTCGCCGAAGGGATGATCTCCACGGTCGCCTCGGTGCTGCTCATCGTCGGCGCGATCGGCGGGTCCTTCTGGTTCGGGATGCTCGCGATGCCCGGCATCGCCGACCCGGTCAGCGCCGGGCTGTACGCCGCAGCGCTCGCCGCGATCGGCATGCTCGCCACGACGGGCGCTGTCGTCGCCGTCGACGCCTACGGGCCGATCTCGGACAACGCCGGCGGCATCGCCGAGATGGCGCACATGCCGCCCGAGGTGCGCGAAGTCACCGACTCGCTCGACTCGCTGGGCAACACCACCGCCGCGGTCGCCAAGGGCTTCGCGATCGGTTCTGCGGCCCTGACCGCACTGGCGCTGTTCCGTGCCTTCACCGCAGCGGTCGGGATCGACGTCATCGACCTGACCAACGTGTCGGTGATCATCGGCCTGTTCCTCGGCGCGATGGTGACCTTCGCGTTCGCCGCGCTGACGATGAAGTCGGTCGGGCGCGCGGCCCAGCAGATGATCGTCGAGGTCCGGCGCCAGTTCGCCGAGATCCCCGGTCTGCGCGAAGGCAAGGAAGGGGTCCGCGCCGAGTACGCACGCTGCGTGGACATCTCGACCAAGGCCTCGCTGCGCGAGATGATCCTGCCCGGGTCGCTCGCGATCGTGCTGCCGCTCGTCGTCGGGTTGTTCTCGGCGGAGGCGCTCGGCGGTCTTCTCGCAGGGGCGCTCGCCACCGGGTTCCTGCTCGCGATCTTCATGGCCAACGCCGGCGGTGCCTGGGACAATGCCAAGAAGTACATCGAGGCGGGCAACCACGGCGGCAAAGGCTCGGAGGCGCACCACGCGGCCGTGACCGGCGACACCGTCGGTGACCCGTTCAAGGACACCTCCGGTCCCGCGATGAACATCCTCATCAAGGTCATGACGATCGTCGCGCTGGTGTTCGCGCCGATCTTCATTACAACCTGAGGTGACGCGGATTCGACGAGGCCCGGTCGTCGCTTTGGCACTGCTGGTGTCGACCGCATGCGCCACACCAGGCGCTGGCGACCGGGCCTCGTCGTCTGCCGTCGAGGTCACCGACGGTGTGCGCCTCGAAGTGCCCGACGGCTGGCGCGATGTCGGCGCGGACGTCCCAGATGGTGTCACCGACCTCGTGCGCTATACACCGGGCGGTGCCGCCGAAGCACTGGTGTCGCTGCAGGTCGTCGTCGGCTGCGGTGCCGAATCCGCCGACGACCTGGTCGCGGCCGCGGCGCAGCAGCCGCGCGGAGGCATGGTCCCCACCGCCGCCGAGGACGCCACCTTCGTCGACGTCGACGGCCTCGAGACCGCACGGCGCACGGTGATCACGCTCGGCGCGGGTCGCGCCGACGACGCTGACACGGCGCGGGTCGCCGGGTTGTACGGCAGCGGGTCAGGTGTGCTGCTGCTCGTCGAGTACACCGCACCGACCGCCACGTTCGACCCGAATCTCTCGCAGCGCATCATCGGGTCGGTCCGGGTCGACACCGGCGCTGCCGCCGCACACTGCGGCTGACGCCGCCGAACGCATCCGCACGAGCAGCTATCGTCTGCTCCTCGGTGACCCCGGCAGAACGGGGCAGCACTGGACGGCGTCTTCGAGCAGGTCGCGACCGTGCTCGCGGTGTGTGTCGCCGCGGGTGCGCTCGCGATGCTGTTGCGTCAGCCGTTGATCGTCGGGCTCATCGCCGCCGGCATCGCCGTCGGACCCGAAGCGCTCGGGCTCGTGGAAGCGACCTCCGAGATCGAGCTGCTGGCCAAAATCGGCATCTCGCTGCTGCTGTTCGTGGTGGGGCTCAAGCTCGACATCCGCCTGGTCCGCCGGCTCGGCCCGGTCGCGCTGGCGACCGGCCTCGGACAGGTCGTCTTCACCTCGGTGGTCGGGTTCATGATCGCCATCGCACTGGGCTTCGACGTCATCTCGGCCATCTACATCGCAGTCGCGCTGACGTTCTCGTCGACGATCATCATCGTCAAGCTGCTCAGCGACAAGCGCGAACTCGACCACCTGCACGGCCGCATCGCGCTCGGTTTCCTCATCGTGCAGGACATCGTCGTCGTCATCGCCATGATCGTGATCACCGCGACGGGAGAAGGCAGCGATGCTGCCGTCGGTACCCAGATCGTCGGCGTGGTGCTCCGCGGCGTGCTCCTCGTGGCGCTGGTCGCGGCGGTCGGGCGCTGGATCGCGCCGCGCATCACCCACCTGCTGGCACGCAGCTCCGAACTGCTCATTCTCGCGGCGGTCGCGTGGGCGGTGCTGCTTGCGGCGGTGTCGATCCTGCTCGGCTTCAGCGAAGAGGTCGGCGCATTCCTCGCCGGCATGTCGCTGGCTTCGACCCCCTACCGGGAAGCGATCAGCGGACGGCTGTCGACCCTGCGCGACTTCCTGCTCGTGTTCTTCTTCATCGAGCTCGGCACGACCTTCGAGCTGTCGAGCGCGACCGCGCAGCTGCCCGCCGCGATCGTGTTCTCGCTGTTCGTGCTGATCGGCAACCCGGTCATCGTCATGGTGATCATGGGCGTGATGGGCTACCGCAAGAAGGTCTCGTTCAAGGCGGGCCTCACCGTCGCACAGATCAGCGAGTTCTCGCTCATCCTGGCCGCGCTCGGGGCGAGCCAGGGGCACATCGGCAGCGAGATCGTCGGGCTCATCACCGCCGTCGGCCTGGTCACGATCGGCGTGTCGACCTACCTCATCTACGGATCCGACGGGATCTACGAGCGGCTCGAACGGTTCCTGCGCCCCTTCGAGCGGCGCGACCCCGCCGCCTCGATCGACCTCGACGAGCACCGCGTCGAACCCGAGTACGTCGTCGTCGGCCTGGGCCGGCTCGGCACCACGGTGCTGCAGGAGCTGCTCGACCGCGGCGACGAGGTGCTCGGTGTCGACTTCGATCCGCGCAGCGTCCAGTCGCCCCACTGGGACGTGCCGGTCGTGTACGGCGACGCCGAAGATCCCGACCTCGCCGAACAGATTCCTCTCGAGCACACCCGGTGGATCATCTCGACGCTGCGCGGCGTCGACACGAACCTTCTGCTGCTCACCTCCTTCCAGCGTCACGGATACCGGGGAAAGATCGCGGTGAGTGCCGACGACGACCAGGCCGTCGACATACTGCGCCGTGCCGGCGCCGACCTGGTCATCCGCCCGCTGCAGGCGGCCGCCGTGCCGCTGCTCGCCGCGATCCACGACCACGAGTGAGAGATCACGAGTGAGATGCGGCGCCCCGTCGCCGGCGCACGCCGGTCGACGCGCTCGCCGTGGTGTCGAGGCGGCTCAGCGCATCCTGCCGAGTGCCACCACCCAGGGACGGCGCCGGTCGAGAATCGGATCGGGGCGCAGCTGCACCGACACTTCGTCGAGGCCATGTGAGGCGAACAGCGCCTCGATCTCGCCCTCGGTCGCCTCCGACACGAAGACCTCGCCGAGCACTGCATCCTCGTAGGCCGCCATGTCGCGTGTTCCCTGCAGACACGACAGGTAGACCGGGCCGCGGCCGACGAGGCGCAGCAGCGCCGCGAACGTCTCGCGCCACGCCGAACGCGGCAGGTGCGTCAGAGCCCCCGATGCCCACAGGCCGCCGAACACCCGCTCACGGAACGGCAGATCGTGCAGGGGCGCGTTGACCAGCGGGTGGCGCGGCAGCAGCATCCGCGCGACCTGGAGCGCACCGAAGGACAGGTCGACGCCGACCGGGTGCGCGCCCGTATCACGCAGCAGCCGCAGATCTGTCGCCGGTCCGCAGCCCGCGTCGAGCACCAGGTCGCCGCGCTGCAGCATGTCCGCGAAGCGGCGGATGTCGGCGACCGGCCGGCGGAGCCGCAGCGACGCCTGGTACTCGGCCGCCCGCTCGTCGTAGCGGGCGACGCTGGCCCAGGTTCTGTCGTCGAGCTTCACGTGCACCGCCTCACCGCACATGCCGCCGCGACGCGACGGTCAACGAACGGTCGTCGCCGCGATGCTACGCGTTCACGCCCCTGCTGCAGTGTCGCGCGAGGTCTGAATCTCGACGATCTCCTCGAGCCGCGTGAGCGCGAACAGATGCCGCAGCCGCTCGCGGGAACACACGATCACGAACTCGTTGTCGTGGCTGCGGGCGCGCTTGAGGGCACCGACGATCACGCCGAGTCCGAACGAATCGAGGAACTCCACGCCGTCGAGGTCGAGAACCACCCGATCCGCACCTCCGTACTGCGCCTCGGTCAGTGCCTGGCGCAGCTCGCCTGCCGTCGCCACGTCGACGGGCCCGACCGGCGTGACGATCACGACGGCGCCGTGATCGTCGCGTTCGATCCTCAGCGGCTCCAAGGCGTCCTCCGGCGCGCGGCGACGAAATGCCTGCCCACCGAACGCTATAGCGTCCGTCGCCCCTGGCCATCGGAGCGTCTGACGGACCCGCGCGACATCCTCGATCTCGTGACCGCCGGCCACGACGACCGCGTGGTGCACCGCCAGCGGCTGCCCGCACGCGCCGCAGACGCGGTCGCGCTGCCGGCGTCGCTGCCCGAGCTGCTGCGCCAGCGCCTCAAGCTCCGCGGCATCACCAGCTTGTGGCGGCATCAGGCCGAGGCCTTCGAGCATGCGCGTGCCGGCAGGCATGTCGTGATCGCAACCGGCACCGCGTCCGGCAAGTCACTCGCCTACCAGCTGCCCGTTCTCGAACGGCTGCTCGCCGATGAGCGCGCAACGGCGCTTTACCTCGCGCCGACGAAGGCGCTCGCCCACGACCAGTTGCGTGCGATGCGGGAGCTGCGCCTGCCGCAGCTCCGGGCCGCGGTCGTCGACGGCGACACCCCCGCCGGGGACCGTGACGCGATCCGCAGAACAGCGAACCTGTTGCTCACCAACCCCGACCTGGTGCACCACACGATTCTCGGCGACCAGCGCCGCTGGGGGGACCTGCTCCACCGTCTCGCGTTCGTCATCGTCGACGAAGCGCACGTCGCACGAGGCGTGTTCGGCGGCCACGTCGCCCTGGTGCTGCGCCGGCTGCGCCGTGCCGCCGATCGCCTCGGTGCAACACCGACGTGGCTGTTCGCCACCGCCACCATCGGCAATCCCGCCGAGCACGCACGCGCCCTGTCGGGACTCGAGGTCGTCGCCGTCGAGCGTGACGCAGCACCACGGGGTCCCACCGAGATCGTGTCGTGGCTCCCCCCGATGGACGAGGACGGGCGCCGGGCCTCGACACTGCGCGAAGCTTCCCAGCTGCTGGCGTCGTTCGTCGGCGCAGGCGCGCAGACCCTCGTGTTCGCGCGCAGCCGCAAGGCCGCAGAGATCATCGCGATCGACGCCAGGGCACGGCTCGGTGATGCACGCGGCGCCGACGGGTCACTTCTCGCCAACCGCGTCGCCGCCTACCGCGCCGGGTATCTCGCCGACGAGCGGCGCGCCCTCGAAGCGCAGCTGCGCAACGGCGAGCTCGTCGGCATCGCGGCGACCGATGCGCTCGAGCTCGGCATCGACGTCGCCGGCCTCGACGTCGTCGTCCTCGCCGGCTGGCCCGGCACCACCGCGTCGTTCTGGCAGCGCATCGGGAGGGCCGGCCGGTCAGCAGGCGCGTCGGCGGCGGTGCTCGTCGCACAGGCCGATCCGCTCGACCACTACGTGGTCACCCACCCCGACGACCTCTACGGGCGCCGTCCCGAGGACGCCGCGATCGATCCCGCCAATCCCCACCTGCTTGCCGGCCATCTTCGCTGTGCGTGCAGCGAATCGCCGATGGGCGAGGATGAAGCGACCCGCTGGTTCGGCGACACCGCACCCGGCCTGCTCGCCTCCGACGTCACCGACGGCGTCTTGCGGCTGCGCGGCGGACGCCACTACTGGACGAGCCGCACGCGTGCCTCCGCACAGATGGATCTGCGCACCGCCGGAGGCGCCACGATCCAGATCGTGGATGCGGCAACGGGGGCGGTGATCGGCGACGTCGACGAGGCGCGCGCCCACCGCCACGTCCACGACGGCGCGATCTACCTGCACCAGGGCCGCCAGCTCAAGGTCACCAGCCTCGACCTCGACCGGCGTGTCGCACTGGCCGAAGCAGCACCGGACCTCGCACTCGCGACACGGGCGCGCGTCGACACCGACCTTCGTGTCGTCTCGACGACGCGCCGGCGCTCCTGGCATCCCGCAGCCATCGGATTCGGCGCCGTCAGAGTCACCACCCAGGTGACCGGCTACGACGTCTTCCGTCCCGGCTCCGACGAGATCCTCGACCGCGTCCCGCTCGACCTGCCCGCGGTCGACCTCGACACCGCAGCCGTCTGGTGGATCCTGCCAGCTGCGGTGCTCGAGGGGGCGGGCCTGTCGCCACGGCAGACACCCGGGGCGCTGCACGCCGCCGAACATGCCGCCATCGCGATGCTGCCGTTGATCGCGTTGTGCGACCGGTGGGACCTCGGCGGCCTGTCGACGCCGAGCCACGTCGACACCGGCGAGGCCACGGTCTTCATCTACGACGGGCATCCGGGCGGCGCGGGACTGACTGAACGTTCCTATGACCGCATCGTCGAGCATCTCGAGTTGACACGCACGACCATCGCCGACTGCTCGTGTCGGGACGGATGTCCGTCTTGCGTGCACAGCCCCAAGTGCGGCAACGGCAACGAGCCCCTGGACAAGAGAGGCGCCGTGGCGCTGCTCGACGCGCTGCTGAGCACCGCGGGCGACTGACCGGCCCGTCAGCGCCGCTCCCATCGGACGCGCGGGTTCGCCGTCGGCTGCGTCGGCAGCGGGTCGGGAGGCAGCAGCACGGCCTCGGCGGTGGCGCTCACCCTCCCGGCTCCGAGGGACGGGATCACCAGGCCGGCGACGTCGACACTCACCGTGACCTGGGAGCGTTTCGCGCCGGCCACGCACGCGCAGCCCTCGAGGCGGGCGTCGGCCGCGCGCACCACGCGCTCTGCTTCCTGCGACGGCGACCTGGCGGCTGCCGGGGCATCAGCGCTGACGGCCGCCAGCGCCGCAGCGTCAGCGGCCGCCTGGGCCCGCGACGCAGCGACGAGATAGGCGCCGATGTCGATCATCACGACGAAGATCAGCATCGCGGTCCACAACACGAGCGGCAGGGCGAGACTCGCGAACGCTTCCTCGCCACCACCTCGCCTCACTATGCGGCGCGCCGCGACGGCACGCCTCATCTCGCACCGGCCCGCGGCATCCCGACTCCCGGCTCGACCCGGGCGGCGGCGCCTGCACGCACGTCGTAGACCACAGGACCGATCTGGCGCATCGTCGACACCTCGACCCGGGCGACGTCACCGTCACGCCGCCTCGTAGGCGTCACCTCGACAAAGAGCACGTCGAGTTCCGGTGCAGCCTCCCGGGCTGCAGCCTCCACCGGACCGAGGCCGCTCGTGGTCGCGGCAGCCCGTGCGCCTGCGCGCGCCGCCTCGTGGACGAGCAGCTGATCGGTCAGCAGGCTCGCGACCTGCAGCAGGCCGACGACGAGCAGCGCGACCAGCGGCAGCACCATCACCGCCTCGAGGCTCAACGCTCCCGACTCGCCGCTGCCGTGCCACCGTTGCCGCCCGATGGGACTCTCCGGCATCACGCGCCCACGAGCGAACGGGCCTGCTGCAGCAACGCGTTGAACAGGGTGACGAGTGCCCCGCCGGTCGCCCATTGGATCATCACGCCCGAGATGGTCGCCGCCACGACTGCCAGCAAACCGTATTCGGTCACCAGCGACCCCTCCGCGGACCGCCAACTGCCAAACGGCACGGGTTCTTCTGTTGCGGGATCGACCTGGCGCCCACCTGGGCTGTCCGGGTGCGCGTTCTCCACGTGTGTCGCGAGCATGGATTTCTCCTTGTTCGATCAGGCGCCGACTGCCGACAGACCCGCATGCGCGATCGGCGCACCGATCAGCAGAAGGGTCGCCGGCAGCAGACACAGGGCAGTGGGGAAGGTCATTCGTGCAGGCAGTCGCTCGGCGTCGGCGAGCACCCGCGAGAGTTCGTCGGCACGCATCACGGCAGCCTGTCGACGCAGCGCCGGTACGAGCGGTGCGCCGAGCTGGCGCGCCTCGTCGAGCAGGCGAACGACATCGGCGACCGCCCGGTCCTGCGACCTCGTCGGCGTGGCGCCGACGTCGATCGCGAATGCTTCGCGGCGAAGCGCCGCCTGGAACGCCGGCAGCTGCTCGGCGACGAGCCGCAGCGCCAACGAGGGCCCGCATCCGCCAGCCATCGCCGTCGCGAGCAGATCGGGGATCTCGTCCGCGCCGGGCTCGGCGGGGATCTGCGTGTGTCGTCGTGAGGCGACGGTCCAGACGGCGGCGCCGACGAGCAGACCGGCCAGCGGCCCGATCACGACACCGATGACCGCGGCGGCGAGAAGGCCTTGGCGGCCGCCCGAGCGCCTGGTCGGTCTGCCGACACCACGGATCATCGCGACGACACTGAGCACCCCGAGGGCGAGCAGGCCAACGCCCACCGCGAGGATCGCGATGCCGACGGGGGTCGTGTAGAACGCCGCCAGATCGACACCCATGATGCGGCCGAGCAGCGGGACGCTCACCACCGGCGCGGCCACCAGCCCTGCTGCGACCGCCCGTGCCTGGGCGCTCGCGACGTGCACCGCGCGGCTCCTGCGGGTGAGATCCTCCTCGGCGTCGAGTGCCGCGTCGAGAATCTCGGCGGCGGGCGCGCCGACCGCACGCGCGACCATGACGGCACGCCGTGCCCTGGGCGCCAACGACGCGTCGTCGACCAGCGGCGCCCCGGATGTGGCACGAAGGCGCAGCCGTTCGGTCGCTAGCCGCCCGCCGCCTTCGCCGGCCCGCACCGGCGCTGTTGCACGAGTGCGGGCACCACCGTCGCCGTTCACGGCCACACCCGCCGTGTGACCGCCCGCGCGTCGACGGCATCCACCTCGACGATCTCTTCGACACGCCGCAAACCGTCGGGGACGCGATCCATCGCGACGACCAGATCCAGCGCTGCGCCGACCTGGGCTCGCGCGGCGGCAAGCGGCACGCCGGCCAGCAGCGCCATGCCTTCCAGGCGGATCAGTGCCTCGGCAGCCCCGTTTGCGTGCACGGTGGTGAGTGAACCGTCGTGTCCGGTGTTCATCGCCTGGAGCAGATCAGCGACCTCCACACCACGGACCTCGCCCACGACGAGGCGGTCCGGCCGCATCCGCAAGGCGTTGCGCAGCAGGTCGGCGACGGTGACCTCGCCAGCGCCGTCGGGGGTCGCCGGCATCGTGTGCAGGTGGACGGCATGGCCACCCGGATGGCGCAGCTCGGGAGCGTCCTCGATCACCAGGACGCGGTCGTCGCCGACCTCCGCCAGCAGGCGAGCCAGCAGCGTCGTCTTCCCGACGCCTGCACGTCCGCACACGGCAATGTTGCGGCGGCTCGCGACGGCCTCGACGAGCAGGTCGACGACCGCGGCGGGCGTTGTGCCTGCCTCACGAAGTTCACGCCAGGACGGCACCACGCTCGGCACCCGGCGCAGCGTCAGGGTCGTCTGGTCGACCAGCGGTGGAAGCATGGCGTGCAGCCGCACGCCATCGCCGAGCATTGCATCCGCATACGGGCGTGCACGGTCCAGGCGCACACCCAGCGGGCCGAGGACACGGTCGATCGCCGTGCGCAACTGTGCCTCGTCGTCGAACTTCACGCCGGTGACTTCGAGCCGTCCGCTGCGCTCGACGTGCACCTCGTCGGGGCCGTTGACCATAACGTCGGTCACCGCGTCGTCGCGCAGCAGCGTTTCGAGCGGACCGAGGCCCCCGAACTCGTCGACCAGATCACGCACGAGCCGCGCCCACACGTCGGGAGCGGCGACGACCCCTTCGGCCGCAAGCGCCCGGGCGACCGCGCGTCGCAGCATCGCGCGATCCGCCACCCCACGCGCCACCTCAGCATCGTCCCCGAGACGCACCAGGACCGCATCACGCAACGAACGCTCGACCATCAGCCCCTCCCCCGTGGACTGTCTGCAGGCTGTGAGCCTCCGCGCCGTTAGGACCCCGCTGAGGCGCCAGGCACGATACGAACGACAGGCACGCAGCCGCAGATCGCCTCAACCCGGCCTGTGGATGCCGTGGCGCACGACACGCACGGTGTCCTCGTCAGGCACGACACCGTCAAGGCGGCGCAGCCACGTTCCCGGAAGTCCAGCCGGTACCCGGCGTGCGAGCCCAGCCCGTGCGACACGATGAGACATCGGCAGCACCACGCCACGGCGACCGACGGACGCCTCAGCGATTTTCGCGAGTGCGACCGGACCCGAACCCACGACGATCACCGTCGCTGCGGTCGTCACAGGCACGATGTCGAGCGCGCTCGCATCAGGACGCACGACGAGCACGTCCACGTCCGCGTCGACACCCTGGTCAACGACGGTCATCTCGATCGCCGGATCCACCGGGTCGGCGACGCGGCCCGCGTCAACGACACGCACCACGCGCATGCCTGCGACACCATCGACCGGCTTGGCGCGGGCGTACAGATCGAGCGCACCGATCGCGTCGCAGGTGAGATCCACCGGATCGCGGACCGGGACGTGCCCTCGCGCCACAGCCAGGCTGCGAAGCCCCCGCCAGGCAGCAATGCCGGCAAGCGCCACCGCGACCGTCGACGTTCCGACGCCACCGGCTGCACCGCCGACACGAACGACCCGGCCCGTCGCCTCGACGGCGGTGACGGCCTCGATCGCCTCCTCGACCGTCGCCGGCAACCGGTCGCGCTCCGCTGGCCAGCCGATGATCCCGTACGGGTCCGTCGCCGCGACCGCGTGCGCGACCTTCAGCGGGTCACGGTCGGGCTCGACGAGCAGGACACGCGGCACGCCGTCGTCGACCAGCGACCGCTGCCCGTCGATGAACCGAACGACGGGCGGCACCAGCGCCGCGGTGGTCTCATCCACCACCTGCCATCCCAGCACACCTTCGAGGTGGCGCTTGAGCACCTCACCGACCCCAGGGTCAGTGTCCACGGCGACTGGCAGTGCATGCAGCGAGGTCGAACGTCGCTCCACGGCAGCATCAACTCCGGCTCGAAGAGCCGGGACGCTACAAACGGCACGACGCACTGCGCCGGCAGGCTCGCGCCGTCCTGGGGACGGCGCGCAGCAGGGACGACGTCAAGTGTAGTCGCGGTGGTAGACGATCCTGCCGTCCTCGTCGAACTCGAAGAAGCTCGCCCGCGGCAGATCGCTCCAACGGCGCCCACCGGCCGTGTACCCAATGGTCCATTCGACCGCGAGCGCCGTGCCGTCCTCATCCTCGATCACACGGCTGGCGTCGACCGAGATGTCGTCCTTGCCGGCGAGCCAGTCCTTCAGATACGCCTGGATCAGCAGGTTGCCGCGGTGAGGCGGGTTGTAGGGCTCCAGGAACAACGCGTCGACGGCGTAGAGCTCCGGGACGTCCGATACGTCCGCGCCCGTGAGCATGCCGGACAGGCGGTTCCACGCTTCAGCCGCGTGCCCCACAGTCCTCACCTTCCGTCGATCCCGGTGCGGGGAGGATAGTCCGACTGAAGGCGCAGGCGACAACGCAACCAACTTGTCGGGCAGACTTGGCGCCTCACCCGGCCCGGCACGCTCCGAAGCGGCGGGAGAACACCACCGACACGACCACGAGGAGGCCCTGTGACCGGCGATCGACCGATCCCCGATGGCATGCCGGCTGTCGACGACGTCCTCGAGACGCTGCACCGGCAGATGCCCGACACCCGCCGATGGCTGGAGGAACTCGTCCGAATCCCGTCGGTCAGCGCGCTCGAAGCGCACCGCGACGACCTGCGGCGCAGCGCCGACGCGACCGCGCGCCTGCTCGAGCGCGCCGGCTGCACCGACGTGGCGTTGCTCGAGGTCGGCGACGCACCGCCGTACGTCACCGCGAACGCCCACTCGGGGCGCACAGGTCCGACCGTCCTGCTCTATGCCCATCACGACGTCCAGCCCGCCGCGACCGCCAACCACTGGACCTCGCCGCCGTTCGAGCCCACAGAACGCGGCGGGCGTCTCTACGGTCGCGGCGCCGCCGACGACAAGGCCGGAATCCTGGCTCATGTCGCGGCGATCCGGGCGTGGACGACCGCCCGGGGTGGCCCGCCGGTCGACGTCAAAGTCGTCATCGAAGGTGAGGAGGAGATCGGCTCACCCAATCTCGGCCGCTTTCTGACCGCGCACGCCGAACGCCTGCGCGCCGACGTGATCGTGCTGACCGACCTGACCAACTGGAAGGTCGGCTGGCCGGGCATCACCCGCTCGCTGCGCGGCATGGCCGATGTCTTCGTCACCGTTCGATCACTCGAACAACCGGTCCATTCCGGCATGTGGGGTGGTCCGGTTCCCGACGCGCTCACCGGGGCTGTCCGCCTGCTGTCGACCCTGCACACCGACACCGGCGACATCGCCGTCGCCGGCTTCGCTGACGACGTCACGCCCATGTCAGGCGACGACCGCGCACGCATCGACGCGCTGGACGCCTCCGACGGGGAGTTCCGTCGCGAAGCACGCATGCTCGACGGTGTCGGCCTCGTCGGTGACCCGGAGAAGTCGATCCTCGAGCGAATCTGGTTCGCGCCCGCAATCACGCCCACGGGCATCGATGTCCCCGCGGTCGCCGAAGCGTCGAACACGCTGCTGGCGCGGGTGAGGGTCAAGTTGTCGTGCCGTCTGGCCCCGGGCCAGGATCCCGACCGGGCACTGCAGGCGCTGCGCGATCATCTTCTCGCCAACGCACCGTGGGGGATGCACGTCGATGTCGAGATCGGGGAACGCAACGCCGCCTGGACCACCGATCCGGGCGGCCCGGCGTGGGACGCCGCGGTGGCTGCCATGACCGCCGGTTACGGGCGCGAACCCGCTGTTCTGGGCTGCGGCGGATCCATCCCGTTCGTCGAGCCGTTCAGCCGCGCTTTCGACGACGCGCCGTGCCTGCTCGTCGGAGTCGAGGATCCCGCCTCCAACGCCCACGGTGAGGACGAGTCACTCCACCTCGGCGACTTCGAGCGCGCCTGTGCGACCGAAGTCCACCTGCTGGCCGAACTCGCCCACAGAATGGGCTCCGGGGACCGGTAGCCTGCCCGGCGCCGCGGTCGACGCCGGCGCCCTCGACACGACGTCGCCGACCGAGCCACGCCGCGGTCTGGGAGGTGTCTGGACACCTGGTGGGTCCCGCGGCCTTCAAAGCCGACGAGGGGATGCCAGCATTCCCTGGCGGGTTCGATTCCCGTCCACCTCCGCAACGACAGGGCGACGCACGCATGAGCCTCACCTGACGCGACGCACGTATGCGTCGACCGCGTCGATGAGGGTGTCGCCGTCGAACAGCGCACGGTCGTTGTGGCCTGCGCCGGCGATCTCGAGATAGTCGGCGCCCGCAGCGTTCGCGACGGTGCGCGACAGGCCTGCGGGGACGATCCGGTCGCGTTCGCCCGCGACGACGAGCACGGGACCGTCGTAGCTCTCCAGGTGGCGCGCCGTCGGGTGACGCTCCCGCAGCAGGGTGCGAACCGGGAGGAACGGGTAGTGCCGGCGTGCGACGTCGGCGAGCGAGGGGAACGGCGACCGAAGCACGACCGCGGCGGGCGCCACCGCGCCACTCACAGCGGCCACGACGGCAGATCCGAGCGATTCGCCGTAGAGCACCAGTTCGTCGGCTTCGATGCCCTGTTCGGTGGCAAGCCACGCGACCGCCGCCGTGATGTCGGCGACGACGCCGTCCTCGTGGGGACGGCCAGGATTGCCGCCGTAGCCGCGGTAGTCGACGAGCAGCACGGCGTGTCCACGCTCGTGCAGCGCAAGCGCGAACGGCAGCCGGTGCCCGCGGTTGCCCGCGTTGCCGTTGGCGACAACGACGGTGGCGACCGGGTCGGGATGCTGCACGTACCAGGCGTCGAGCATCAGCCCATCGCCGGTCTCGAAACGAACCTCTTCGACGCCGACGTGTTCGGCTGCCGTGGACGGCACGACGGGCGCAGAACGGTCGGGCAGGTAGATCATGCGTTCCTGGAACAGCCACGCAGCGATGACCAGAACGAGCCACACGCCACCAACGGCCATCCCGACACGGAGCACGGAGGCGACCACTCGCCGGGCGCCGCCGGGTTCAGGCATCGGCCGTGTAGAGCCCCTCGATCGTGTCCGCGTACTTGCGCAGAACGACGCCCCGCTTGAGCTTCAGCGACGGCGTGAGCTCCTCGGTCTCGACACTCCACTGGTCCGCGACCAGCGTCCACTGCTTGACCTGTTCGACCCGTGACAGCTTCTCGTTGCCCGCTTCGACGGCACGTCGCACCTCGGCCAGTACATCGGGGTGGCCAACGGCGTCCTCAGGCGAGTCGATGTCGACCCCCTGGGTGGCACACCAGATCGGCAGCACCTCGGCGTCCAGCACCAGAATCGCCGCGATGAAGGGCCGGTCGTCCCCAACCGCGCAGACCTGGCTGATGAGGGGGGAGCGCTGCTTGATCGCCTCCTCGACGTTGCTCGGCGAGACGTTTTTGCCGCCGGCTGTGATGATCAACTCCTTCTTGCGCCCGACGACGGTGAGGTAGCCGTCGTCGTCGATCGTGCCGAGATCGCCGGTGTGCAGCCAGCCGTCGTCGTCGATGAGTTCGGCCGTGGCCTCGTCGGCGTTGAGGTATCCGGAGGTGATCGACGGCCCGCGGGCGAGGATCTCACCGTCGTCGGCGATACGCACCTCGATTCCTGGAAGAGCCGGCCCCACGGTTCCGATGCGGACCTGACCGGGACGGTTCGCGGTGACGACCGCGGTCGTCTCGGTCATGCCGTACACCTCGATGATCTCCACGCCGATCGCCTTGAAGAAGGTCAGCAGTTCGGCGCTGATCGGCGCGGCTCCCGATATGGCGTAGCGCAGCTCGTCCATGCCGAGCCCGTGGCGGATCTTCGAGAACACGAGGCGGTCGAACAACGCACGCTGTGTCCGAAGACGCAGCGACGGCGTGCGGCCCGCCAGCTCCTCCTCGACCGCCTTGCGGCCGACGGCGATCGCGCGATGCGCGATGGGCGCCTTGCGCGGGTTCTCCTCGATGCGTGCCATGATCGCCGCGTGCATCTTCTCCCAGACCCTCGGGACGGCCATGAACATCTGAGGGCGGGCTTCCTGCAGCGTCGCGACGACTGCCGGAAGTTCGGGAACGAAGTAGATCGTCCCGCCGCAGTGCAGGCCGACGTAGTGGGTCACGACCCGCTCGGCGATGTGCGCCAACGGCAGGTACGACAGGCCGCGCTGGCCCGGCTGGACGTCGAGGAGCCGCTCGACCACGCCCAGTTGGTAGAGCACGTTGCGATGGCTCAGCACGACGCCCTTCGGTGGACCGGTGGTGCCCGAGGTGTAGATGAGCGTCGCGGCATCGTCCGGACCGACCGCCCGCCACGTCGACTCGAGCAGCTCCGGTCGAGCGCGCAGCGCCTCGCCACCCTGCTCCTCGAGCGCCTCGAGGGAGATGATCCTCGCGTCGTCGAGGTCGACCCCGTCGGTTTCGACGACGACGATCCGCTCGAGTGCAGGCAGGCGATCGCCGATCTGCAGCCATTTGTCGAGCAGTTCGGCGTCGTTGACGATGACGATGCGCGCGTGGCAATCCGCCGCGATGTGGGCAATCTGATCCGCGGTGAGCGTGTTGTAGATCGACACGGGCGTGGCACCGGCCAGCATCGCCGCGACGTCGCATACGACGTGCTCGGGCCGGTTGGGCATCATCAGGGCGACGTGGTCGCCGGGCGTCACGCCCAGCGAGATCAGCCCAGCCGCGATGCTGCTCGCCTGCTCGCGGTACTGCGACCAGGTCCGTTCGACGAACACTCCTTCTTCGTCGACAACCAGCGCCGCCCTGCCGCCATGCGCGTCACAGGTCGCCATGAAGACGTCCAGCAGGGTCCGCCCCTCGATCTCCGCGAGGATCTCGTCGCGCTGCTCCATGACCTCGTCACGCTGCGCAATCGTTGCCGTCACCTCGTACTCCCATCTCGGTGGCGAGAACCCGAGTGGACAGGCTCGCCACCACAGGGTCAAGTGCCTTCACGGCCGTGTCGTGTACGCCGCAACGGACGTCACCCGGCGCAACACGCCATCGCGTACCGGGCCGTTCACACGACCGCATCGAGCGCTGCGACCACGAATATCCCTGCGAGGTACACGGTCGAATAGTGGAACAGCCGCATCGCCGTGGCGACCGTGCGCCGACGGCGGAGCCGATGCGCGAACACCAGCCATCCGGCGGTCAGCGCACCCCCGAGCACCACGAACAGCCACCCCGCGCCGCCACCCGCGGCATACAGCAGCACGACACACATCAGCAGGTAGCTGTAGAGCAGGATCTGGCGCGTGGCCTCGTCGTTGCCGTGGGTGACCGGCAGCATCGGCAGCCCAGCACGCTGGTAGTCCTCCCGGTACTTCATCGCCAGCGCCCAGAAGTGCGGAGGCGTCCACCAGAAGACGATCGCGAACAGCAACCACGGCCGTGGGTCGGCGAGCGAACCTCCCGTGACGGCCGCCCAGCCGGTGAGCACCGGCACGCATCCGGCGGCGCCACCGATGACGACGGCCTGGCTGGTGCGCCGTTTGAGACCCAGCGTGTACACGAATACGTAGAACAGGATCGCCCCGGTCGCCAGCCACGCCGCGACGAGGTTGACGAACACCGCGAGCCATGCGAACCCCGCGACACCGAGTGTGACACCGAGGACGAACACGCCTCGCGGCGCGATCTCCGCGCGCGCGGTCGGGCGGGCCGCGGTACGCGCCATCAGCTCGTCGACGTCACGATCGATGAGGTTGTTGAACGTGTTCGCGCTGCCTGCGGCCATCGCACCGCCGACGAGCGTGGCCACGACCAGCCACGTCGCCGGCCACCCGCCGGCGGCGATCACCATCGCCGGCACGGTCGTGACGAGCAGCAGCTCGATGATCCGGGGCTTGGTCACCTGCACGTAGCGCCGCGCCGTCTCGAAACGCGCCGGCGCACGGCGCTCGTAGCGGCCACTGGCGTGCATCGGGCCGACGTCGGGGTCTCCGACCTCGGGTTCCTGCGCTGGGCTCACACCGGTCGCCACACCAGCTCCCGTGGGGTTGCACGAAGCTGCGAGCCTACGCGTCGGTGGCAAGGCGACGCGACCGGGGCCATGCGGCCTGCCGGATAGGATCGCGGCATGCCCGCGGTGTCGACGGTCGAGCACGCACGCCTGCGACGGATCGCCTTCACGGCGATCGTCGTCAATGTCGGCATCGTGTTCACCGGCGGGGTGGTCCGGGTGACCGGCAGCGGGCTGGGCTGTCCCGACTGGCCGACCTGCGACGGGGTGCGTGTCGCACCGACCCCGGGCGGAGACCATGCCGGATGGCAGGCCGCGATCGAGTTCGGCAACCGGCTGCTCACGTTCGTCGTGCTCGCCGCAGTCGTCGCTCTGTTCGTGCAGGTCCGCCGCACGCGCCCACACCCTGCACTGGTGGAGCCGCTGGCATGGCTGCTCCCTGCCGGTGTGCTTGCCCAGGCCGTGCTCGGCGGGGTCACGGTCCTCACCGGTCTCCACCCGTTCACCGTCGCGGGCCACTTCCTGCTGTCGATGGTTCTCATCTGGGCGGCGGTGGTCCTCCACGACCGGGTGCGCATGCCGGCGCCGGGCCAGCCGGCGGCGACGAGCACTGCCGCGCCGGTTTTCATCCGCCACCTCGCGAGCGCGACGCTCGCGGTCGCCAGCATCGTCCTGCTGCTCGGCACCGTCGTCACGGGCGCGGGTCCGCACGGTGGCGACGCCGCCGCGCCACGGCTGGGGGTCGACATCCGCCTGGCCGCCATCGCACACGCCGACGCCGTATGGATGCTGCTGGGCCTCATCGTCGCCCTGGTCGTGGTCACCCGCCGCACAGGCCCGGCGCCGCTGCGGCGGGCCGCGACCGCGCTCCTCGTCGTGGCACTCGCGCAGGGCGGCGTCGGCTACGCGCAGTACGCGCTGGGGATCCCGCCGACGCTGGTCTCACTGCACATCGTCGGCGCCGCTCTGGTGTGGACGGCCGCGTCGGTCGCCTGGGTGCGTGCCCGGCCTCAGCCCTCGACGACCTGACCGACACCGTTCATGTTGGGGTGGACCGCGCAGAAGAAGTACCACTGCTCGGGCAGGTCGTCCCAGGCCAGCTCGTCACTGGTGTAGAAATCGGTCGCCGGGCCGGCGATGAGCGCCGAGGAGACGTACGTCGTCGAGCCCGGTGAAGGATCGTCGACGTCTCCTTCGAGGTCGGTGATGACGACGTTGTGGTCGACGCCGACTTCGTAGTTGTCGAAAACGAACGACAACTGGTCGGACTGTGCAGAGGGCACGACGTCCCACAGGTCGATCGGCTCACATCCGTCTTCGGGGCCGAGGCAGAACTCCAGCGAGTTCTCTGCGGCGATCACAGGCGCGTCGTCGGGCACCACCAGCAGCGGCTCGACGTTGACCATGCGGTCCTCGTCCGCGACATCACCGATCAGCCCGAAACCGACCGCGCCACCGACGAACAGCGGAACGCCGGCCGCGAGCAGGACGATGGTGCGGCGCGGTCCTCCCAGGCGGTCGACGGAACTCGACAGGCTCACCGTGAACAGGATGCCGCCTGCTGCGACGGCCGCCAGCATCAGCGAACCCGCGTGGGTGTTGTAGAGCAGCGACAGCGCGATCGCGCCGATGAACGCACCCATGGACACCAGGACGATGATCGGCAGCACGATCGGCAGGACGAGCCTTCTTCCGACGCCGTTCTTCACGTTTCAACCCCTCGCCGCGCGCGTCACGCGGACTGCAGTCGCGCCTAGATCCAGGCGGTGTGGCCGACGATGACGATGACAACCGTGATGATGTAGAGCACGAGAGCGAACGCGAGGCCGGTGTACATCAGCACCGTGAACCACCGGGAATCGAACTTCAGGTGCATGAACCATCCGGCGACGAGCACGAACTTCACGATCATGAGGACGATGAGCAGTGGGATGGCGACACGACCGAAGTCGAAGAAGTACGTCGAGACCTCGAGCGCGGTGAGGATCGCGAGAATGATCGCGATCCTCACGTACTGCCGCGGCGTCGGGTGCGCGTGACCGTGGTCCTCACCGGTCGCGGTGTCGGTGGCGCTCATCGCTTCGTCACTCCTGGCTGGCGTTGCCGTTCATCGCGGCGTCGGGATCCGGCCACGTTCACACGTGTCCTACAGCACCGCGATCTCGGGAATCAGGTACACGACGGTGAAGATGATGACCCAGATGATGTCGACGAAGTGCCAGTACAGGCCGATCATCTCGGTCTTTACGTCCTGGTCCGCCTTGACCTTGCCCGTGAGCGAGAACACGTACAGCGTCAGCAGCATGAGGATCCCGATGAAGACGTGCACGCCGTGGAATCCCGTCAGGACGTAGAACGAGCTCGCGAACGGCGACTCGGTCAGGACCAGGCCTTCTTTGACGAACACGGTGAACTCGAACACCTGCCCGCCGAGGAACACCGCCCCCTGTCCTGCGGTCGCGAGGATCCACATGCGCATGCGGCGCAGGTCGCCCTTCGCGTGCGCATTGTGTGCGAGCACCATCGTCAGCGAACTCATGAGCAGCACGAAGGAACTGATCGATGTGAACGGGATGTCGAAGATTTCGACGCCGGGGCCGCCTGCGGTCACGTCGAGATAGAGCAGGTACGCGGCGATGAACGCCCCGAAGAACAGGAATTCCGAACCCAGGAACGTCCACATCGCAAGTTTGCGATGGTCGAGCCCGAGCGTGGTGTCGTGCGCTCCTGCCGCCACGTGGATCCCTTTTCGTCCTCGTGTCCCGACGTCGTCGGGAGGTCGTTGCCCGTCGTTCAGCCGACGACGGCGTGCTCCGGACGGGGTGCGTCGTCGTCTTCGTCGTCATCGTCGCCTTCGGCGAGCGGCTCGTGGATCCACCCGTACATCCCGATCACGAACCACAACACGCCGACGACGAACAGGATGGGGTTGACGAACACCAGGCCGTAGGCGATCGGGAAGAACGCGAGTGTCGCGATGAACGGCCACAGCGACGGGTCAGGCATGTGGATGTGTTCGTCGTGTTCGCCGTCGTCGTGCTCGTCGCTGCCGCCGGCGGGCACCTTGACCGGTATGCCCTCTTCGTCCTCGGCGTACTTGCGGTGCCAGAACTCGTCGCGGTCGGTGATCGTCGGAATCTCGTCGAAGTTGTGGTGTTTGGGCGGTGTCGCGGTCATCCACTCGAGGGTGCGCGCGTCCCAGGGGTCGTCGCCGGACGGTTCACCGGAGCGCAGCGAGACGATGAGGTTCCACAGGAACACCAGCGCCGAGCCGAACAGCACCACGACGCCGAGCGTGCTCAGCAGGTTGTAGAACTCGACGGTGCCGCCGAGTTCGGCCGGCAGCACCGCGGTGCGCCGCGGCTGGCCGAGCAGCCCCGACATGTGCATCGGGCCGAAGGTGAGGTTGAACCCGAGCAGCCACGTCCAGAAGTGGACCTTGCCGAGACGCTCGTTGAGCAGCTTGCCCGTGACCTTGGGGAACCAGAAGTACAGTCCGGCAATCAGACCGAACAGTGCGCCACCGAACAGCACGTAGTGGAAGTGCGCCACGACGTAGTAGGTGTCGTGCTGCTGGGCGTTGTGCGGGACGATCGCGTGCGTCACGCCCGACAGCCCGCCGATGGTGAACATCGACACGAACCCGACCGAGAACAGCATCGGCGTCGTGAAGCGGATCCTGCCGCCCCACATCGTGAACACCCAGTTGAAGATCTTGATGCCGGTGGGCACCGCAATGAACATCGTCGCCAGCGCGAACGCTGAACGCGGCACGGGCCCGAGCGAGGTCGTGAACATGTGGTGGGCCCACACGCCGAAGCCGATGAAGGCGATCGCCGCACCTGCGAACACCACCGCCGCGTAGCCGAACAGCGGCTTGCGCGAGCCCACGGGCAGGATCTCCGACACGATCCCCATCGCCGGCAGGATCATGATGTAGACCTCGGGATGCCCGAACAGCCAGAACAGGTGCTGGTACAGCAGCGGGTCCCCGCCGGTGGCCGGCTGGAAGAACTGGGCACCGAACAGGGTGTCGAACTGGAG
>JBJHAX010000030.1:0-26028 GCA_050480705.1 Nitriliruptoraceae bacterium
CCGGCATCGTCGTCGACGTCGACGCAGCCGGTAGCGCGGACGTCGACGTCGTGCACGGCACGCGCGGGCACGGCGGGATCGCGGCACCGACGTTCGTCGTCGGCGACGCCATCGACGGCGCGCCCGACGAGCACGACGAGCGCGAAGCCTGGACGCATGCGGCGCAGCCGTATCCCGATCAGCGACCCTCGCCGCGCGCCTGGCCGACGGCGCTTCGCCACGGCGGGCGTGAGGTGACGATGGCCGAGCTGCTGGAGATCGCGGCCGGCCAGGGTGACGGTGTCGCCGGGGTCGACGCGTCGGGCGGCCACAGCGTCGCCGGCATCGTGGCCGTCGCGCTCAGGCCGCTGGTCGTCGGCAGCAACACCGTCGTGCTCGACGGGGTCACACGCGACGAGGTCGCGTCCGAACGCATCGGGGTGTGGCTCTGAAAAGCCCCGTGCACGACGTCTGAGCACTCGTGCACACGCTCGCAGGCGCGAAGCGGCGGATAGGGTCCGTCGACGACCCCGTCGCGACGTCGCCGCGAGCGTCGCCTGTGCGTGATGCGCGTCACCGCGACGTCAGCGAGAAGGCACCCATGACCGTGCACATGGCCCGCCAGCGGTGACCGAGCGCGACCGCAAGCACATCCGCGTCCCACGCTCGCTCGCGGCGATCGGACGCATCCTCGGTGTGCCGCTGGTCGAGGTCCGCGCGTACTGGCTGCACGAAGCACGCTCGATCCGCTCGGGCACGACAGCGCTGGGTATCGGCCTGGCGGCGACCGTCGTCGCGGGTGTCGTGCTGGGAGCCGCAGAGGAGGAACTCGAAGCCGTCCCCGGCCTGTTGGCCCTGATCCCCGCGGCGATCGGGATGCGGGGATCGATCTTCGGTGCGCTCGGATCGCGGTTGTCGACGGGGATCCACACCGGCGAGTTCCAGCCGGATCTTCGTCGCCGCAGCTATCTGGGACGCCAGGTCGAAGCCGCGACCATTCTCAGCTTCGCGTCGGCGACACAGGCCGGACTGCTCGCGTGGGCGATCAGCGTGGCACTGGGGCTGCGCACCGTCGGCGTGCTCGACCTCGTCGCGATCAGCCTGCTCGGCGGGCTGCTGTCGTCGATCGTGCTGTTCTTCGTCACGGTAGGCATGGCACGGCGGGCGCACCGTCGCGGATGGAACATGGACGACGTCGGCGCACCGGTCATCACCGCGACCGGCGACCTCGTGACGCTGCCCGCGCTGCTCGTCGCCACCCTCGTCCTGCGGCGACCGGACATCGCGACGATCGTCGGCGTCTTCGGCGTGGTGACGTTCGTGGTGTTCCTGTGGGTCGGTTGGCGCAGTGCAGATGCGACGATCCGCCGGGTCGTTCGTGAGTCGATGGTGGTGCTGACCATCGCGGTCACCATCGACGTCATCGCGGGAGTGGTCGTCGAGTCCCGTGCCGAAGCGCAGTTCGGCACCGCAGCGCTGCTGATCCTGCTGCCGCCGTTCATCGCGAACTGCGGCTCGCTCGGTGGCATGCTCTCGAGCCGGCTGGCCTCGAAGCTGCACGTCGGGCAGCTTGCACCGCGCCTGTTTCCGGGGCGGGTGGCATCCCTCGACTTCTCGCTGACCGCGCTGCTGGCCCTCGTCGCATTCTCCGGCGTCGGACTTGCGGGATGGTTCGCAGCGGTGTTGCTGCCGGGTGTCACACCGATGCCGCTGCTGCAGACCCTGGGGGTGACGCTCCTCGCCGGGCTCATCGCCACGCCGGTGCTCGCAGCGGTCGCATTCGTGGCGGCCACAGCATCGTTTCGTCTCGGCTTCGACCCCGACAACCACGGCATCCCGGTCGTGACCGCGACGATGGACCTCGCCGGGGTCCTGTGTCTCGTCGCCGCGATCACCATCATCGTCGCGCCGTCATGACCGCCCAGACGTCATCGCCGCGTCCGCAGGGAGGATGAGAAGATCATGAGACCACGCCACACCGTCAAGGAGCTTCTGGTCGGCGCGAAAGACGCCGCCGAACTGATGGTGGATCTGGCCTACGCCGCCGTGTTCTACGACGACGACAGCATCGCCCGCGAGGTCCTGCGCCTCGAGGAACGGGTCGACGAGCTGCTCGTCGAGTTGCGGGCGGTGTGCATGATCGCCGCGCGCACGCCAGACGACGCCGAGCGGCTCGCCGGCGTGCTCTCGCTGGCCGTGTCGATCGAAGGCATCGCCAATGCTGCTGAGGACATCGCACGCGTCGTGCTCAAGAACGTCGGTGTCCCACGCGAGTTGCGCGACGACCTGCGTCACGCGACGGAGGTGACCGCACGCGTGCGCATCCGTCCCGAGAACGAACTCGAAGGCCGCTCGCTGCGCGACCTCGAACTGCCGACACGAACCGGCATGTGGATCATCGCGATCCGCCGCGACGTCGACTGGCTCTACGGGCCCGACGGGGCCGAGGTGCTGCGGGAAGGCGACGTGCTGTTCATGCAGGGCCCCAAGGACGGCATCGACCAGGCCCGCGAACTCGCCGGTGGCACCGCACGCGAGTTCCCGCCGCCACCGCAGCGTGCGAAGCTGTCGAACCTCGACCGAGCGGTCGACCTCGTCATCGAACTCAAGGATTCGTCCGAGGTCGCAGTCGGGCTCGCCTACTCCGCCATCCTGCTGCGCGACGTCTCACTGGCCACCGAGGTCAGCGTCATCGAGGACGCCTCCGACGACCTGCTGCACCAGCTCGAGGGGTGGGTGCTGCGGGCCGCCGCGGAGCTCGACGACCCCGAGGAGCTCCGCGGCCTGCTGCACCTGGCATCGGCCTCCGAACGCATCGTCGACAGCGCTCAGGCGATGTGCCGTCTCGTCGAGGACGAACTGCCCCCGCATCCGGTCATCTCGGCTGCGCTCGCGGAGGCCGACGAGATCGTCGCCGAAGCGATCGTCGCCGAAGCGAGCCGCTGCGCCGGCAAGAGCCTGGGCCAGTTGCGGCTGCACACCGAAACCGGGATGGAGGTGCTGGCGATCCAGCGACGTCAACGCTGGTTCTACCGGCCCCGGTCGACACGGGTGCTCGAAGCCGGGGACCGGCTGCTGGCCATCGGCCCGGAGGAGGGTGCGCCGCTGCTGCGCGAGTGGTGTGGCGATGTACGCCCCGAGGGCGACGAGGGCTGGGTGGAACCCGCTGACGAGGACTGAACCGTCGACGTGCGGGCGTCAGTGTCCACGTGGCATCACAGGGTCTCGAGCACGCCGTCGAAATCGCGTTTGTAGCGCCCGAGACGCGGCGGGTGCAGCACCGACAGCGTTGCCCGCGGCCCGTCGAGTCCCGGACCGCGGTCACGCCCGGCGCGGCCGACCCCGGGCCATTCGAACGGCAGGTGCTGCCACGCTTCGAGCACCGGGACGAGATACACCGGCGTGTCGTCGGCCAGCGTGAGCTGGGCGCGCAGGCCGCCGTCGAGCAGCTGCTGGTGGACGTGGGTGATCGTGTCCACCGCAGCGTCGACCTGGTGGCGCGTCAGCCCGTACAACTCGAGGTCGGGGACGTCGAACCTCGCCGCGCCGTGCGTGCGCACCCACCAGGTGCCTTCACCGTCGCGCATCGTCGCGATGACCTCGTGCTGCTCCACCGCACCGACCGCTGCGCGATGCATCCACGCTTCGTCACGATCGACACATGCGGAGACGTCACGGACCGTGCGCACCTCGCCCTTGACGTGCCGCGCCAGGGCCTGCAGCAGCTGTGCCTGCCGCTGGATGCCGTTGCGGAGTCCGTCCGGGCCGATGTGGGCCTCGGTCCTCAACAGCGGCTGGCCGTCGTCGTCGACCTGGCGGACGACAGCGCGTTGCATCCTCCCGCCCCAGTGGACCTCCTGGGCCTTCGTCGGCTCGGCGACGACGGGCGATGCACGGTCGATGTCGCGGGCACGGCGCGCGTCACCGATGAGTTCACCGACGTCGTCGACCGGCGTGTCGAGGACGAGTCCGATGAGCGAGGTGTAGCGGTCTGCCACTGGCGACTCCAGGCACGATGCCCGCCGAGGGTACGTCGTGCCGCCGGGTGGCTTCAGCGCAGGTGCACGACGTCGCCGGCGGCAATGGCGCGGGTCGTGCCACCGGCGTCGACCAGCAGACGTCCGGCGTCGTCGACGTCGACCGCCCGTCCGCGCACCTCGTCGCCCGGCGCCGTCTCGACACGGACCTCGCGTCCGATGGTCACGCAGTGGCCGCGGTAGCTGTCGAGGACCGCGTCGGGATCGGTGTCGAGCAGGTCGAGGATGTCGCCGAGCTCACGCAACAGCGTGGCCAGCACGGCGTCGCGGTCGATGCTGCGGCCGAGTTGTTCCGCGAGCGAGGTCCACACGGCACCGTCGTCAGGCCGGTCGACGTCCCGCCAGTCGACGTCGACCCCGACGCCGATGAGCAGCACGTCGCCGGCCGGGGCGATCGTTCGTCGCTCGACGAGGATGCCTGCGACCTTGCGGTCCCCGGCGACCACGTCGTTGGGCCATTTGAGTCCGGCGGATGCGCCGAGGCTGTCGGCCAGGGCGGCGACGGCGACACCGGCGGCGAGCGGCACGAGACCGCCGCCGTTGCGGGGTGGCGGGGAGGTCGCGGTGACCGCAAGGTTGGTCGGCGAACCGTCGGGGCGTGTCAGATGGTCCGTCCACGCCCTGCCCTTGCGGCCGCGTCCGCTCGTCTGGGCATCCGCGACGACGACCAGCCCCGGCTGGGCGCCCGCGGCGAGTTCGTCGCGTGCCACGTCCTGCGTGGAGGTGACCGTGGCGAGGTGCCGCACGGTGTGCCACCGGTCATGCGGCACCGGCAACCCTCCTCGTCACGACCGGCGCTGCCGCGATGGTGCGACGCGAGGATGAAGGGTCAAGCCGTCTCGTCGGTGCCGTCGCCAGCCTCGCCAGCGCCGTTGCCGGTCTCGGCTTCGGCTTCGGCTTCGGCCGCCTCCTCTTCGGTGGCGTGGACGGTGATCGTCGTTTCCATCCCCGCCTCCCGGTGGCCGGGCACGTTGCAGATGACCGTCCATTCGCCGGGGAACAGCAGCACGGTGCCGCTTCCCGTCTCGAACGCGTCGGCTTCGGGGATGTCGGATCCTTCGGCGGCGCCGAGGAACTCTGCGTTGTGGTAGGCGTCGCTGACGTTGATGACGGTCACCTCGACCTCTCCGGTCACTGCGACCCCGTCGATCACCTCGAAGTAGAAGTTGCCCATCTCCATCTCGAGATCGCCGCCCGGACCGACCGGAAGGATCGCGTCACACCCTTCCTCGCCAGGGGGGCACGCGAGCGCCTGTGCGTCGACGGCGCCATCGGGGACTGACGAGCAGCCGGACAGCACGAGAGCGGCAACGGCGACGACGGCGAACTGGATGCGGCGCACGAACGGACTCCTCGGGGCGACGCGGGGGTGTGAGCCTACCGACGGATCGGGGCACACAGGAAACCATGTGTCGCCCGGTCGGCGTCATCTCGGTGATTCGAGGCGAGCCATGAGCATCCGGGCGCATTCGGCCACCGATCCCGCCATCGACGGATACACCGTGATCGTCTGCGCGAGTTGCGCGACGGTCAGCCGGTTCTGCACGGCGACCGCCAGCGGCTGGATGAGGTCGCTCGCGCGGCTCGACACGATCACGCCGCCGACGACCGTGCCGGAACCGACCATGGCGTGCACCTTCACGAAGCCGTCGACGCCATGGATCATCTTCGCGCGCGGGTTGCCGCGGAAATCCAGCCGTGCGGTCGCGACCGGGAAGCCGGCGGCCTCTGCTTCGGCAGGGCTGCGCCCGACCGTTGCGACCTCCGGGTCGGTGAACACGGTCGCAGCGACCGAGTCCCAGCGGATGGGCTGCACCGCCTGACCGAGCGCGTGCCACATCGCGGTGCGCCCCTGCATGGCGGCGACCGACGCGAGCATGACACCGCCGGTAACGTCGCCGGCGGCGTAGATCCACGACGTGGACGTCCTGCCCACGCTGTCGACGTTGATCGCTCCCGACGCGCCGGTGGCGATCCCGCACGAGTCGAGGCCGAGCCCGTGGGTCGCAGGCGTCTGCCCGACCGTGAACAGCGCATGGCTGCCCTCGACCTCGCTGCCGTCGTCGAGCGCGACGACCACCCCCTCGCCGCTGCGCGAGCACGACACGGCCCGCACGCGCCGCAGGATCCGCATGCCCCGGCGCTCGAACACCGACTCGATGACCTGTGCGGCGTCGGGATCTTCGGTCGGCAGGATCAGTTCTCGCGACGAGACGAGCGTGACGTCGCTGCCCAGGCGGCGGAACGCGTGCGCGAACTCCGCTCCCGTCGCTCCCGAGCCGACGACGACGAGATGGTCGGGCAGGTCGGTCAGGCCGTAGACCTGCTGGCCGGTGAGCACACGCTCGCCGTCGGGCTCGGCGAACGGCAGCACCCGCGGCGTCGATCCGGTGGCGACGAGCACGACGTCGGGTCGAAGACGCTGCTCACCACCCTCGTCGAGTTCGACCACGACCTCGTGCGGGCCGTCGAGCCGGCCACGTCCCCGAACGATGTGTACGCCGGCATCGCCGACCCGGCGTTCGATGTCGCGCGACTGTTCGGCCCCGAGTTCGAGCACAGTTGTCGAAACGGCCGCAAGGTCCACAGTTGCGTCGCCGGGCGCGCCGTCACGCGAGAAACGGATGCCCATCGCCTCGGCCGTGGCCACCCAGCCGATCGCTTCGGCGGCGACGATCAGCGCCTTCGACGGAACACAGTCCCAGAGCACACAGTTGCCGCCGAGGCCCTCATCGGTGACGACGTGGACCTGCGCACCGAGTTCGGCGGCGACCAGGCTCGCCTCGTACGCGGCCGGCCCGCCACCGAGGATGACGATCCTGTCGGGCACCACGCCTCCTCGCCAGCACCGACGCCGGCGCCCGGCGCGCCGACAACCAGCGCACCGTCGGCAGCACGCCGATCAGCCGCTGCGTCGGTTGCGCACCTTCGCCTTCAGGTAGTCGCGGTTCATCTGAGCGATGAAGTCGATCGAGATCTCCTTGGGGCACGCAGGTTCGCACTCCCCGAAGTTCGTGCAGGAGCCGAAGTGCTCCTCCATCGTCTCGACCATCGCTTCGGTGCGTTCGTGACGCTCGGCCTGGCCCTGCGGCAGCAGATTGAGGTGTGCCAGTTTGGCCGAGGTGAACAGCTGTGCGGCGCCGTTCGGGCACGCCGCCACACACGCACCGCAGCCGATGCACGCTGCAGCGTCCATCGCGAGGTCCGCGGTGTCCTTGCGCACCGGCTGTAGGTTGGCGTCGGACGCCGACCCGGTGTCCACGGAGATGTAGCCGCCGGCTTCGATGATGCGGTCGAAGGCCGAACGGTCCACGACGAGGTCGCGCACGACGGGAAAGCCGCTCGCGCGCCACGGCTCCACCACGATCTCGGCGCCATCCTCGAACTTGCGCATGTGCAGCTGGCAGGTCGCGGTGCCCTGCTGGGGACCGTGCGGCTTGCCGTTGATCATGACACCGCACGTCCCACAGATGCCTTCGCGACAGTCGTGCGCGAACTCGATCGGTTCCTCGCCCTGCTCGACGAGCCGCTCGTTGACGATGTCGAGCACCTCGAGGAACGAGGCGTCCTCGGAGATGTCGCTGGCCTCGTAGGTCTCGAAGCGACCGGAGGCATCGGGGCCGTCCTGACGCCAGACACGCAGCGTGACGTTCACTTGTAGCTCCTCTGCGTCAGCTCGACCTCGTTGAACTCCAGCGCTTCACGATGTTCGACGGGCGCGCCGCTGGCACCCGACCATTCCCATGCGCTGACGTGCGCGAAGTTGTCGTCGTCGCGGCGGGCTTCACCGTCGTCGGTCTGGCTCTCCTCGCGGAAGTGGCCGCCGCACGACTCCTCACGGACCAGCGCATCGCGGCACATCAACTCGGCGAGTTCGAAGAAGTCGGCGACCCGCCCGGCCTTCTCGAGCGACGAGTTCAACGTGTCACCGGAGCCGGGGACACGCACGTCGCGTTCGAACTCCTCGCGCAGTGCCGGAATCTCGGACAGCGCCTTCTCCAGACCCGCCTGATTGCGGGACATGCCGCAGTACTCCCATAAGACCTTGCCGAGCTCACGGTGGAAGTAGTCCACCGAGTGGGTGCCGTTGACCGACAGGAAGTGGTCGATGCGTCCGCGAACCTCGGCCTCGACCTCGTCGAACTCGCCCGCAGAAACGTCGACCTTGTCCTGGCCGAGCATCGGCGCGAGGTAGTCGCCGATGGTCTGGGGCAGCACGAAGTAGCCGTCGGCGAGTCCCTGCATGAGCGCGGAGGCGCCGAGGCGGTTCGCGCCGTGGTCGGAGAAGTTCGCCTCGCCGATCGCGAACAGCCCCGGAACGGTCGTCTGCAGGTGGTAGTCGACCCACAGCCCGCCCATCGTGTAGTGGGGCGCCGGATAGATGCGCATCGGCACCGTGTAGGCGTCCTCGCCGGTGATCCGTTCGTACATGTCGACGAGGTTGCCGTACTTGTCGGCGAACGCGTCGCGTCCCATTCGGGCGATCGCGTCGGCGAAGTCGAGGTACACGCCGTTCTTGATCGGACCGACCCCGCGTCCGGCGTCGACCTGTTCCTTGGCGTTGCGCGACGCGACGTCGCGCGGCACGAGGTTGCCGAACGCCGGATACTTCTCTTCGAGGAAGTAGAACCGGTCCTCCTCGGGGATCTGGTCCGGCGAGCGGGTGTCGTCGGCGTCGCGGGGAACCCAGATCCGCCCGTCGTTGCGCAGCGACTCCGACATCAGGGTCAGTTTCGACTGCGTCTCGTCGGAGGAGGGGATCGCCGTGGGATGGATCTGGGTGTAGCACGGGTTGGCGAAGTAGGCGCCACGGCGGTGGGCACGCCAGATCGCGGTGACGTTGCACTGCATCGCGTTGGTCGACAGGAAGAAGGCGTTGGAGTACCCGCCCGTGCCGAGCACCACGGCATGCGCCGAGTGGCGTTCGATCTGCCCGGTGACCAGGTTGCGGGTGATGATGCCCACGGCCCGGCCGTCGACGACGACGACGTCGAGCATCTCGGTGTTGGTGTGCAGTTCGACCGTGCCGGCCTTCACCTGACGCGCGAGCGCCTGGTAGGCGCCGAGCAGCAGCTGCTGGCCGGTCTGGCCGCGTGCATAGAACGTGCGGCTGACCTGCACGCCTCCGAAGGAACGGTTGTCGAGCAGCCCCCCGTACTCGCGTGCGAACGGCACGCCCTGGGCGACGCACTGGTCGATGATGTTCGCCGACACCTCCGCCAGGCGGTAGACGTTGGCTTCGCGCGCCCGGTAGTCGCCTCCCTTGACGGTGTCGTAGAACAGGCGCCGGACCGAGTCGCCGTCACCGTGGTAGTTCTTCGCGGCGTTGATGCCGCCCTGTGCGGCGATCGAGTGGGCGCGCCGCGCCGAGTCGTGGAAGGTGAACGCCTTCACCTGGTAGCCCAGCTCGCCCATGGTGGCGGCGGCCGCCGCGCCCGCCAGGCCCGTACCGACGACGATGACTTCGAAACGCCGCTTGTTGTTGGGACTCACCAGGCGCATGTCGAACTTGTGGTCTTCCCACATGCGCTCGAGCGGCCCTTCGGGGATGCGCGCGTCGAGGACCGTCATGGCGTCGTGCTCCCTGTGCGTCGGTGGACTTGGGTGGCTGGGCGGCAGCAACTGGTGTCAGGCGACGAGCCCGAGCTGGACGGCGATCGGGAACGACAGATTCCCGATGACGACGATCGCGGTGAACGCGATCGCGAATATCCGCCGCCAGTGGTTGAAGCGGCGGTTGTTGACCCCCAGCGACTGGAACAGGCTCCAGGCGCCGTGGTAGAGGTGCACGCCGAGCGCGAGGTTCGCGACGAGGTAGAACGCGGCGACCGCGGGAACCGAAAAGCTCGCGACGACCCGGTCGTAGACACTGCCGGCAGGGTCGGGGTTGACCCATCCCCAGGTGATGTCGGCCAGGTGGTAGGCGAGGAACAGCAGCACGATCACGCCGGTCCATCGCATCGTGCGCGCGGCGAAGTCTGCGGCGATCCAGTCGCGCGGCGCGCGGTAACGCTCGGGCCGTGCCCGCCGGTTGATGACCGTCAGCTGGTATGCCGCAACGATGTGGACGACGAGTGCCACGGCAAGAACCAGGCGCATCAGGTTGAGGGTGGCCACCTCGGGCAGGATCGGGTAGAGCAGGCGCCGCAGGAAGTCGGCGTAGGCGTTGAACTCCTCCGCGCTCTGGTAGAGCTTGAGGTTGCCCAGCATGTGCGCCAGCACGTACCCGAGCCACACGACGCCCGAGATGGCCATCAGATACTTCTTGCCGAGCGCCGAGGAGTAGAGCTCGACGAGGAACGGCGTGCGCCGCTGACCGGTTCCGCTGACCGTGCTGGCCATCGTGACGTCTGCTCCTGATCGCGCCCGGGTCCGGGCGGTGGACGTGCGCCGATCGCCGGGACGTCGGCGGCGCACCGCTCGCCAAGCGGTCGTCCGAGGGCGATCCGTGCGCCTGGCAACGTCTGAGACTAGCAGCGCCGATGTTCGGGCCCGATTCGGCCGGCGTGCCGGCTCACGTGCGCGAACACCATCGGATACCGCACGACGCTGACCCGCCAGGAAGCCTCGACGGCGCACCTCATGGCTGCTTGGCTGCCCCGGACACCCCTGAGAACCGAGCTGTGGCGGAGACGTGATGGACGTGCACGACGGCATGGGCCCGTTCGAGGCCGTGAACCATTTCTTCCGCAAGGCCGCACAGGTCGCACGCATCAGCGACGCCGCGATCGAAGTCCTCTCCGGCACCTACCGCGAACTACGCGTGCAGGTGCCGTACCGACGCGACGACGGCGAGCTCGGTGTCGCGTACGGCTACCGGGTCCAGCACAACGCGGCGCGCGGTCCGTACAAAGGCGGGATCCGCTACCACCCGCATGCCGACCTCGACGAAGTGCGCGCACTGGCCTCACTGATGACGTGGAAGACCGCGCTGGTCGACGTGCCGTTCGGCGGCGCGAAGGGCGGCGTCCAGATCGACCCCACCACGATGAGCCGGCGCGAGGTCGAGGCGGTCACCCGCCGCTACACCGACCAGATCGGCCACATCATCGGCCCAACCCGCGACATTCCCGCCCCGGACATGAACACCAACGCGCAGGTGATGAGCTGGATCCTCGACCAGTACGGCCGCAAGCACGGGCACACCACCCAGATCGTGACGGGCAAGCCGGTCCCACTGGGCGGCTCACTCGGGCGCGAGGAGGCAACCGGCCGCGGCTGTGTCGTCGTGATGGAGGAGGCGGCGCGCGAGGTCGGCCTGCGCGAACCCTCCGAGATCAGCATCGCGATCCAGGGGTTCGGCAACGTCGGCTCCTGGGCGGCGTCGATCGCAGCCGAGATCGGCTACCGGGTGGTCGCGGTCTCCGATGTGCACGGGGGCATCCACGCACCGCAGGGTCTCGACGTGCCCAAGGTCGTCGCCCACGTGGCCGAGTCCGGGTCGGTGGTCGACATGCCGGGAACGGAACCGATCTCCAACGACGACCTGGTCACCCTGGACATCGACGTGCTCATGCCCGCTGCGCTCGGCGAGGTCGTTCACGCGGCCAACGCCGACGACGTCCGTGCACGCATCGTCATCGAAGCTGCCAACCATCCGGTGACACCGGTCGCCGACGCGAGCCTGGCAGAGCGTGGCGTGCTGGTCGTCCCCGACATCCTCGCCAACGCGGGTGGGGTGACCGTCAGCTACTTCGAATGGGTGCAGAACAACCAGGAGATCGTCTGGGAGCGCGAGGACGTCAACAGCCGCCTCGAGCGTAAGTTGCAACGCGCCTACCGCGAATGCAGCGCGTTCCGTGACGAGCACCCCGAACTCACGCTGCGCGAGGCGGCGTTCACGCTGGCGGTCGAGCGGGTGGTCGAAGCCGCAACGCTGCGCGGCTACCTGTGACGGCGTACTCCGGCGGGAGCCGTCACGACACCTGATCGCTTGCGGCCCGGCCGGTCGTGCCGGGTCAGTCGCCTGCCGCCAGCAGACCCATTGCGTCACGCGCCTGCGCCATCGTGGCGCGCGCCGTATCACGGGCGCATGCGGCACCGTCGGCGAGGATCCGCTCGACCCCGCCGGGGTCGGCGACGAGTTCGGCGTGCCGTTCGCGCACAGGCCGCAGCATCTCGACGACGGCGTCGGCAACCGCGTTCTTGAACGCGCCGTAGCCCGACCCGTCGTACTCCGACACCAGCTCGTCGATGCTTCGTCCGGTCGCGGCCGCGAGGATCTCCAGCAGGTTGCTGACGCCGGGCTTGCGCTCGCGGTCGTGGGCGATGTCGCTGCCCGAGTCGGTCACCGCGCTGCGCACCTTCTTCGCGACCGTGTCCGCGTCGTCGAGCAGGTAGACGATGCCGCGCTGCGAGGTCGCCGACTTCGACATGCGGTTGGTGGGTTCCTGCAGGTCCATGACCCGTGCTGCCGCCTGCGGATGCACCGCTTTGGGCAGCGTGAACACCTCACGTTCGAACCGGTGGTTGAAACGCTGGGCGATGTCACGAGCCAATTCGATGTGGTGACGCTGATCCTCACCGACCGGCACCTCGTCGGCGTGATGCAGCAGGATGTCGGCGGCCTGCAGCACCGGGTAGGTGAGCAGCCCCACCGACACCGAGCGGTCACGTCCCTCGGACTTCTCCTTGAACTGGGGCATCCGCGCGAGTTCGCCGTAGGTGGCCACGCAGCTCAGCAGCCAGGAACATTCGGCGTGTTCGGCGACGTGGGACTGCACGAACAGCAGCGAGCGCTCGGGGTCGACACCGGCCGCGAGCACGCCCGTCGCGACGTCGAGCGTGCGCTGTCCCAGCTGTCTGGGGTCGTGTTCGGCCGGCGAGGTCATCGCATGCAGGTCGACGACGCAGTAGACGCAGTCGGCACGGTCCTGCATGCCGACCCAGTTGACGAGAGCGCCGAGGTAGTTGCCCAGGTGCAGCGCGCCTGAGGGCTGGATCCCCGAGAAGACACGCATCACAGCATCGCAGCGACGGCTGCGCGTTCCTCTTCGAGTTCTGCAACCGTGGCGTCGAGCTTGCCGCGGGCGAACGGCGACAGCTCGAGGCCCTGGACGATCTCGTAGCTTCCCTGCCCGTCGGTGGTGACCGGGAAGCCGCTGATCAGGCCTTCGGGGACGCCGTAGGAGCCGTCCGACACCACGGCCATCGACACCCAGTCACCGTCAGCGGTGGGCTTGCCGCCGCACCAGTTCGCGACGTGGTCGATGAGCGCGTTGGCGGCCGAAGCCGCCGACGAGGCGCCGCGCGCGTCGATGACGGCCTTGCCGCGCTGCTGGACGGTGGTGAGGAACTCGCCTTCGAGCCAGTCGCGGTCCCCGATGGCCTCGGCGGCGGGACGCCCGCCGATCCGCGCGTTGTCGACGTCGGGGAGCATCGTGGGCGAGTGGTTGCCCCACACCGCGAGGTTGGTGACGTCGGCGACCGACACGCCGGCCCGCTTTGCGAGCTGGGACTTCGCCCGGTTCTCATCGAGGCGCACCATCGCCGTGATACGTGCGGCGTCGACACCGTCGGCGTTGGCCGCGGCGATCAGCGCGTTGGTGTTCGCGGGGTTTCCGACGACGGTCACGCGGACGTCGTCGTCGGCTGCGGCGGCGATCGCGCGCCCCTGCGCGGTGAAGATCGCGCCGTTGTCGTTGAGCAGGTCCGCCCGCTCCATGCCTGGACCGCGCGGCTTGGCGCCAACCAGGCAGGCCATGCGCGCCCCGTCGAACGCCTCCTCGGCCCGGTCGGTGAGTACGACACCGTCGAGGAGAGGGAACGCGCAGTCGTCAAGTTCCATCGCGACCCCCTCGAGCGCACCCATCGCGGGCGTGATCTCGAGCAGTCGTAGTTCGACGGGGGCGTCGGGACCGAACATCTGCCCCGAGGCGATACGGAAGACGAGCGCGTAGCCGATCTGGCCGGCGGCGCCGGTGACGGCGACACGGACGGGGGCGGTCATTCGGGCTCCTGTCTCACACGGTGCGCGACGGCAGCTGGCGTCGTCGTCGCGGTCCGACGCCGGCCGGCCACACAGGCGCGGAGGGACGGTCGGGATCGCAACGATCCTACTTGGCGGTCATGATCCCAAGGAACGGCCACCTGCTCAGCGTCGGGGAAGGCCCCGCCGTGCGCGTGCCGCCTCGAGGGTGTTCTGCAACAGCATCGTCACGGTCATCGGCCCGACACCGCCCGGCACGGGCGTGATGGCGGCTGCGACCTCGGCAACTTCGTCGAACGCGACATCGCCGACCAGACGCCCGTCATCGGTGCGGTTGGTGCCCACATCGATGACGACGGTGTCCGGCGTGACCATGTCTGCGGTGATCAGGCCGGGCACCCCGACCGCGGCGACGACCACATCGGCGCTGCGGCACACCGCGGCGAGGTCGCGGGTCCGTGAGTGGGCGAGCGTGACCGTGGCGTCGCGACCCTTGAGGGTGAGCATCACCGACAGTGGCCGTCCCACGAGGTTGGAGCGGCCGACGATGACGACGTGGGCTCCCTGGGTGGCGACACCGGCGTGATCGAGGATCTCGAGCACGCCGTAGGGCGTGCACGAGAGAAACGTCGGATCCCCGACCGCGAGTCGGCCGGCGGTGTAGGGATGGAGCGCGTCGACGTCTTTGGCCGGGTCGATCAATTCCTGGATCGGGCCGGCGTCGAGCGGCTCGGGCAGTGGCAGCTGGACGAGGATGCCGTCGATCGCCTCGTCGTCATTGAGTTCGCGCACGACCTGCTCGAGATGTTGCTGGGTCGTGTCGGCGCCGAGCGCGACCTGGCGCGAGAGCATGCCGGCGGCCTCGGTCGCGCGGTGTTTCATCCCGACGTAGACCTGCGAGGCGGGATCCTCGCCGACGAGCACGGCTGCGAGGCCCGGGGTGATCCCGTGCTCCGAGGCCAGTTGTGCGACGTCGTCGGCGATGCGCGCGCGCACCTGCTGTGCGAGCGCTTTGCCGTCGATGATGCGTGCAGTCATGAGGACACCTCCGCGAAGGCGGGCATCGTTGTGGCCGGGCCGGACGGCTGCAGATGGGTGTAGCGGTGACGACGGTGGTCAGTGACGGAAGTGGCGGCGACCTGTGACGACCATCGCGATGCCGTGCTCGTCGGCGGCGGCCACCACCTCGTCGTCGCGGACCGATCCCCCAGGCTGCACGATAGCGCTCACCCCTGCCGCCGCGGCCGCATCAGGGCCGTCGCGGAACGGAAAGAACGCGTCGCTCGCCAGGACCGAACCCTGGTGGCGGTCACCGGAGCGTTCGACCGCCAGCCGGACACTGTCGACGCGGCTCATCTGCCCGGCCCCGACACCGACGACCTGTCCGTCGCGGGCGAGCACGATGGCGTTGGACGTCGTGTGCTTGCACGCGAGCCACGCCAGGCGCAGATCGGCCATCGCCGCCTCGTCGGGCTGCGCACGGGTCACGACGCGCCAGTCGTCCCACGGTTCTCGCTGCGTGTCCGCCTCCTGGAGCAGCACACCGCCGGCGACGCTGCGGACACGCAGCTCGGCGCCGTCGAGCGCAGCGTCGGCGGGCATCTCGAGGATGCGCAGGTCCCGTTTTGTCGTCAGCAGCCGCAGCGCCTCCTCGTCGTAGGCGGGGGCGACGACCACCTCGGTGAATACCTCGAGGATCTGGGTCGCGGTCGCCTCGTCGACGGTCCGGTTGGTCGCGACGATGCCACCGAACGCACTCACGGGGTCGCCTTCGAGCGCGAGCGTGTAGGCGCGCGCGAGTTGGTCGGCGACCGCGTACCCGGCGGGGTTGGTGTGCTTGATGATGGCGACGCAGGGGTCGTCCTGTTCGACCACCATCGCCCAGGCGGCGTCGGCGTCCAGCAGGTTGTTGTACGACATCTCCTTGCCGTGGTGCTGGACCGCCGCCGCGAACCCCCGTGTGGACGTCGCAGAGCCCGAGGCGTAGAAGGCGGCCCGCTGGTGCGGGTTCTCGCCGTAGCGCAGCGTCGAGATCCGCTGCAGTTCGATCGTGCGCTGCTCGGCGAACGGCTCGTCGGTGTCGAACCAGGCGGCGATCGCGGCGTCGTAGGCGGCGATGTGGCGAAACGCCCGCGCCGCGAGCTCGCGGCGCAGTTCGTCGCCGAGGCCACCGTGCTGCTCGATCTCGTCGATGACCCGTGCGTAGTCGCCCGGGTCGACGACAACGCCGACCGATGCGTGGTTCTTCGCCGCGGCACGCACCATCGTGGGCCCGCCGATGTCGATCATTTCCACGATCTCGTCGTCGGACGCTCCCGAGGCGACCGCGTCGTTGAACGGATACAGGTTGGCGACGACGAGGTCGATCGGCTCGATGCCCAGCTCGTCGAGCTGCGCGAGGTGGTCGGGGTCGCGACGGTCCGCGAGCAGGCCGGCGTGCACCGCAGGGTGCAGTGTCTTGACGCGCCCACCGAGGCGTTCGGGGAAACCCGTCACCTCAGCGACCTCGACGACCTCGACACCGGCGTCGCGCAGGACCCCGGCGGTTGAGCCGGTCGACACGAGTGTCACGCCCGCGTTCGCGAGTGCGCGGCCCAGGTCGGCGACACCGTCCTTGTCGAAGCAGCTGACCAGCGCACGCCGGACCGGTCGAAAGGTGCTCACGTCTGTTCCTCGTCGTCGGGTGCCACGCGGACCTGTCGACCTCGCCGTTCGATACGTCCCTGGCACAACGCCCGCACGCACTCGGGCAGCAGTTGATGCTCGACCGCGCGGATCCGTGCGTGCAGGGCGGCTTCGTCGTCGCCGTCACGCACCTCGACAGCACGCTGCGCGATGATCGGGCCTGCGTCGACCTGGGCCTCGACGAAGTGCACCGTGGCGCCGGTGACACGAACGCCGTAGTCGAGTGCGTCGCGGACCGCGTGCGCCCCGGGGAACGCGGGCAACAGCGACGGGTGGGTGTTGAGGATCCGGTCCTCCCAGGTCGCTACGAACGATGCCGACAGCACGCGCATGAAGCCGGCCAGCACGACGACGTCAATGCTGTGGCGCGCGAGCTCGTCGAGCAGCGAAGCCTCCCAAGCTCGCCGGTCGTCGCCGACCGGCGTCGCCAGAAGGGCGATGTCGTCCCGGCGTGCCAGATCGAGCGCGCCCGCGTCCTCACGGTCGCTGACCACCAGCGCGACCTCGCCACCGAACCCGTCATCAGCCGCGATCGCTGCCAGCAGCGCTTCGAGGTTCGAGCCCCTGCCCGAGGCGAACACCGCGATGCGTGCGGGATGGTGCAGTGAGGTTCGGCCTGTCAGGAGGCGACCTCCGCGTCGTGTCGCGTCGTGGGTGCGCGGCGCAAGGTCCGCACGGCGCCTCGCACCCTATCCCCACGCCGCCGGTCCGCTGAGGGACGCACGGGGGTTCGCCGGGCTTGGCGTCAGGCCCCGGTGAGGTCGTCTGCAATTGCGCGCGCTTCGTCCATGCGCTCCTGGTCGACGAACAGGCGTGTCCCCCAGTCCCCGGCGAACAGCACCCGCGCGAAGGCGCCCGAGCGTTTTGCCCACACGACGATGCCCGCCTCGTGCAGGCGGGCGCGGATCTGCTCCGCGTGGTCGTCCTCGAACTGGCCGAGCTCGACCGTGCGCACTCGATCCATCCGCTGCCTTGCTGCTCTCTTCGGCGCAACACTACGCTCAATCGTCGGCCGCCTGGGATGGCGGCCTCTGATTCGGCCACATGTTCTCGATTCTTGGAGCGAACGTGACCATGCGCAACCGCGTCGATGTCGCGATCGTGGGAGGCGGCATCGTCGGTCTGGCGACGGCGCTGCGTCTCACCGAACGTCGGCCGGATCTGCGCGTGACGATCCTCGAACGCGATCAGGAAGTCGGCACCGGGCAGTCGTCGCGCAACTCGGGTGTGCTGCACGCCGGGCTGTACTACGCGCCCGGATCCGCGAAGGCGCGCTGGTGCCGGGCCGGAAAGGCCGCGTTCGAGCAGTTCGCGGCCGAGAACGACCTGCCGGTCGAGCGCACCGGCAAGGTCGTCGCCGCGGTCGATCGCCGTGAGCTGCCCGGTCTGCGCCGACTCGTGGAGCGTGCGCGCACGAACGGTGTCGAGATCTACGAGCGAGACGCCGATGCGCTCGCAGAACACGAGCCGAACCTGACCGCGGTCGCGGGCGCATGGACGCCCGAAACCGCGGTGACCGACTTCGGTCTGGCGTGCCGCCGCATGGCCGAGGTGCTCGCTGAGCGGGGCGTCGACGTTCGGACCGGCACACGCGTCGAGCGCGTCGACGAACGCGACGATCACGTGCGCCTGCACGTCGGCGACGGTTCGGCCGACGAGGCCGACGACGCCATCGAGGCGTCCGTCGCCGTGCTGTGTGTCGGCCTCGACTCCGACCGGCTGGGTGCGCGCTCCGGATTCGGCCCTGAGGAGCGGATCATGCCGTTCCGGGGCTCATGGCTGCGCCTGCGCGACGAGCGTGCCGACCTGGTACGCGGCAGCATCTACCCGGTGCCGCTGCCCGGCCTGCCGTTCCTCGGGGTGCACCTGACACGCCGCATCGACGGCTCGGTGTGGATCGGGCCGAACGCGGTGCTCGCGCTGGCGCGCGAAGGTGCCCGCCCGTGGTCGTTCAAACCGCGTGACTTCGCCGACGTGCTCAAGTTCCCGGGAACGTGGCGTCTCGCCCGCCGCAATCTCGGAACCGCGGTCACGGAAGTCGTGCGCGACCGGTGGATCCGCGCGAACCTGCGCGAGGTGCAGCGCTACGTGCCCGACATCGGCCCCGACGATGTTGAACGCGGCCCCTGGGGTGTTCGCGCACAACTCGTCGACCGATCCGGCAACCTCGTCGACGACTTCGTCGTGCGCGACACGCGGCGCATCGTCCATGTGCTCAACGCACCGTCACCGGCGGCGACAGCTTCGTTTGCGATCGGCGACGAGATCACCTCCCGCGCACTCGATCACGTGCCCGACGCCGGCCGTCACCCGTAGTCTGGTCCGATCCAGCGGGTGTGCTGGAACCGGTAGACAGAGGGGTCTTAAACACCCCGGGACGTTCGCGTCCGTGTGGGTTCGAATCCCACCACCCGCACTTCTCGTTGTGATTCCTCCAACGTTGCCGTTCTTCTCACTGAACTCCGAGACCATCGGCCGTTGATCCCTGTGATGAGTCTCGAGCGCTCAGCCTCCTGTGTAGCGCTCGTGCTACACAGCAGGTATTCTGGCGTCATGACTAGGACGATCAGCCAGCGTGAACTCCGCAACGACAGCGGAGCGATCATGCGCGCACTTGACCGGGGGGAGGTGTTCCTGGTGACCCGCAACGGTGTCCCAGTCGGCGAGTTGCGGCCAGCCCGTCGGCGTTTCGTGACGCGTGACCTCCTCAGCGAGGCGTTCGCCGGCGCACCTCGGATCGATGACCAACGATTCCGTGACGAACTCGACGCGGTCGTCGATCAGACTGTCGAGCCACAGGTGTGACCGACACAGCTTCGACACAGGCCGCTCAAGGATTGCTCGACACGTCGGTGGTCATCGCGCTCGGGCGGGTGCCGTCCGATGCGCTGCCACTCGAGCCAACGATCGCTGCGGTCACCCTCGCCGAGTTGGCCGCCGGGCCTCATGCGACTGACGACGCCGAGGAACGGGCGCGACGACAGGACCGGCTCCAGCGCATCGAGGCGTTGCTGGATCCGTTGCCGTTCGACGCTGCCGCCGCTCGCGCCTACGCCCGCGTCTACGCCGCCACCCGCAGCAGGGAGCGGAAGCCTCGGGGCGCCCGTGCGGTCGATCTACTGATCGCGGCAACCGCGCTGGCTAACGACCTTCCGCTGTTCACCCGCAACCCCACAGACTTCGACCATCTCGAAGCCGTGGGCCTCAAGGTCCACCCGGTGTAGGCGAGGGATGTCGCGAGAACGCACGTGCATCAGGTCGCGCTCGGCCCCCATCGACCGGCGTCCCGTCCTTGGCCCACCGAAGGTTTGAAATCCGTCGCGTTAGGGGCACTGCTGCGACCAGCCGGGCCGGATGCCACGAGCCCGACATGCCCCCTCGCGCGACCCCGACTCGACGAGGCCTGCCCGACGCACCCTCCCACGTCCACCTCGGCATGACCCACTTCGCGACATCGGCGGGCAGCTCGCGCGTGCCCACATCAGTGGGCGGCGCCGCGTCGTGGCCGCGTTCGCGACACAGCTGGCGGGGGTCGGAGGCGACGTCAGCTCGTCCAGAAACCTCCTGCGCCGTGGAGCGGTCGCCGGCACGCGACACGCCGGGAGCACCCCTTGACGCGGGTGACCAGCCAGGCGAGGGTGGAGGCTCGCGAGCCGAAGGGGACGACAATGGCACATCCGAACGAGGACCTCCTGCGTCGCGGCTACAACGCCTTTGCGCAAGGAGACATCGACGCGCTCAATGAGCTGTTCGCCGACGACATCGTGTGGCACTCGCCCGGCGACAACCCGCTCGCCGGCGACCTGCACGGCAAGCAGGAGGTGTTCGGCCTGTTCGCAAGGCTCAACGAGCTTGCCGACTCCTTCGAACAGGAACTCCACGACGTGATCGCGAACGACGAGCACGGCGTCGGCCTGGTAAGTGTTCGGGCGACCCGGGGCGAGCGCACCCTGGAGCAGAACGCCGTCCACGTGTGGCACATGTCTGACGGCCAGGCGACCGAGTACTGGCTCCACGCCTACGACCAGACCGAGGTCGACGCCTTCTGGAAGTAGCCGGTGCATTCATCCGGTCGCGCGCGCCGACTGCCCGCGTGCGTACAGCACCGGTCCTGCCAGAGCGGGGCTTCCGACCCTGTCGGCCGGTGTACCCGGCGGCGACGATCCTGCTTCGCCGCTGATCCGGCGTGCGTCGCGGGGTGGCCGTCGATGCGGCGGCGCGTCAGGAGGTGCGCCGCCGATGACCGTGTCCCCGACGACAACCTCGCTCGATCTCCTGGCCGAGCAGACAATCGGCCGACGCGGGATCCGTCATGCGGTCATCGCCGCCGAGCGCGGCGACAGGTCGCTGAGCTCGATCGGGGTCGCTGGCGCTGCAGACGCAGACGGCACGCCGATGCGGTCCGAGACGCCGTTCCACTACGCCAGCGTCACCAAGCTGTACACGGCCGCCGCAGTGATGCAGCTGTGGGAGCAGGGCGGTGTGGATCTCGACGCCCCTCTCGGCGCCTACCTGCCGTCCGCACTGGTCGACGGACTGCATCGTCTGGACGGCGTGGACCACAGCGCAGCGATCACCGTGCGCCACCTGCTCACGCACACCTCAGGGCTGCCCGACTACTTCCTGGACACCCCGGCCGGACAGACGAGCTTTACCGACCGGATCACCCGGAGTGACTTCACCTACACGCTCGACGAGGTGCTCGACCGGGTCCGTCAGCTGACCCCGTCCTTCCCACCGCAGGACCCTGCAGCACCACGGCAACGTGCCCGCTACTCCGACACCAACTTCCAGCTGCTCGGCGAGATCATCTCGCAGGTCACCCAACGCTCCTACCAGGAGGCCGTCGACGCACAGATCCTCACACCGCTGGCTCTCGACCACACCTGGTTCGCCGGTCATCCTCGCAGTACCGAGCCGCGCCAGGTCGCCACCATGTGGTCGGGCGAGATGGTTCTCGACCGCCCGCTGGCGATGGCATCGATGGCGCCCGAAGGGGGGCTGATCGGCACCGTCGCCGACGCGCTGGTCTTCCTACGCGCACTTGTCGGCGGCGAACTGTTCGAACGGCAGGACACGCTCGCGGCGATGCAAGCGCGCTGGAACCGGTTCGGGCTACCCCGCGACCGGGCGGCGATCATGGCACCGGGCTGGCCCATCGAGTACGGGCTGGGCATCAAGCGCTACCGGCTGCCGCGCCTGCTGAACGCGGGCCGGACATCGCCGACGTTCATCGGGCACACCGGGGCAAGCGGATCGTGGCTGTTCTTCTGCCCCGAACACGACCTGTATCTCGCCGGCACCGTGGACCAGACGATCGCGGCGGGTCTGCCCTACCGGATGCTGCCGCGACTCGTCCGGCAGTTCGAGCGCTGACACGCCTCGCAGCGAACCCCCGCCTTCCTGGCGGCCGGCGCGCCCAGCGAGTCGCGCCGGGCTGCAGGGAGGCACTACCAAAGGACCCCGTATGACCGTCGCATCCCAGGCAAAGCGTCCGGTCGGGGCCGTGTTCCCCTTCACGCTCGAGATCGACGTGCTCGCCGCCATGCTCAACGCCGAGTTCGCCGACCACGAGGTGTACGACGGTGGCGAGCTGCAGTGGTTCGACGACGACGATCACGGCACCGGGATGCTCGCGTTCCTGTCGCGCCGTGACGACCGGAGGGTCGACTACTACGTGCAGGCAGGCCTGCGTGTGGACCCCGGCGGCTACGAGATCGGCGGCGGAACCGGCAGCTGGACCGAAATCGATTTCGACGTCGCTCGGCTCGTCGTCACCGACCACGGTGTCGACGCCGAAGCGCGCTTCACCGACATCGACGGGCGGCTGATCGAGCTGCACGTGGACGACCGGGACACGAGGCTCCGCCGCCCGGCGGGACTGCTGGCGCCGGTCAGCGCCGCGATCGAGCGTCCCGTCAGCCTGCTGCTGGTGTGGATGCCCCGCTTCGATCTCGTACGCACGGGCGGCGTGACGCCGGTCGTGCGCATCGACGGTGTGCAGGTCGCCACGGGCCGGCTGCCCGGGATGCGTCTGCACCGCAGGCACCTGATCAAGTACGCCGCGCCGGTGGTGACCGTCCAACTCAACCCTTCGCATACCGGTCCGCTGACCGCCGACGGCGCAAGCGGCAGCCTCGGGCGCGATCCCGACGGGTTCCGCGAGGTCGTCGCCCAGCGCGCTGGCCACCACGCACGACTGACGTTGCAGCCTCCCGTCCCCGACCTTGCATCGCTGGCCGACGGCTCCACCACGTCCGGGCGTTTCGTCGTCGAATGCGACGGGTCGCGCCTGACGGGAGGATCGTGGGCGTTGACGCGCACCGGCGATGAAATCGAGGCGCGCCTCGACGTGGACGAACGCTGGCGGCCGGGCCGACTGCCGTGGCTGATGCGGCTGGTGACCACCGTGATGCCGGTGTTCCGCCGTTGGCCGACCACCTACCGGTGGCGCGCCTGTGTCCACCTCGACGCCGAGCCGACCGTGACGGCACGCTGGGAGCGGAGCGGCGGCGAGCAGGGTCGCGGTTACCGACGGGCCACCCGTTCCTGAACGCACAGATCGGACGCGACGACGAGCCGTGGCGCGACCACGGCCCGACATTGCACGTCGCCGGCGCTCACCGGCGACCGCGCGTCGCCTCCCGAAAACACAGCCGGGTACGGTCCCACGAAGCAGCGATGAGCGAAACGTCTCGCCAAAGGGAACAGCACGTGGCTGTGATCGTCGTACTCCTCGCGCTCCTTCTCCTGCTGCTCCTGGTGCTGTGGCTGTTCGGCCAGGGAGGCGGCGGAGGCGGCGGAGGCGGCTGGGGGCCACGCGGTCCCGACGGCCCCGATGACGGGCTGGCGGCCGTCCCTGAACGCGAACGGATCGACGCGGGCTGACCCGAGCCACATCAGGCTGCCGGAACCGCCCGATGCGCCGCACACATCATCACCGCCGCGGATCGCCGTGACGACCCGGCGGCGACGGGTCGGGTTCGGCGACCTGATCGGGCGTTGCCGCGTCGGAGACCGCATCGGCGAGCAGCCGGACGAGTTGGCCGCCGGCGAACAACTCCGGCGGCGCCTCGACGCCGACCGATCGCCACGCAGCCGTCGGTATCCCCAGATCCGCCACGTACAGGTCGCCGAGGTAGGGCTGCACGACCTCCTCGCGCAGCGCCAGCGTCGGCAGACCCAGCGCCACGGTGACGTCGGCCGTCACGCAGGGACCCCGTGCGCCCGCGTCGGCGGCGAGCCCGCTCGGCAGGTCGACCGCAACGATCGCGCACGCGAAGCGGCGCAGCCAGCTGGCCGCTGCATCGGGCAGGTCACGCAGCGGCGGTTCGGCACCCACACCGAGCATCGCATCGACGACCAGGTCGCCCGGATCGGTGTCGTCACCGAGGTCGTCCCCGGTCACGGCGCGCACTTGAACACCAGCATCGCGCAGCATGTGTGTCTGCGCCGGCAGGCGCGGTGGCCCGACCGTGAGCACGGTCACCTGCGCCCCGGTGCCCGCCAGGATGCGCGCGGCCGCCAGGCCCGCCGCACCGTTGCTGCTCGGGCCTGCGAGCACGGTCACACGGGTCGATGGCAGTGTTCCGGGACGCATTCGGCGGACAGCTCCGACGACGGCGCGACCGGCCTGCTCGGCGCACACCGCGGTGTCGACCCCGCGGGTCGCCAGCCAGGTGCGTACGCCACGCACCTGAACGGCGTTGACGTGCGGCACCCGGTCCTGCTCGATCGCAGCAGGCACCTCCTCGAGGCGTTGCCGGCGCTGCCAGGCGGGGGCGCGTTCCCAGGGGCGCACCGCACGTTCGTCGCCGAGATCCTCCGGCCGCCGCCCGGCGTGCCATCCCTCGACGGCCAGATCGAGCACGACGGCGAGCACACGCGCGGTCGCCCCCCACAGCAGGTCGTCGTCGAGCTGCCACGCCCAGCTCGCGCCCGCCTGGGTGCGGTCGACCTGGCGCTGGCGATCGTGGTCGAGCAGCCAGGCGAGGGGGATCCGCAGGATCTCGTCGACCTCCCACGGGTTCTCGTGCAGTTCGTGGGGCTCGACCCAACGGGCGACGACGGGCACGACCCAGAATCGTGACGGCGGGATGTAGAACATCGGGCCGGCGCCGACCACACGTGCGGACTCGGCCCGCAGGCCGACCTCCTCGGCGGCCTCGCGCAGCGCGGCCTGCTCGACCGTCTCCCCCGGGTCGATGCGCCCTCCCGGAAACGAGATCTGGCCCGGATGCGAGCGCAGGTCCTGGCGGCGGCGGGTGAGCACGACACGTGGCCCGTGCGGGGTGTCCTCGAGCAGCACCAGCACGGCGCCGGCCCGCGCCTTGGGCGGTGGCGTCTGCTCGTCACGCGGCACATGGGCGAGGGCGTCGTCGAGCCGGCGCCAGAACGACTCGGAAGCGAACCTCGGGTCCATCGGGGGTGCTCTCCCCTCGTGCCGTCAGGCCAGGGTCGCGGCCAGCCCGTCGAGGCCGTCCGATTCGCTGGCGATCATCGCATCCGCGCCGCTGCGGCGCACGACCGCGTCGATGATCATCGCGCCCGCATGCAGCACGTCCTCGCGCCCCGGCTGGACCGGCCCGAGTCGCGCACGTTCGGTGCTGGTGGCCGCGAGCAGCCGCTGCGTGAGGGCCGCGAGCTCGTCGTAAGGGACCCGGGTGCCGTGGATACGCTCTTCGTCGTAGCTGTCGAGCCCGAGATGGATCGCGGCAAGCGTTGTGGCCGTACCGGCGACCGCGACGAGCGTGCCGATGTCGGCGAGCTCGGACCCGCCGGCGCGCAGCTGGGCGCATCCGCGGTCGAGCTGGACGGCGATCTGTTCGCGGGCTGCGTCGAGGTCACCGGCATGTGGTGGATCGTGCCGCAGGCACCGTTCGGTCAGCCGTACGCATCCGAGCTGCAGCGACGTGCTCACCCGGGCGTCCCCGCTGATCTCGCCGATGGTGATCTCGGTGGATCCGCCGCCGACGTCGAGGACCGCGACCGTGCCTTTCAACGCCAGGTTCGCTGCGACACCGGCGAAGGCGAGCGCGGCTTCGTCGCCTCCTGAGAGCACCTCGGGTTCGATGCCGACTCGCTCGCGGACCGCGTCGACGAACCGGTCGCGGTCGCTCGCATCACGCACCGCCGAGGTGGCCGCGATACGCACCCGGTCGTCGACACCGTGGCCGCGCCAGCGGGCGCGGAAACCGGCGAGCGCATCGAGCGTGCGTTCGAGTGCGGCGTCGTCGAGCCGGCCCGTCTGGTCGACGCCTGACGCCAGCCGGGTGATCACCATGTGTCGTTCGAGACGCTGGCCGTCGGCGTCGACGACGAGAAGCCGCACCGAGTTGCTGCCGACGTCGACCGCCGCGCGGGGGACACTCATGCGCGGGGTCCGCCACGGCGCCGTGT
>JBJHAX010000031.1:0-25257 GCA_050480705.1 Nitriliruptoraceae bacterium
TCGAGCTGGTCTGCAGCGATCCGCACGAGCTGCCCGCCGAACAGGTCGTGGAGCAGGTGGCATCGCTGGTCGACAAGTCGATGCTCGTGGCCGGCCGTCGCGGCCGGCCGGTTCGCTACCGGATGCTGGAGAGCCTGCACGCGTACGCGGCCGACCGGCTCGCCGACAGCGGAGAAGTCGAGGAGTTCCGCAACCGCCATGCCGACCATGTGCTGGCCCGGGCCCAGGACCTCGTCCCCCAGCTCCGCACCCGTCAGCAGCTCGAGGCCATGGACGCCCTCGACGGGCTGCTCGATGACCTGAGGGCGGCGCTGCGCTGGCTCGATGCGACGAACGACGCGCACCGTGGCGGCCGACTGGCTGCCGAGCTGGGCTGGTACTGGTTCCTGCGGGGCAACCGGACCGAGGGGCTCGGATGGCTGAGGCGTTTCGCCGACCGGGCGGCGCCCCGGGACGCCGCCCTGGCAACCCTGTGGGCGGCCCTGCTCGTCCCCGCCGCCGACCCGACGACCGACCTGCCGGCACGCATGGAGGAAGCCGCCGGTGTCCTCGGCGAGCACGGCACGCTCGAGGACCAGACGTTCGCCGCCCTGCTCATCACCTCGGTCGTGACCGCGATCGGCGACGCTGCCCGCACGAGCCGGCACCTCGCCCATGCGCGGGAGTTGATCGAGCAGACCGGCAATAGCAGCCACGCAGCCATCGCGGACCTGGTGGCCGGCAACGCGTGCGTGATGGCCGGCGACGTCGAGCAGGCAAGGACGTGGCTCGAGGCGGCCCTCGGCCGTTTCGCCGACCTCGGTGACCGTTGGGGGCAGGTGCAGTGCCTGGCATCACTGCTCAGTTGCGCCGAGATGGTCGGCGACCTGCCCGGTGCGCGGCGCCACGCCGATCGTGGCATCGACCTCGCCGTCGAACTGCGCCTGGCAGAACTCGAGGCGTTCCTGCATTCGCGCCGGGCGACGGTGGCGGCGCTGGCCGGTGACGAGTCTGCCGCGGACGCGTCGCTGCGGCGTGCCCGCCAGGTGGCCGACGAACTCGGTGCCGAAATGGTGGGCGGCACCGTCGATCTCGCCGCCGGGTTCGTGGCTCTGCGGGCCGGCCGGCTCGACGACGCCGCACGGTACTTCGAACGTGTGGTGGCCTGGCTCGGCGACGCACCCCTTCCTGCTGTTCGTGCCTACGCGCTGGCGCGGCTCGGGACGGTCGCGGAGCTGGCCGGTGACCTCGACCGGGCCGCCGCACTGCATCGCGACAGCTACCACCAGGCGTGCCAGACCGGCGATCCCCGCAGCGTGGCGCTCGCGCTCGAAGGGCTGGCGGCAACCTACGCCGCAGCCGGACAAGGCGAGGACGCGGCCGTGCTGCTCGGTGCCGCACTCACACGGCGTGCCTCGGTCGGGCTGGCGCTGCCCGAGGTCGAACGAACCGATGTGGATCGCGCCGAGGCAGCTGCCCGGGCCGCAGCCGGCGACGGTCGCTTCGACGCCGCCCTGGAGCGCGGCCGGACCCTTCCCGATGACGAGCTTCCCCTCGGCTTACGCGCCCGTCGCACGTGATCGGCCGCGCGGCCGGACTCGCCACGACAGCGCCACGACACCGTCACGGCAGCGGCCACGCCGATGCTCCCGGTCGAGTCACACCGACCAAGGAGCATGCAATGTCCACCCAGCCCACGTTCTCCGCCACGACCAGCGGCAAGCCTGCCGCCCGCCGCCCACGCCGCCGGATCCGGACCGTGCTCACGGTTCTCGGGGTGATGGTCGCCGCGATGCTCGCCTTGCCGTTCGTCGCCAACGCCGCCATGACGACGTTCGCTGCCCACGACCACGGCATCCTCGACATCGTCATCAACGGCGAGCTCGTCGATCTCGACCAGCCGCGCTTCCACGACCTGCACCCCGAGTTCCACATCCACCCCGGGCACGGCAACCGCTGGCACCACCACCCCCGTCACCTCGGTGCCATGTTCAGCTTCGAGAGGCTGACCCTGCGTCAAGCGCTGCAGGCCGTCGGGATCGAGGCGACCGATGACGAGCTCGTGTTCGACGGTGTCTCCTACGACCTGACCGGCACGAACGTGGCCGCGTCCATCCATGTCGGCGTGGTCGAAGTCGACCCTGACCGGCACCTCATCGGTGACGGCGACCGCATCACCGTTCGCGTCGACACCGGCAGCTGAACCGACTGCCCAGGCGCATTCGACCATCAAAGGATCACGGTCGTGGGTACCCATCTGGCCGAGCTTCGTTGCGACTTCGACACCTACGCGGGCCGGTCTATGGCGCTGCCGATGGCCGGTGCCCTCGTGTGGGCGGCCATCGGCATCGCTGCACTCCGCCTGCCGGCCGCCACCGCCGGCCTCGTCCTGTTGTTCGCGACCGGAGCGATCTTCCCGGTCGGTCTCGGGCTCGCACGATTGCTCGGAGAACGGCTGATCGACAACCCGAGTCCGCTCGCGGGCCTCATGGGTCGCAGTGTGCTCATGGTCAACCTGCTGTGGGCGCTGCATCTGACCGTGCTGGCGATCGACCCGGCGCTGCTGCCGCTGACCCTCGGGATCGGCCTCGGGTTGCACTGGGTCGTGTTCAGCTGGGTCATCGGCCACCCGGTCGGGCTCATCCATGCCGTCCTGCGCACCGTCCTGGTCACCGGCCTGTGGTGGCTCGCCCCGGGTCACCGGATCTCGGCGATTGCGGCTGGCGTGGTTGCGGCCTACGGGTTGTCGCTCGCTGTGCTCGCCAAACGTCCGCTCAACACCACAGCCGGACCCGCGTGACGAGCGAAACGGCGATCGCTTCGTCCGGCACGGATCAGGCGCGGCCGATGCCGCTGCACGCGACTGGCGCACCACGTCGTCGGCCCGCTCGTCGTGTCCCCGCCAGGTTCGATGCGACGTCGGTGGTGAGTGCTGAACCTCCGGCGAGACGCCGTCACGCCTGCTACAGCCGCTCGCCGAGCCGGCTGCGGCGCACCGCCCGCGTGCCCGCCCGCAGCACTCCAGCCGCCACCAGCCAGCAGACCGCGCCGGCGGCGAGCAGCAGCAGCGGCGAGACCACCAGCAGCCCGACGGCCTGCACGACGACCAGGGCAACGACCGGCAGCACCACGATCCCGGCGATCTGGAAGGCCTCCTGCACGCTCTTGACCCGGGCCGAGACGAGCACGGTCACCCCGAGGCTGATGCCTGCCAGCGCCGGCCCCACCCAGAACACGAGTGCGACCCACACCAGATTCGGGAACAGCAACCCCTCGACGACGCCTGCGGCGGCCAGGTCGGCCACCACGGCATACACGACACCGCCGGTGACGCCGACGACGACCGCCGGCAGCCACGCACCCAGCAGCTTGGCGGCGAACAGCTCACGGTCGCTCAGCGGCGTCAGCAGCAGGCCTTCGAGAGTCTTTCGTTCGCGTTCGCCGGCGATCGCGTCCGCAGCGATCACGCTCGCGGTCATCAGCGGCACGATCAGCAGCATCGGCGACAGCAGGTAGACGACCGAGATCTCGATGACACCGGCGGCAGGGTCGGCTGCCACCCGCCCGGCGATGTCGGCCGGCAGCACCGCGAGGAAGCCGTCGAGGTCGGACAGGTCGATCGCGGCCGCGCCCAGCCGTGCGCCGAGCGTGATCGCGAGCGGCAGGATGATCAGCAGCAGTGCGGGCACGATCAGCATCGGGATCATGACCGGCTTGCTGCCACGCACCACGCGCAGATCCCGGGCGACCACCGCGGCGATGCCGCGCCAGTCCCATCCGTCGCCTCCGCGCGTGCTCACGCCCGCTCCTTTTCGTGCAGCGCGAAATAGACGTCCTCCAGGGAGGCGTCCTCGGGAACGACCGCGTGGATGCGCACGTGCGCGCCGACCAGGTCGGCGATCAGTGACGGCACATCCAAATCGGGCGTTGCCGCCACGACGAGACCGCGGCCGTCGGGATGGCAGGTCAGGCCGCGGGCGGCCAGCTGCCCTTCGGCGCGGGCACGGTCGTCGGGTTCGATCTCGAGCCGCACCCGGCCGATGCCGAGCTCTGCGGCGAGGCTGGCCGGTGTGCCGTCGGCGATCACCTGCCCGTGCTCGAGCACGACCACCCGGTCGCACAGCCGCTGGACCTCGACGAGGTTGTGGCTGCACAGCAGCACGCTGCGTGCCTCCTGCCGTGCCAGATGGGCGAGCAGGTCGCGTACGTCGCGGCTGGCGACCGGGTCGAGCGCAGCGGTCGGCTCATCGAGCACCAGCAGCGGAGGATCGGGCAGCAGCGCGCGTGCCAGGGCCAGGCGCTGGCGCATCCCGGTGCTGTAGCCGGCGACCCGTTCGTCGGCCCGCTCGCGCAGACCGAAGCGTTCCAGCAGATCGGCCGAACGTTCGCTCGCTACGGCCCTGTCGACCCCGAACACCTCGGCGACGAACCGCAGGTTCTGCCAGGCGGTGAGCCGATCGTCGACCGCCGGGGTCGCGGACACCACCCCGGTGGCACGGCGCACCGCCGGACCGTCGGTCAACGGGTCCAGTCCGTGGACGCGCACCTGCCCGTCGTCAGCGGCCAGGATCCCGGTCAGCAGGCGCACCGTGGTGGTCTTGCCTGCGCCGTTGTGGCCCAGCACACCAACGACCTCGCCCGGCGCGACCGACAGCGACACCCCGTCGATCGCACGCACCTCACCGAACGAGCGTCGCACGCCACGCAGGTCGATCGTGCCCAACGCCTCGCCGGACGAAGCGCTGTCGGTGGTGGACACGCACACTCCTGTCGTGGCGGCGAAGCTGGCGTGGCGAGGAGACTCGCACGCCGTGCGGGGAGCGGCAAGAGCCAAAGGCTTCGCGGCAACGGCTCCCGCATGCGGGTCAGCGTGAGCCCTGCTGGCCCTCCGACAGACCTGCCAGGCGCAGGCCGTGCCCCGGTACGGTCGGGCGCTGCCGCAGCAGGGGAGGCGCATGCTCGAAGCGATCAGCGCGGTCACGCTGGCGACGCGGGACATGGCCCGGTCGGTCGCCTTCTACCACTCGCTCGGATTCGAGATGCGCTACGGCGGGCCCGACGAGCCGTTCACCAGTCTGCACGTCGGGCCGGGCTACCTCAACCTGATCGAGGTCCCGGCCGACACGCCGTTGACGTGGTGGGGACGGGTCATCCTGTACGTCGCGGACGTCGATGCGTTCTACGAGCGTGCGCTCGCGGCCGGTGCCGAGCCTCACGCGCCACCGGCTGACGCGCCCTGGGGGGAGCGCTACTTCCATGTCACCGACCCCGACGGCCACGAGCTGAGCTTCGCGCGACCCTTGTCCTGACCCGCCGTCCTCACGTGACGTGGACGGATCGAGCACCCGCCGGTCTACGGTGCGCCTTCGGCAAGGAGGGCCCGGATGGATCTGGAGAAGCTCACCGCGTTCTGCCTCGCGAAGCCCGGGGCGGTCTCCGAGCATCCGTTCGGGCCCGGAGCGCTGGTCATCAAGGTCGGCGGGCGCATCTTCGCGATCATCGGCGAGGACGCCGAGCCCGTGACGATCAGCCTCAAATGCGAGCCGGAGATCGCCGTCGCGCTGCGTGAACTGCACGCCGCGGTCGCACCCGGCTACCACCTCAACAAGCGCCACTGGAACACCGTGACGCTCGACGGCAGCATCGGTTCGGACGACGTCGCCGCGTGGATCGACGACTCCTACGACCTGGTGGTCGACCAGCTGCCCAGGCACGTCCAGCAGGCGCTGGGATGGTCGAAACAGCAGCTTCGCTGAGTTCTTCGCCCCGATAACGCGGAATCGGCCTCTTTGGCGGGCCATTGGCCGTTCGGACCGTCCGAGGTTCCGTGACCTGGCCCGATGTCCGGGTACCTTCCCGCGCCATGCCCCCTTCTCCTGGCCGTTTCGGCCTGTTCTTGCTGCGCCTGCCTTCCTACGGCGGGCTGGTCGCGCTCGCCCTGGTCGCGGTGTCGCTCGCGACCACGTCGCATCGCGTCGACGTCACCGTCGACGGCCAGGAGGTCTCGCTGCGCACCTGGGCGTCGACCGTCGGCGATGCACTCGAGCGCCTCGACGTGGAACTGACCGGCTCTGACCTGCTCAGCCACGACCTCGAAGCACCGCTCGTCGACGGCATGGACATCGCAGTGACGCGCGCCGCCACCGTCGACGTGCACGTCGACGGTGAGTTCGCCACGACGGTGACCGCGCCGGTCGCCTCGGTCGCAGGCGTGCTCGCCGAAGCCGGCCTCGACGACGTGCGTGACCAGGACGCGGTGATCGCGCCCGGATGGACCGCGCCGGTCGCCGACGGCGACGTCGTGCACGTGTGGCTGCCGAGCAGCGTGGTCGTCTCCGTCGACGACCGCCGCCTGGAGGTCGACTCGTACGTCTCGACGGTCGGAGCGCTGCTCACCGAACAGGGGGTGCGGCTCGGCCCCCACGACATCCTGAGTGTGCATCCCGCCACACCGCTGCGCGAGATCGACCACGTGCGTGTGCGGCGCGTGACCTTCGTCGAAGAGTCGACCGAGGTCGTCGTCGACTACGACGAGGACGAGCGCGAAAGCGACGGGCTGCTGCGCGGCACGTCGCGTGTCGAGCAGCACGGCGCCGACGGGCTCGCCGAACGGGTCTACCGCGTCACCCTGATCGACGGTGAAGAGGTCGCACGCGAACCCGTCGACGAGATCGTCGTGGAGGAGCCGACCTCGCGCGTGGTCGTCGTCGGCACCGCCGAGCCGTCGATGCAGGTCAGCTCGGACGGCCCCGGCGGCGCACCCGCAGCCGACGACCCCGTCTGGGACCGGCTTGCCCAGTGCGAATCGAACGGCAACTGGTCGAACATCTCCGCCAACGGCATGTACTACGGCGGGCTGCAGTTCCTGCCCTCGACCTGGCGCAGCGTCGGCGGCTCCGGCATGCCGCACGAGGCGTCCCGCGAGGAGCAGATCTACCGCGCCCAACTGCTGCAGGCCCGCTCCGGCTGGGGCCAGTGGCCGGCATGCTCGTCGCGTCTCGGGCTTCGCTGATCCACACTGGGCACCGCACGCCCGTGGCGCACGGGCCTGAGGCGCGGAGGTGTGTGGTGTCCGAGCGTGTGACCGGCTGGGTGTTCGTCGCCGCACAGTTCGCGCTGCTGGCCGTGCTGGTCGCGGTGCATCCATGGTCCGACCCGCTGCCGCAGGGGCCACGCGCCTGGGCCGGCATCGCCGTCGTGGCTGTCGGCACCGTCATCGCCGTGGCCGCAGCGCTCGCCCTCGGGGATGCGTTGACGCCCACACCGGTGCCCAAGGCGTCGTCCGCGCTGCGCACCGGCGGTCCCTACCGGTGGGTGCGCCACCCGATCTACACGGGCCTGCTCGTCGCGGTCGCCGGGTTCGCGATCTGGTCGGGCCACCTGCCCACCGTCGTCGTCGGCGTGCTCACCATCGCGTTCTTCGTCGTGAAGGCGCGGTGGGAGGAGCGACGTCTGCGTGATCGCTTCGATGGCTACGCGGCATATGCGGCGACGACGCCGATGCTCGTGCCCGGGCTGCGCCGCCGCGGCGGTGGCGGACACGCCGGCTGAGCATCCCGGTGGAGTGGACCGGCCCCGCGCGGACCGTGCGCCTGTGGCTCAGGGCAGGTCGATGCCGAACACGCGCGGCGCCAGCGTGAGCATCACCGCGGTCGTGACCGCCACGCCGACCAAGTTGAGCAGCAGCCCCGTGCGGGCCATCTGACCGACCGTCACCCGGCCTGAACCGAACACGATCGCGTTCGGTGGTGTCGCGACCGGCAGCATGAACGCGAACGTCGCCACGATCGTCGCCGGCACCACGAGCAGCATCGGATCGATGCCCAGCCCCGCGGCTGCGCCGCCGAGCGTGGGGATGAGCACCGCAGCGGTCGCGGTGTTGCTCGTCACCTCGGTGAGGAAGACGACGACCAGCGCGACGGCAGCGACGAGCGTCGCGATCGCCAGGGCGTCGAGCCCGCCGACCCGCCGGCCGATCTCGGCCGCGATGCCGTTCGCGTCGATCGCCGCGGCAAGCGTCAGCCCCCCGCCGAACAGCACCAGCACCTCCCAGGGGATGCGGCGCGCATGCGCCCAGTCGAGCACCATCACGCCGCGCCGCACCGGCAGCAGGAACAGCACGATCGCGCCGCCGATCGCGATCATCGCGTCGTCGAGGCCGGCGAGCACCTCGAAGCGTTGCAGCAGCGGGCGGGTCACCCACAGCGACGCGACGGCGACGAACACCACGATGGTGAGCTTCTCGCCGCGGCTGACCGGGCCCATCGCCGCCAGTTCGCTGCGGATCAGCTCGTCGCCGCCGGGCAGCCGGGTCGGCGCGACCCGGTGCAGCACCCGGGTGAGCAGCAGCCACGCCACGACCATCATCACCGTCGCGGTCGGCACCCCGAGCAGCATCCAGCTGCCGAACCCCAGCGGCGTTCCGCGCTGCGCGAGCCAGCCCGCCAGGATGCCATTGGGCGGCGTGCCGATGATCGTGGCGACCGACCCGATGCTGGCCGCATACGCGATGGCGAGCATCAGCCCGGTCCCGAACGGCGTCCAGGAAGCCACCGTGTCCTCGTCGGCGCCGTCGGCGGCGAGCCGGTCGGCGACCAGGGCGAGCACCGACACGCCGATCGGCAGCATCATCACGACCGTGGCGGTGTTGCTCACCCACATCGACAAGAAGCCGGTGGCGACCATGAACCCGCCGACGAGCCTGCGGGGCGCCGAGCCCACCAGCAGCACCGTGTGCAGCGCGATACGCCGGTGCAGGCCCCAGCGCTGCACCGCCTGGCCGAGCAGGAACCCGCCGAAGAACAGGAAGATGATCTCGTTCGCGTACGGGCGGGTGGTCTGCTCGATGTCGGCGACACCGAGCAGCGGAAACAGCACGATCGGCAGCAGCGACGTGGCCGCCAGCGGCATCGCCTCGGTCATCCACCACACGGCCATGAGCGCTGCGACCGCCGCCGTCGCACGGCCCGGCCCGGTCAGCTCGGTGGCATCGAGCAGGTGGTAGACGGCCACGGCGACCACCGGTCCGGCGAGGCGTCCGAACCACATCAGCGGTGGACGACGTGTCGTGCCCAGTTCGTCCACGTTGCTCCGGTGTCGTGACAGGCCAGTGTCGCGGTGTGCGCCGGATCGTTGCACGGGCGAAGGTCCCCGCCGCGTGGGCCGAGCGTCGGCATGCGACACGCCCCGACACCCCGCACGGGGCGTAGGGTGCGCACCATCCGTCGGCTCGGCGCCACCGGCTCCGCCCGCTCGCGCCGGCATGCGGTAACGAGCCGGGCAACCAACGAAAGGATCGGACGTGTCGAGTATCCCCTCGTCGCGTGTCGCCGCCGTGGTCCTCGCGGCCGGCCAGGGCACGCGTTTTCGATCCGATCTCGCCAAGGTGTTGCATCGTGCGGCCGGGCGCACGCTGGTGCGCCACGTCCTCGACGCGATCCGAGGGCTCGACCCCGGCCGGGCCGTGGTGGTCGTCGGCCACCAGGCCGACGACGTCGCTGCCGAGGCCGCCGACGCCGGCATCGAGAACCTCGACACCGTCGTGCAGGAACGCCAGCTCGGCACGGGCCACGCCGTCCAGGTCGCACTCGAGGCCGTCGGCGACGCCGACTGGGTGCTCGTCGTGCCCGGTGACACGCCGCTGATCACCACCGATGCGCTGGCCGGCCTGCTCGCCGCCGCCGGCGACGAGGTGCCCGCCGCGATGCTCACCGCCCACTTCGCCGACCCGGCCGGCTACGGCAGGGTGCTGCGCGCCGGCGACGGCACCGTGGAGCGCATCGTCGAACACGCCGATGCGTCCGACGACGAACTCGACGTCTCGGAAGGCAACGCCGGGATGTACCTGGTGCGCCGCGACCTGCTCGCGCAGGCGCTGGACACGCTCGGCGACGACAACGCCCAGGGCGAGCTCTATCTGACCGACGTCGTCGGCGTGCTGCGCGACGCCGGGCACCGGGTCGCGGCGGTCGAGGTCGACGAACACCTCGTCGCCGGCGTCAACGACCGTGAGCAGCTCGCCCGCGCCGCCGCGGCGCTGCGTGCCGCACATCTGCGCCACCTGATGGTCGACGTCGGTGTCAGCGTCACCGACCCCGCCAGCACCCACGTCGACGTCGACGTCGAGGTCGGCCGCGACAGCGTGCTGCTGCCCGGCACCATGCTCGAGGCCGGCACGACCATCGGCGAGCGGGCACGCATCGGCCCGAACACGCATCTGACCGGCTGCACGGTCGGCGACGACGCCGTCGTGCACTCCACCCGCGGCGAGGGAGCGATCGTCGGTGCGGGCGCGAACGTCGGGCCGTTCACGCATCTGCGGCGCGCCACACGCCTCGGGCCGGGCGCGCGTGCGGGTGCGTTCGTCGAACTCAAGAACGTCGAGGTCGGCGAAGCGAGCAAGATCCCGCACCTGGCCTACATCGGCGACGCCGAGGTCGGATCGGGCGTGAACCTGGCCTGCGGGGTCGTCACCGTGAACTACGACGGTCACGCCAAGCACCACACGGTCGTCGAGGACGGCGCGTTCGTCGGATGCGACACCATGCTGGTCGCGCCGGTCACGATCGGCGAGGGCGCCTACACGGCTGCGGGTTCGGTGATCACCGACGACGTGCCGCCCGGCGCGCTGGGCATCGCACGGTCACGCCAGACCAACAAGGAGGGCTGGGTCGCCCGCCGACGCGGATGACGCTACGGTCACCCGCGCCGCCACAGACGTCGACGGGACGCCGATGGAAGTCGTCACCAAGAAGCGGATGATGATCTTCTCCGGGTCCTCGTACCCGGAGCTCGCGCGTGAGGTCGCCGACCATCTGGGCATGCGGCTGGGTGAGGTGAAACTGTCGCAGTTCGCCAACGGCGAGCTGTACGCGCGCTTCGCCGAATCGGTGCGCGGCGCGGACGTGTTCGTTCTGCAGTCGCACGTGTCGGTGCCTGACGGGATGAGCGTCAACGACTACATCATCGAACAGCTCGTGATGCTCGATGCGCTCAAGCGTGCCTCCGCCAAACGCACCGTCGCCGTCATCCCCTACTACGGCTACAGCCGCTCGGACAAGAAAGCGCTGTCGCGTGAGGCGATCGCCGCACGCATGGTCGCCGACATGTACGAGTCGGTCGGTGTCGACCGGATCATGTCCGTCGACCTGCACACCGGCCAGATCCAGGGCTTCTTCCACGACCCGTTCGATGCGCTGACGGCCCTGCCGCTGCTCGTGCAGTGGGTGCAGGACAACACCGACGAAGGCGACCGGGTCATCGTTTCCCCGGACGCCGGGCGGGTGCGGCTGACCGAGAAGTTCGCCGGGCACGTCGGTGCTCCGATCGCGATCCTGCACAAGCGCCGCGACCCCGACCGTCACAACGTCGCGGTGTCGCTCGACGTGATCGGTGACGTCGAGGGCCGCACCGCGATCCTCGTCGACGACATGATCGACACCGCCGGCACGATCTGCGGCGCCGCGAAGCTGCTCAAGGAACGCGGTGCGTCGCGGGTGGTCGCGCTCGCGACCCACCCGCTGTTCTCCGGCCCCGCCGCCGAACGCATCCAGGCCTCGGAGATCGAGACGGTCGTGGTGACCAACACCATCCCGATCCCGCCCGAGCGTCGCAGCGACAAGCTCGTCGTGCTCTCGATCGCACCGATCCTCGCCTCGGCGCTGCGCGCGGTGTTCGAGGACGAGTCGGTCTCCGAGATCTTCCAGGGCGAGAACGTCTGAGGCGCAGCCGTTGTCGGGCTGTGCGTCGTGGCGGTACGCTCGCGTGCACGGCCCGCCAGGTGTGCGGGCCGCAGCGTGTCCGGGCCCTGCGACCTCCACGTGAGGTGCGCCACCCGGCGTCGCGACCCCGCACGACATCTCGCCACCCACGGTGACCGACCCGTGACGGGGACCTTCGCTCCAGGAGCACCACGGTGTCCACGCAGATCGAACTACCCGTTGAGAAGCGCGACAAGCAGGGCAAGGGCGCATCCGGCCGACTGCGCCGCGAAGGCAAGATGCCCGCGATCGTGTACGGCTACCAGGTCGAACCGACCCCGGTCGCGATTGACACGCTCGCGCTCTACCACGCGCTGCACACCGACGCGGGACGAAACGCCCTGCTCAAGATCGACCTCGACGGCGACACCCACCTTGCGGTCGCACGTGACCTGCAGGTCCACCCCGTGCGTGGCGACTACATCCACGTCGACCTGCTCGCCGTCGACAAGGACGCGCCGATCTCGGTCGAGATCCCGGTGCACCTGACCGACGAGGACGACGCGTCGTCGGAGGGAGTCGTCAACCAGATCCTCTACAGCGTCCCGATCCTCGTCCGTCCGCTGGACACCCCGAACGCGTTCGAGCTGTCCATCGCCGGCATGGAGATCGGCGACGTCAAGCGCGTCGAGGACCTCGCCGCCTTGCTGCCCGCCGGCGCCGAGTTCGACCTCGAGCTGGACCGCACCGTGGTCACGATCAACGCCCCGGTCAGCGAAGCCGAACTCGAAGCCCTCGAAGAGGCCGCCGGTGTCGAGACCGAAGAGCCCGACGAGGACGCCGAGGACGCCGACGACGCCGCCGACGACGACGATGCGGGCGACGACGACACCGACACCGAGGACTGAACGCCCCGCCTGTGGCCGGGCGGCAGGACGGGAGGCGCGCGGTGGCCGCGGACCGGTGGCTCGTCGTCGGGCTCGGCAACCCCGAGCCCGAGTACGCCGCCACCCGCCACAACATCGGCGCCGACGCGGTGCGGCTGCTGGCATCCCGGCACGGTGAGGCGTTGCGACGCCAGCGGCGCGCCCGCGGCACCGGCGCGGAGCTGCGCCTCGCGGATGCACGTGTCGTCGCCTACGAACCCGACGGCTACATGAACCGTTGCGGTGACCCCGTGCAGGCGGCCACCCGTTGGTTCAAGGTCCCGGTCGAGCGGTTGATCGTCTGCCACGACGACCTCGACCTCGACCCCGGGGCGCTGCGGGTCAAGCGCGGCGGCGGCAACGCCGGCCACAACGGTCTGCGCGACATCGAACGTGCGCTGGGACGTGGCGACTTCCTGCGTGTACGCATCGGGATCGGTCGTCCGCCCGGCCGCGTGCCGGCACGCGACTTCGTTCTGGGTAGGTTCAGCACCGACGAGCGTGTCACGATCGACGCGGGCCTCGACGACGTCGTCGACGCGGTCGAGTCGCTGGTGACCGACGGCCTCGAGGTGACACAGAACCGCTACCACGCCCGCGACCGGGCGAAGGGCGGCGGCAGGCGAGGAGACGAGAGTGCGTGAACGCTTCCGACAGATCCGGCTCGCGTGGCAGCAGCTGCGCGAGATCGACCCGCGTGCGATCGTGTGGATCCTGCTCGCGGCCGCCGTCGGCCTGCTGGCCGGTGTCGGACTCGGCCTGCTCGTCGGCATCTGGGCGATGCCGGTGTTCGGGATCATGTTCGCGCTCGTCGGTGCGCTGGTCGTGTTCAACCGGCGCCTGCAGACCGCACAGTTCGACGCGATCGAGGGCCAGCTCGGCGCCGCGGCGGCCGTGCTCGAGACGATGCGCGGCCAGTGGTTCGTCAGCCCGGCGGTCGCGGTCAACGCCAAGCAGGACATGGTGCACCGTGTCGTCGGCCGCTGCGGTGTGGTGCTCGTCGGCGAAGGAGCCCCGCCACGCGTCAAGGGGCTGCTGACCAAGGAACGCAAGCGCCTCGACCGTGTCGTCGGTGACGCGCCGGTCACGCTGGTCGTGATCGGCGACGGCGACGATCAGGTGTCGATCCGCAAACTGCAGGCGAAGCTGACGAAGCTGCCCCGCAAGCTGCGCAAGACCGAGGTGCCCCGCCTCGAACGCAAGCTCAAGCCGCTGGACCGCTCCCTGCCGATCCCCAAGGGCATCGACCCGATGGCGGTCGCCGGACGCAAGCGGCCCAAGCCGCGGTGAGCAGCGGACACGCCGGCCCGTCCGCTGCCCGCAACGTCGACGACGTTCTCGACCCCGGGCTCGCCCTCGGGCCGCTCGCCGCGACACTGCGCACCGGGCGCGCGGCCTGGCCTGAACACCTCGACGACGACCTGGTGTGCGTGCCGGGCGTGCGCCCCTACGTGCTCTCACTCCTCGCCGAGCGTGCACATCCGCTGTTCGTCGTCGTCCCGCGAACCTCCGACGCGCAGGCGCTCGCCGACGGGCTCAGCGCCTACCTCGGTGACGCAGCCGTCGCGCTGTTCCCCGCGTGGGAGACGCTGCCGCAGGAGCGGCTGTCGCCGCAGCCGCGCGCGGTCGGACGCCGGCTCGAGGTCCTCGACCGGCTCGTGGGCGACGACACCGACGGGCTGCTCGCCGTCGTCGCGCCGGTGCGTGCCGCCCTGCAGCCGATGGATCGCCGGCTGGCCGCGCGCCGCGCGGTGCACCTCACGCCGGGACCGCTCGGCTACGACCGCTTCGTCGACACGCTCGTCGAGCTCGGCTACGAAGCGCGTCCGCAGGTCGAGGCGCGCGGCGAGTTCGCCGTGCGCGGCGGCATCGTCGACGTGTTCCCCGCAGCCGCCGACCAGGCGGTGCGCGTCGAGTTCTTCGGCGACGACATCGATTCGCTGCGGGGGTTCGCCGTCGCCGACCAGCGCTCCACCGGCGCCCTCGACGAGGTCGCCGTCGGCCCGGCACGCGAAGTCGTCGTCGACGACGACCTGCGACGCCGGGCACGCGCAGCGATCGGCCGCTGGCCGCATCTCGCCGACGAACTCGAGCGGCTCGCCGAAGGCGAGCTGTTCGAAGGCGTCGAAGCGCTCGCCACGCTGCTCGCCGACGACGTGGTGACCCTGGCCGACCTGCTGCCCGACGGGGCCGGCATCGCACTGATCGATCCGGTGCTGCTCGCCGAACGTGCGCGCGTGCTCACCGAGGAGGCCGACGCGCTCGCCCCGACGGCGTGGCTGACCGACGATGCGGCCAACGGCGGTTTCGCGTCACCGGAGCGCATGCTCGCCGGCGGGCGTCGCACCTGGCGCATCGGCCCGTTCGAGACGTCCGGTGAACGCGACGAGGCGCTGGACGCGCGACCGTGGGCCTCGTTCCGCGGCGACATCCCCACGTTTGCCACACGGGCGGCCCAGCTGCTGCGTGACGGCATGCGCGTGGTGGTCACCGCCGACGCTGAAGGGCCCGCCCGGCGCGTCGCCGACGTGCTCGCCGACGAAGGCCTGCCGGCACAGGTCACCGAACGCATCGCCGAGGACGCTGCGGGCGGGCGGATCGAGATCACCTGGAGCCGGCTTTCGACCGGATTCGCCAGCGACGAGCTCGGGCTCGCGGTGCTCGGCACCTGGGACGTGTTCGGCCCGCGTCGCCGCCGAGCAGGCCGGCGCATCGGATCGCGCACGTCTGCCGCCGACACCGTGCTGCAGCTCAGCAAAGGCGACGCGGTCGTGCACCGAACCCACGGGGTCGGGCGCTTCCAGGGCATGCAGACACGCGAGTTCCGTGGCGTTGACGGGCGCAGCGCCCACCGCGACTACGTCGTCGTCGCCTACGCCGGCGGCGACACGCTGTATGTGCCCTCCGACCAGATCGACGCCCTGTCGCGCTACCAGGGCGGCGAATCACCGACCGTGATGAGCCTCGGCGGTGCGCAGTGGGAACGCGCCAAGAACCGTGTGCGGGGTGCGGTGCGCGACATCGCTGCGCAGCTCATCCGCCTGTACGCGGCACGCATGCACGCCCCCGGGCACGCGTTCGTCGCCGACACTGCGATGCAGGCCGAACTCGAGGATGCGTTTGCGCACGTCGAGACGCACGATCAGCTCACGGTCGTCGACGAGATCAAGCGCGACATGGAGGCGCCGCTGCCGATGGACCGGCTGCTCGCCGGCGACGTCGGTTTCGGCAAGACCGAGGTGGCGGTGCGCGCGGCAGCCAAGGCGGTGTTCGGCGGCAAGCAGGTCGGCGTGCTCGTCCCGACCACGATCCTCGCCCAGCAGCACGTCGAGACGTTCCGTGAACGCTTCGCGGGCTTCCCGGTCGTCGTCGAGGAGTTGAGCAGGTTCGTCTCGGCGGCCGACCGGCGCCGGATCATCGACGGTGTCGCCGCCGGCACCGTCGACATCGTCGTCGGCACGCACGCGCTGCTCGGCCGCAGCGTCACCTGGAAGGACCTCGGGCTCGTCATCGTCGACGAGGAGCAGCGCTTCGGGGTCGCCCAGAAGGAACGCCTCAAGGAGCTGCGCACCGACGTGGACGTGCTGTCGATGTCGGCGACGCCGATCCCGCGCACGCTCGAAATGGCCATCTCGGGCATCCGCGACCTCTCGGTGATCGAGACACCGCCGGAGGACCGCCAGCCCGTCCACACCGTCGTGGGTCCTTTCGATGCCGCACAGGTCGCGCTCGCGATCCGGCGCGAGCTGCTGCGCGACGGACAGGTCTTCTACGTCCACAACCAGGTCGACACGATCCACCGTGCGGCCGACGAGGTGCGCGAACTCGTCGGTGACGTGCGTGTCGAGGTCGCCCACGGGCAGATGGACGAACGCGACCTCGAACGGGTCATGGTGCGTTTCTGGCAGCGCGAGTTCGACGTGCTGGTCTCGACCACGATCATCGAATCGGGCCTGGACGTCCCCAACGCGAACACGCTTGTCATCGAACGCGCCGATCTGCTCGGCCTCGCGCAGTTGCATCAGCTGCGCGGGCGCGTGGGACGGTCCGCCGAACGCGGCTACGCCTACCTCTTCTACCCGGAAGGCGCGTCGCTGACCGACCCCGCCTATGAGCGGCTGCGCACCATCGCCGAGCACACCCGGCTCGGTTCGGGGCTCGCGATCGCAGGACGCGATCTCGAGATCCGCGGTGCGGGCAACATCGTCGGTGCGGAACAGTCGGGCCAGATCGCCGCGGTCGGCTTCGACATGTACGCGCAGCTGCTGCGCGAGGAGATCGCCGACCTCACCGGCGAACCTGCGGTCGACGAGCCCGAGATCCGCATCGACCTGCCCGTGGACGCGCACCTGCCCGCCGACTACGTCGCCGACGCCAACCAGCGGCTCGAGCTGTACCGGCGTATCGCGTCGGTGCGTGACGCCGCCGGCGTCGGCGACGTGCGCGACGAGCTGACCGACCGTTTCGGGACACCACCCGAACCCGTCGAGCGGCTGCTCACCCTGGCCGCGCTCAAAGCGGCCCTGCGACGCTGGGGCGTGACCGAACTTGCCGTCACGCCGCGCGACGAGCTGCGCATCGGGCCGGTCGAGCTCACCGAATCGCGCCTGGTGCGTATCGAGCGACTGTTCCCCGGTGCGCGTACCCGCCGTGACCCCGACGTGGTGCTGCTGCCGCTGCCGAACCCGCGGCCGGCCGACCTAGTCGCCTGGGTCGCCACCTGCCTCAAGCAGCTGTTCGGCTCGTCGCGCTGAGCTGCCCGGGCGCTGGTGCGGGTCAGGCGCGGCCCGGCACGTCGTCGAGTTCTCGGCCCCGCGTCTCAGGAAGCAGCGTGAAGCCGGCTGCGGATGCGACCACCACCACACCGATGAGGCGTGCCGGCACCGCGAACGCGCCGGTGACGTCGCCGAGCACCCCCATGCCGGTCAGCCCGATCACCGCGCCGACGACCCCCGAGATGGTCATCCACCCGGCGACGGTCGCCCGCACGTGCGTCGGCACGAGTTCCGCGGCGAGTGCGCCGGTGGGCGACGCGTACGCCGACCCACCCATGATCGCCCCCAGGTAGCCGGCGATGAGCCCCGGCGCGGAGCCCGCGTAGCCGACCGCGACCGAGATCCCGGTGAACGCCATCGCGAGTGCGGCGGTGGGGCGCCGGCCCAGCCGATCCGAGCCGGCACGGCCGATCAGGATGCCGATCAGCCCTGCGGGGCCGGCGGCCAGCACCGTCATCGACAGCACGAACGGTGAGAGCCCCACGACCCGCTCGCCGTAGAGAAACAGGTAGGTGAATCCGGGGCCGGTCGCGATCGCCTCCACCGTGGTGAGCACGGCCAGCACGACGACCCAGCGCCGGTAGGGGTGGGGGATGGCGCCGGGGAAGGCGCGCAGCTGTTCGCTGTGCTTCGCGATCTGCGGTTCGCGGACCGTTCGGGCCAGCACCGGCAGCAACAGCAGCGGTACGAGCGCGAACGCCGTCACGATGCGAAACGACGGCTCGCCCGGCAGCACACCGCGCGCGAGGGCGACGATGCCCGATCCGAGCCCGTAGGCGGCGGCGATCAGTGCGATCGCTGCGGAGCGTTCGCTGGCGTTCGACTCCTCGGCGGCGACCACACCCGCGATGGCGTTGACCGTCGACATCGCCGGCCGTGCCAGCGCGACCAGCGCGACGTACCACCAGAACGACGGCGACGCCGCCGCCAGGCTCGTGAGTGCGAGCCCGATCGCGGCGAGGGCGAGCAGGACGGTGCGCCGGCCGTGCCGGTCCGCGAGCACGGTCGCGGGAAGCGTGCCGAGCGAGGCGAGCCGGATGATGGACAGGGCGATGCCCACGGTCGTGGTGGGAAGCCCGACCTGGGAGGCGAGATCCTCGCCGGCGGAGGGTTCACCGAACGCCGCGGCGACGTCGCCGATGACGGCGGTGACGCTGAACTGCGCGATGCCTGCGGCGATCGACAGCACCGCCACGGTCAGCACCGGCGCAGTCAGCCATGCGGGCCGTCGTCCGGCGGGCGGCGTCGCCCCGCTGGAGGTCACGGATCCAACTGTCCGGGGGCGCCGTGGTGGTGCGGGTCGTCGAGAACGACGGTGCCGTCGTCGAGCAGGTGCAGATGCCCGCCGTAGGCCTCCGACAGCAGCGCAGGGGTGAGCACCTCGGTGGCGGGACCGCCGGCGACGACGCGGGTGGCGAGCAGGACGACGTGGTCGGCCGTGCGGGCCGTGCCGACGTCATGGGTGGTCAGCACGACCGTGGTGCCGTTGGCGCGCTCCTGGCGGATCACGCCCATGATCACGTCCTGGGTGACCAGGTCGAGGCCGGTGACCGGCTCGTCGAGCAGCAGCACGTCGGCGCGCTGTGCCAGCCCCTGCGCGACATAGGCGCGCTGGCGCTGGCCCCCCGACAACTCGTGCAGCTGGCGGTCGGCGAGGTCGGTGATGTGCATGCGTTCCATCGCCTCGTCGACGATTCCCCGGTCCACCTGCGTGAGCGGACGGAACGCTCCGGCATGCGCGTAGCGGCCCATTCGCACGGTCTCGCGGACGGTGAGCGGCACGGCCTGGTTCGAATGCAGCGTCTGCATCACGTAGGCGATGCGTGCGTGCGCCTGCGCCGGCGGCTGCCCGTGCACCAGGACCGTGCCACTGGCGGGAGCGACGAGCCCGGCGATCGCCGACAGCATCGTCGACTTGCCTGATCCGTTGGGTCCGATGACGGCGACGAGTTCGCCGGCGTCGAAGTTCAGCGAGACGTCGCGCAGCGCCACGGTGTCGTCGAACGAGACGCTGAGCGCGCCCATGGCGACGGCGGCAGCCGCAGTGTCACCGCCGGGTGTGCCGGATCCCCGACCGCCGGGCAGGTTGAGTCTAGGAATGACTCCCATTATCTTTCCTCGACGGGCAGGTGCAGACTGTACGTGATCCTGCGAGGCGTCGAACGAGCGCCTGACCGACTCGCATCCGGACGGATCCCGCGTGGTCGAACTGCTGGCTGAACCCTTCGCCTACACGTTCATGCGCAACGCGCTGGCCGCCGGGCTGCTCACGGTCGTCTCCAGTTCGCTCATCGGCACCTGGGTGGTCATGCGCGGGATGGCGTTCATGGGTGACGCGCTCGCGCACGGGGTCCTGCCGGGCATCGCCATCGCGTTCATCCTCGGCGGCAACCTGCTGCTCGGAGGCGCGCTCGGCGCGCTCGTGATGGTCGTGGGCGTCACGATCGTCTCGGCGCGCAGCCGGCTCGGCGAGGACACCTCGATCGGCCTGCTGTTCGTCGGGATGCTCGCCGCCGGCGTGGCCATCATCTCCAAGGGCGGCGCGTACGCGGGGGATCTCACCGCCATCCTGTTCGGCGACCCGATCGGGGTCACACGCGGCGACCTGGCCGTCGTGCTGGCGGCGACCCTGATTGCGATCGGCGCGACCGTGGTGCTCTACCGGCCGTTCCTCGTGCTGTCGTTCCACCCGCAGAAGGCCGAACTGCTGGGTCTTCGGCCCCGCCGCACCCATCTGATGATGCTCGCCCTCATCGCGATGGTGGTGGTGACCTCGTTTCGCACCGTCGGCACGCTGCTGGTCTTCGCTTTCCTCGTCGCCCCTCCGGCGACTGCCGCGCTCGTTTCGCGCCGGGTCCCGGTCATGATGGGTGTGTCGATGCTCGTGGGGGCGCTCAGCGTGGTCGTCGGGCTGGTGGCCAGCTACCACCTCGCGACGGCAACGGCGCCCACGATCGCGGTGCTCGCCGTGCTGCTGTTCTTCGTCGTGCTCACCGTCGACGGTCTGCGTCGCCGTACGCGGCGCCGGCGCGCAGTGGCGTAGGCGGGCTCCGGGCTATGCGGGTTCCGGTCCGGGCGAACGGGTCAGGAGCACGCCGAACACGTGCCGACGAGTTCGAGGCGGTGCGAGTCGACGTCGAAGTCGCGCTGCGCGCGGGCTTCTTCGGCGGCGCGTGCGAGCGCATGCTCGATCGAAGCGGGAAGCACCACGTCCTCGAGGCGGCCGCACACCGAGCACACGAGATGATGGTGGTGCTCCGAGAGCTGTTCGGTCAGCTCGAAACGTGCGACGTCGTCGGTCGATGCGATCCGGTGGACCGCCCCGCACTGCTCGAGGATCGCGAGGTTGCGGTACAGCGAACTCTGCGACTGGGTCGCGCCGAGGGAGTGCAGCTCGATAATCGTCATCGGACGTTCCGCGGCGCGCAGCAGCTCGACGAGCTGGCGACGACCCCGCGTGTAGCGCTGCCTGGTCCGCCGCAACTGCTCGTCGACGATCTCGTGCACCTCGTCGGCCATGGTCCAAGCGTAGGCGGTGCGCAGCTGCCACCGGTGTCCGGGGCCGACAAGCCGTGCACCGCCGGTAGACTCGGCGTCGGTACGACCTGGCATGCGCCCGCCCCCGGGCGAGCACACCTGGTGCCACAGGCCGACGCGCCGTCGTGCTGTCCCTACCGTCCTCGCCTCGCCTGGAGCCTCCGTGCGCACCCTGCCGGTCCGCCTGTTCGCCGTCCTCGCCACCCTGGCGCTCCTCATCGGATGCGCCGACGGTGGGCCCTCGGGCCCTGCCGCGACCGTCGACGGCGCCGAGATCCCGCGCGCGCTGCTCGACGATGCCGTGCGTGAACTCACCGACCAGCTCGGAGAGCTCGACGCCGACCAGCGGGCTGAGGTGGTCGAGCCCATGCAGAACCAGATCCTCACCCTGCTGATCCAGACCAAGGTCATCGAGAACCTCGCGGACGAACTCGGCCTCGAGATCGACCAGGCCGAACTCGACGAACAGTTGCAGAGCCAGATCGCGATGGCCGGCGGCGAGGACGAGCTGGCCCAGATGCTCGCAGGTTCGGGACTGACCCTCACCCTGTTGCGCGAGGCGTTGATGCCCGCCCAGGCCCGTGTCGACGTGCTGCGCAACGACCTGCTCGCCGACGCGCCTGCGGTCGAGCAGCGCGAAGCGCGCCACATTCTGCTCGAGACCGAAGCCGAGGCCGACGAGGTCGTGGCCGAACTCGCCGACGGCGCCGACTTCGCCCAGCTCGCCGAGGAACGCTCCGTCGACCCGGGCAGCGGCCAGCAGGGCGGTGACCTCGGCTCGGCAGTGCGCGGCGCCTACGTGCCGCCGTTCGACGAGGCCGTGTGGAACGCCACCATCGGCGTCATCGTGGGACCGGTCGAGTCCGACTTCGGCTTCCACGTGATCGAGGTCACGGGAGAGTCCACGACCGCCGCCGAGGACCTTCCGCAGCAGCAGGCCGAACAGCTCGTCGGCGAGGACCTCGCGAGGCTGCTCGACGACGCGTTCTCCGCCGCCGACATCGAGGTGGCCCCGGGCCTTGGCGTGTGGAGCAGCGAGCTCGGGATGGTCGTGTCCGAGGACCAGGTGGGTGGCGGCGGCGGATGAGTCCGCGGCCGGACGGCGAACCGTCGCGCGTCGTGCTCGTCGAGACCTCTGACGCGCTGCCCGGCCTCCTGCCGTTCCAGGCCTGGGACGCGATCGGGCTCGCCGACGACGTCTTCGCGCGTGCACCCGACCGGCACCCCGGCGTCGCGCATCTGCACCTGGCCGGCGTCGACGTCGTCGAACTCGAGCCGCACACCCTCGACCGGGCCGACCTCGACCTGTCGCGGCCGGGCTCGCCCGACGACCGCCGGCTGGCCAAGGCGCTGCTCGCCCGGCTCGACGCCGGCTCCGAGCCGGTCTATCTGCTCGGGCCTGACGACGACGGGCTGGCGGCCGCGCTGGCCGGCATGATCGGCGAGCGCAACGCCGAGATCGAACTCGTCTTCTTCGCGCCCCAGCCTGCGGGCACCGAGGTCCTGCGCCTGGTCGAGGTGATGTCGCGGCTTCGTGACCCCGACGGCGGCTGCCCCTGGGACCTCGACCAGGACCACCGGTCGCTGGTGCGCTACCTGCTCGAAGAGACCTACGAGGTCGTCGACGCCGTCGAGGTCGGCGACGACGCCGATCTCGTCGAGGAACTCGGCGACCTGCTGCTGCAGATCGTCTTCCACGGCCAGGTCGCGCGCGACCGCGACGCGTTCACCATCGACGACGTGGCACGCGGCATCGTCGACAAGTTGGTGCGCCGTCATCCGCATGTGTTCGGTGACGCTGACGCGTCCACCACCGCCGACGTCGAGAAGCGGTGGGAAGAACTCAAAGCCGAGGAGAAGCAGCGCACCGGTGCGTTCGAAGGGGTTCCGAGTGCGATGCCCGGCCTGCAGCTGCTCGACAAGTTGCAGTCGCGTGCCGAGAAGCACGACGGGCGCTGGCGTGAGTCGGATCCCGCGGGCAGGTTGCACGAGGCGGTCGCCGTCCTCGGCACCGTCCTCGACGGTGGTGGCGACGTGTCGCCGGCCTCCGTCGAGGAGGCCATGGGCGAGGTGTTCGCTGCGGCGGTCGCGCTCGCACGCCACCAGGGCATCGACCCGGAGGCGTCCGCACGCCGCGCCGCGTCGATGCTGCGCGAGCAGGTCGAGCCGTCGACATGACGGGCGCTGGCTGATCGATCCGGGGCAACTAGGATCGTCGGCACGCGACGACGACCGGAGAACGTGGTGCCACCGAGGCAGTGCCCGGCGTGCGGACGATTTCTCAGCAACGCGTTCGTGATCGCCCTTCGCGAGCAGGCACAGCCGTGCCCCGGCTGTGAGGAGACGCTCGACGACACGACGTTCGCCGACGACATCGTCGCCCAGGCCGCTGACGCACCGTCCGGGGTGTCCTCCGACGGCTCGCCTGGTGCACCTGCGCACGATTCGGTCGGCGCGCCTGCCGACGATCCAGCTGGTGATGACACCGACGATGCCGCCAAAGCGGGCGCCGACGTCGACGATGTGCTCGACGGCTGGGACACCGACACCGATGCAGCGCGTGCGTCGCTCGTGGCACCACCGTTTCCGACCGACACCGCGTGGATGGCGGCCGGCGCCGGCGCGGGGGCGTTGTTCGGCGCGCTGGTGGCCCTGCGCCGTGTCCGCGGTGCCCTCGTCGGCGGACTGTTGGGCGCGCTCATCGTCGCGGCATTGCGGCGGGTATGGCGCCTCGAGGACTGATCGCGACACACGTGTTGCTGGTGTGACACATGTTGCGCAACACGAGGAGTGTGCGTAGGGTGATCGTGCGACTGCGCCCCGCAACAGTGTTGACGCGGCGGATCGTCGGTGCGCAGCCCGCGAGAACGCAGCGAAACGACCTGCGACGTCCCGCCCCCGTCGCGCACCATCGCCCCGACCTGCCGTAACGACGAGGTGCAACCAACGTGACCGCCATCATCAGTGCCGTCCTCGCCCGGGAGATCCTCGACAGCCGCGGAAACCCGACGGTCGAGGTCGACGTGCGGCTCGACGACGGCAGCGTCGGTCGTGCCGCCGTGCCCTCGGGGGCGTCGACCGGTGAATCCGAAGCCGTTGAGCTGCGCGACGCCGACACGTCGCGCTATCTCGGCAAAGGGGTCGTCACCGCCGTGCGCAACGTCAACACGGTGCTCGCGGACGCGCTGATCGGACAGCCGGCGGACCGCCAGCGTGAAATCGACCTGACGCTTCGCGCCGTCGACGGCACCGACAACAAGTCCAACATGGGCGCCAACGCGATCCTCGGCGTGTCGCTCGCGGCCGCCAAGGCCGCCGCCGCCTCCCATCGGCTGCCCCTCTACAGCTACCTCGGCGGCCCCAACGCACACCTGCTGCCCACCCCCTGCATGAACCTGCTCAACGGCGGCAGCCACGCAACCAGCAGCGTCGACTTCCAGGAGTTCATGGTCGTTCCGGTCGGAGCCCCCAGTTTCCGCGAGGCGCTGCGCATGGGCACCGAGGTCTACCACCACCTGCGCGGCGTGCTCAACGACCGGGGACTGTCGACCGGGCTCGGCGACGAAGGCGGCTTCGCGCCCGACCTCGCCTCGAACGTCGACGCGCTCGATCTGCTCATGGCGGCGATCGAGCAGGCCGGCTTCGAGCCCGGTGAGGAGATGGCGATCGCGCTCGACCCGGCGGCGAGCGAGTTCCGCCGCGACGGCGCCTACCACCTCGACGGGGAGGGGCGGGTGCTGTCGTCCGAAGAGCTGGTCGAGCTGTGGGTCGACCTCGTCGGGCGCTACCCGATCGTGTCGATCGAGGACGGGCTGGGCGAAGACGACTGGGACGGGTTCGTCAACCTGACCAGCCAGCTCGGCGCGCGCGTGCAGATCGTCGGCGACGACCTGCTCGTGACCAACCCGAGGTTCGTGGAGCGCGCGATCGAACTCGGCGCGGCGAACAGCGTGCTGGTGAAGGTCAACCAGATCGGCACGCTCAGCGAGACGCTCGACACGATCACGCTCGCCCACCGCGCGAGCTGGACGACGATGATCAGCCACCGTTCAGGTGAGACCGAGGACGCGACCATCGCCGACATCGCCGTCGCGGTCAACGCCGGGCAGATCAAGACCGGCGCTCCTGCACGCTCGGATCGTGTCGCGAAGTACAACCAGCTGCTGCGCATCGAGGAACGCCTGGGTGACACCGCCCGCTACGCCGGTGCGTCCGCGTTCGTCCGACGAAGCGGCTGACCGACCATGGCCGGTGTCCAGCGCCCCGTTCGCGCAGCCGCGCCGCGCACCGATCGGGCGCGCGGCACGACGCGCCGCGGCGCGACCAGGGCCGGTGCGGGTG
>JBJHAX010000032.1:0-25100 GCA_050480705.1 Nitriliruptoraceae bacterium
CAGGAAAGCCTTCCCCGGTCTGCTCCCGCAGCCGTGCGGTCCAGGAGGCGAGCACCTCGCGGGTGGCGGCGTGCAGCCGGGCGACCTCGTCGTCGTCGAGCCGGTCGGTGCGCTGCACCGGTGACAGGCCGGCAGCGTGCAGGATCTCGTCACTGAACGCGTTGCCGATGCCAGAGAAGCGGCGCGGATCGGTCAACACGCGCTTGAGCGTGCGCCGCTCCAGACGCAGCTGTTCGCTGAAGGACTGCAGGCCGGCATCGAGCGGTTCGATGCCGCCCGGGTCGAGGTCGGCGAGCGCGGCCTCACCCCGCACGACGTGCAGCGACGCCCGTTTGGTGGTGCCCGCTTCGCGCAGCAGCAGCGTCCCACCGGGGGTTGCCGCGTCACCGGGCTGCGAGAAGTCGAACGCGGCGAGACCGATCTTGCCGGGCACCGCCGCCCCGGGCGCGGCCCATGCGAGCCGGCCGGCGATCATCAGATGCAGCACGGCGAACAGCGGCCCGCCGTCGCCATCGAACACGAACACCAGCCGCTTGCCGATCCGGCGCACCCCGGTGCACACGCAGCCGTGCAGCGTGTCGACCGGTGGATCGTAGGTCCGCAGCAGCGAGATGCCGCGGATGCGCGTGCCGGTGAGGGTCGCGCCGACGACTCGCGTGATGAGTGCCGCGCGGTAGTCCTCGACGTCGGGCAGTTCAGGCATGCGGACATCGTACGGTCGGGCGATCCTCGACTCAGGTGTGGTCGACGTGCGGCCGACATGTGGTGTAGGTGACGCCGATGGAAAGTGACATCATGAAGCGGTTTTCCTGTGGTGACGTGGTTCCCGGCTGTGACGCGACGTTCGTCGCCGAAACCGAGCCGGCGATCCTCGAACAGGTCGGGGAGCACGCCCGCCAGGATCACGACATCACCGACGTCTCGCCTGAGCTCGCCAACGCGGTGATCACGGCGATCCGGACGGAGTGAAGCCCGACCCGCGGTGACACCCCGCGCGCCCTACCCGTCGGGTGCCGACGTGCGGCGGGCGAGGTGTTCGAGCATCCGGTCGACGGTGACGACGCCGACGGCCACGCCACGGCCGTCGGTGAGCACGACCGGTTCGTCCCAGCGCCCGTGACCGCGTGCGACGGCGCGCCGTGCCACCACCGCGAGCGGCTCAGACGGCTTGGCCAGCAGCGGCGCGGAACGGATCTGCTCACCGGTGTCGAGCGCGACCGGGCGTGTGTGACCGTCGACGACGACACGCAACTCGCCTGCGGGCTCAGCCGCCCCCGGGTCGTCATCGGCGACCAGCGGCACGTCCTCGAGCAGGCTCACGGCCAGCTCGGCGTACTCGCCTCGGCGGCGGCGGTCGGCGATCGTGAGCAGCACCTCAGCGGGGACCTCCGGCGTGAATCCCGGAGCAGGACGACCGAACAGATAGCCCTGGCCGAGCGGCACGTCGAGCGCGACGAGTTCGGCGAGTTCGCGTTCGGTCTCGATGCCTTCGGCAAGCACCCACGCGTCGAACGTCGCGGCGAGCTCACCCATCGCACGCACGAGCACACGCTTGGCGGGGTCGCGGTCGAGCCCGGCGATCAGGCTGCGGTCGAGCTTGACCAGCTGGGGGCGCAGCGCGAGCAGCATCGACAGCCCGGCGTAGCCCGCACCGGCGTCGTCGACCGCGACACGCGCGCCGCGCTCACACAACGCGTCGAGTTCGGCTCCGAGGTCGTCGGGGCGTTCGACGACCGCGTGCTCGGTGAGTTCCACGAACAGCCGGTCGAGTCGGGGACGCGCGCCGAACGCATCGCGGACGGCCTCGTCGTGCAGATGCTGGGGTTCGACGTTGATCGTGAGGAAGGTGTTGTCCGGCAGCCCATCGAGGAGCGCGAGGCCGCGCTGAACTGTTCGGGCCGCGAGCGCGCCGCCGAGCCCGCGCTGTTCGGCCGCAGCGAACCAGCGGTCGGGGCCGACGTGCGGCGGACCGGGGAATCGGGCGAGCATCTCGTGCCCGGTGACGCTTGCCCGCTGGAGGTCGATGATCGGCTGCAGGGCGACGTCCACCGCACCGTCCGGCGACAGCACCCTGCGGATCGCGGCGTCCCAGTCGGCGGCCGCCGTCGCATCCGCGGTCATCGGTCCTCCCGGTCCGGTGGCGGCGGTTCAGCTCGCCGTCGACGCCGCTCGCCCGAAGCGGCGCAACCGCAGCGCGTTGAGCACCACGCTCACACTGGAGAATCCGATCGCCGCGCCGGCGATCATCGGGTTCAGCAGACCGACGGCTGCGAGCGGGATCGCAGCGACGTTGTACCCGAACGCCCAGCCGAGGTTCTGCAGGATCGTGCGGTAGGTGCGCCGTGAGAGACGGATCGCGAGCGGCACGGCCGGCAGGTCGCCGCGCAGCAGGGTGAGATCGCTCGATTCGATCGCCACGTCGGTGCCGGTGCCGATCGCGACGCCGAGGTCGGCCTGGACGAGGGCGGGGGCGTCGTTGACCCCGTCTCCGACCATCGCGACGACCGCACCCGCGTCCTGCAACCGCAAGATCTCGGCGTGCTTTTCTTCGGGCCGAACCTCGGCGAGCACCCGGGTGATGCCGAGTTCGGCCGCGACCGCCTCGGCGGCGCGACGGTTGTCGCCGGTGAGCATCGCCACTTCCAGGCCCATCGAGGCGAGGTCGGCGACGACGGCGGCTGCGTCGGCGCGCACCTCGTCGGCCACCGCGATCACCCCTCGTGCAGCACCGTCCCAGCCGACGAACACCGCGGTGCGGCCGGCGTGCTCCATCGCTGCCGCCTGTTCCACGAGCGCGTCGTCGAGCATCCAACCGTTCGCGTCGAGCAGGCTGTGCCGGCCGACCAGCACATCGGCGCCGTCGACCGTTGCACGCACCCCGTCGCCGGCGAGCGCTTCGAACGCCTCGGCGCGGGTCAGCTCGCCGGCCCGTTCGCGGGCGGCGTCGGCGAGCGCGCGGCCGATCGGGTGCTCACTGTCAGCCTCAGCTGCACCGGCGATGCGCAGCAGCTCGTCTTCATCGACCTCATCGGTCGCTGCGAGGTCGGTGACGGTCATGCGTCCGTGGGTGAGCGTGCCGGTCTTGTCGAACACCACGGTGGTGATGCGCCGGGTCTGTTCGAGCGTCTCGATACGGCGGATCAGAATGCCGAGTTCGGCGCCGCGTCCGGTGCCCACCATGATCGCGATGGGTGTGGCGAGCCCGAGCGCACACGGGCAGGCGATGATCAGCACGGCGACCGCGGAGGTCAGCCCGGCGAGCGGATCAGCTGCGGCGAGCCACCACACGGCGAACGTCACGATCCCGATGACGATTACGATCGGGACGAACACCGCCGAGATGCGGTCCGCCAGCCGCTGCACGGGCGCGCGGCCGCGCTGCGCCTCGGCGACGAGCCGGATGATCTGGGCGAGTGCGGTGTCCGCCCCGATCGCGGTGGCGCGAAGTGTCAGCACCCCGTTGGTGTTGACGGTCGCGCCGGCGACGTCGTCGCCGGGGTGCTTGTCGACCGGCAGCGACTCGCCGGTGAGCATCGACTCGTCGACCGCGCTGCGGCCGTCGACGACCATGCCGTCGGTGGGGATCTTCTCGCCTGGCCGCACGCGCAGCAGGTCACCGACGCGCACCTGCTCGAGATCGACGAGAACCTCCTCGTCGTCGCGCACCACGCGTGCCTGCTTCGCGCCGAGCTCCAGCAGGGCGCGAAGCGCCCGGCCGGCCCGGCTGCGTGCCCGGGCCTCGAAGTAGCGGCCGAGCGCCAGCAGCGCGACGATCGCGGCGGCCACCTCGAAGTAGAGGAACCCGCCGGCGAGCAGCGCAACGACCGAGTAGCCGTACGCGGCCAGCGTTCCGAGCCCGATGAGCGTGTCCATGTTCGCCGTGAAGTGGCGGGCACGGCGTGCCATCTCGGCGATGAAGGGCCAGCCGACGTAGAACTGGACCGGCGTCGCGAGTACGAACTGGGTCCAGCGCGCCCAGGTCTGCTCCCCCATCTCACCGGCGAACATCGCCAGCCACAGCACGACCAGCGTGGGCGGCGTCGCGATCACGACCCGACGCCGCCAGTGCCGGGCTGCCTCGGCGTCGTCGTCGCCTTCGTCGGAGGGTGGGGCGAGGATCGGGACGAGCCCGTAGCCCATGCGGTCGACCGCAGCGCGCAGCGCGTCCACATCGATGTCGCCGGTTTGCGCGGTCACGACCGCACGACCGGTCGCGTAGTTCACCTCGGCGTCGGCGACGCCATCCTGGCGTGCGAGCGTGCGCTGGATGCGTGCCGCGCACGAGCCGCAGGTCATGCCCTGCGCAGCAAACTCCAGGCGCTCCTGTGCCGACGACCCACTCGACCCGTCGATCGTTGTCTGTGTGGCCACTACGGATCCTCGTTGTTGCTGTGTCGTCGATCCCCGCGGTGCACGTGAGGGTCGCCCTCCGGCGCCGATCTGCTATATAGCCTACCCCCCTATTCTACAAGTTCGCGCATCGCACGGGTCGGCAGCGTTCTGGCACCGCGCATGCCATTGGTCACGTCACGGCAGTACCACGACCGCGATCCCGAGGAAGATCGCGATCGACAGAAGGTCCTGGATGACGGTCGCAAGCGGACCGCTGCCGAACGCCGGGTCGAGGCCGAGGCGGTCAAGAAGCGCGGGCAGCAGCATCGCCACCGCGTTCGCCGTCGCGCACGCGGCGACCAGCGCGACCGCCACGACGGTCACGGCACTGCCCGTCCCCCAGATAAGCCACCCGATCGGCAGAAAGAGGGCGCCCAGAATGGCTCCTGCGAGCACGCCCGTGACGATCTCGCGCACGACGATCTCACGGATCGGTACACCGATCGCGAGTCCACGCACGACCAGCGTCTCAGTCTGGGTGCCGACCGCGTCCGCGAGGTACACGATGCCGGGGACGAACAGCAGCAGCACGAGATTGTCGCGCAGACGGGCTTCGAATCCGGTCATGAGTCCCGCCGCGACCATCGCGCCAGCGAGACCGACCAACAGCCACGGCAAGCGGTGCGCCAGACGTCGCCAGATCGGCTCGCGCAAGGCGTGTGCCGCGGTGTCGGAGGAGGCGAGGAACCCGCCAAGCCGTGCCACGTCCTGCTCGTGCTCTCCCAGCAGCACGTCGAGCAGCCGATGCGGCGGCACGACACCCACGAGCCGGCCCGACGGATCCACGACGACAAGCGAGCTCTCACCGTGACGCACCGCATGCCATGCGGCGACCTCGCGATCGGTGTCACGGGCGAGCACGGGCGGGTCGGGGTCCATGATCTCCTGGATGGTCGTCGCGTCGTCAGCGGCGAGCAGATCCTCGATCCTCACCACCCCGATGACGCTGCGCTCGGCGTCGCACACCGGGAGATCACGGACCGTGTCGTAGCGCTGCCCGACAAGACGGCCACGCACCTGCCCACAGCGCTCGTCCGGCCCCAGCACGGCCACTGCGTTGCTGACCAGCCCGGCCGCGGTCGCTGTGGGATTCGTCGTTTGCGACACGCTCACGGCCCGTCCTTGTCGTCGCTGCCGGCCGCGAGACGCTTGCCGTCAGATAGGGAGGTCGACCCGGCGATGTGGCGGTAGATGATGGTCGCGCAGAGCGCTGCCAGCGCCCCGACGGCGATCACCTGCCAGTCTGCGAGCGTGGGCGTCGTCGTCCGAAAGACCCGCTGCGCCGGCGACCACAACAGAATCGCCAGGTGCAGGGCGAGTCCACCCGTGACCGCGGCCACCAGCCACGGGCTGCCGATTCCGGCACGGCGGGCCGGCAGCCCGTTGCGTCTCGCCTGGGTCGGCTGGCGGGCGACGAACGCATACAGAAGGTGCGTGACGACGAGCGTGGTGAGGATCACCGTGCGCACGTGGTCAGGCGCCTCGCCTCGTGCCGCGACGACCATGCCCGCAGCAAGGCACGGGGCGGCCATCAACGCACCTCGAACGGCCAGGTGCGTCAAGCGTTGCCGGTCGAGAAGGTGCGTGGCCGGCGAACGGGGAGGGTCGAGCATCAACGCACGGTCGTGCCGGTCGTTGCCGAGCGCGAGCGCTGGCAGACCGTCGGTGAGCAGGTTCACCCAGAGCAGCTGCAGGGGCAGCAGCGGCACGCCGAGCATCGGCAAGGCCAGCAGCGCGCCGACGACGACCACGACCTCCGAGAGGTTGCCGGCGACGAGGTAGTCGACGACCTTGCGGATGTTGTCGTAGATCCCGCGGCCTTCCCGCGTCGCGACGACGATCGTGGCGAGATCGTCGTCCGTGACCACCATGTCGGCGGCCTCCCTGGCGACATCGCTGCCGCGCTGGCCGAGTGCGATCCCGATGTCGGCGTGCCTGAGCGCAGGCGCGTCGTTGACCCCGTCGCCGGTCATGGCGACCACTTCGCCGTGCTGCTGCAAGGCTTGCACCAGGCGCAGTTTCTGGGACGGGTCGACGCGCGCGTACAGGCGGATGGACAGCGGGTCGGCGGGCAACCCGTCACGCGCCAGATGCGCGCCGGTGAGGAATCGCCCGCTTCCCGGCAGGCCGACCGATCGTGCGATCGCCTGGGCGGTCGCGGGATGATCTCCGGTCGCCATGACGATGCGAATCCCGGCAGCGCGGGCCGCCGCGACCGCGTCGGCCGCGCCCGGCCGCGCCGGGTCTTCGAGAGCGACGAGCGCGACGAAGGTCAGCGATGATTCCGCGTCGTCGACGCCTGCCGGGACCGTCGCGCGCACGGCCCGCGCGAGGGCGAGCACGCGCGCGCCCGAGGAGGCCATCCGGCTGGCCTGCTCCAGGATCACCAGGCGTGGAGCGTCGGTGAGCGGCACCGCACCTCCGTCGAGGGTCATCACGTCGACGCAGCAGCCCACGACCGACTCCGGCGCGCCTTTGACGCAGACCTCGAACGACGAAGGACGTCGGGTGACGACCGACATGCGCATCCGGTCACTGTCGACGGGGAACGTCCGTACACGCGGGATCGCCGCGGCACGGGTCGCCTCGGGGCCCGCGAACTCGAGCAGGGCGAGCTCCATCGGATCACCGATCGGAGGCTCGAGCGTCGCGTCGTTCGCAACGGCTGCGATGCATCGAGCGGCGCTCGCGACCACCTCCGGCAACGTGCCCGACGACGCGCCCAGTGACCACGCTGCGGCGACGGACATGCGGTTCTCGGTGATGGTCCCCGTCTTGTCGGTCACGATCACGGTGGCCGACCCGAGCGTCTCGACCGCCGGCAGACGGCGCACGATGGCCCGGTGACGAGCCATCTGGCGAACACCGGCGGCGAGCGCGACGAGCGTGACCGTCGGCAAGCCCTCGGGAACGGCAGCGACAGCGAGCGCGACTGCGCTCAGAAACGACCGCTCGAAGCCTTCGACGGTCACACCGACACGGACCAGGGTCAGGACGAAGACCCCGCCAGCGATTACCACGGCAGCGATGCCCAGCCGCTGACTGAGGCGCGTGAGTTCACGCTGCAGCGGCGTGGGTGAACGGGGCGCATCGAGGCTCGCCGCGATGCCGCCGAGCTGGGTGGCTGCGCCGGTCGCGCCGACGACGGCGGAGCCACTGCCGTGCGTGACGAACGTGCCCTGAAGCACGCCCGTGTCGATGTCTTCCGTTTCGTCGCCTGTCCCCACCTGCTTGGCCACGGCGACCGACTCGCCACTGAGAATCGACTCGTCGATCTCGAGCAGGTCCGCTTCGACAATCCGCCCGTCAGCCGGCACACGGTCACCGGCCGACAACCTGACGACGTCGCCGGGCACGAGCTCGGCGACTGCGACACGAAGTGCCACCCCGTCACGCACGACCGTCGCCTCGGGAGCCGTGAGCTGCTGCAGTGCAGCGAGCGCCCGGTTGGCCCGCCCTTCCTGCGCCAGGGTGATCGTGACGTTGATCGCCACGATGGTGCCGATGGCCAGCGCGTCGAGGCGTTCGCCGAGCGCCACCCCCGACACCGCAGCTGCGGAGAGCAGCAGCACGTTCATCGGTTCACGAAACTGGGCCGCGATACGCAGCAACGGCGAACGCCGTTTCGCAGTTGGAAGCTCGTTGCGGCCTGCCTCGGCGAGCCGTCGAGCGGCCTCGGCCGAGGTCAGCCCGCGCAGTCGATTCATCGTCGTCCATCGGGTCCGCGGATCCTGTCGCGGGCCACGCTTCGGCGGATCGCATTCTCCGGTTCGCGTCTGCGTCGACGCGCAGATCCTCGATGTCCGGATGCGGAGTCCGGATGCGGATCCTCGAGACGAGAGTGCCGGACCACCGGCTCCCGCATCGCCGCCGAAAGTCCCGACTTCGGCAACGACCCGCCCCGGCGATGGCGCAGGCAACGCCTCGGCGACCGATGGACCTTCGGCCCTCGACGAGACGTCGCGATCAGCGGACCCTCGAGGTGATGACACACCGCCGTCGTTGGCGGTGTCAGCCGATGCTGGGCCGCAGGCGCGCAGCCGTGTACGACTGGTCGAGCGATGGACCGTGGCGCTTTGTGCATCATCGGAGTGGTCACGGCACTCGCATCGGGTGGATGCGCCGATACGAACCCCGGGCCCCCTGACGCCGACCCCGGCATCGCCAACCCCGCATCCGAGTACTGCATCGAGCAGGGTGGCGACCTCGACATCCGCGAAGGCGCCGAAGGCGGACAAGTGGGGATCTGCGTGTTTCCGGACGGTTCCGGTTCCGAATGCGAGGAGTGGGCGTTCTACCGCGGCGAGTGCGACCCAGGGACGTCCGACTGAGCGTCGACCTGCCCACGTGCTGACATCAACAGTCGGCGTGCCAGAACGTCTGGCGTCAGGCAAGGAGACGACGATGAAAGCCAAGGCCGGCGACCACCTGGTCATCATGGGGCGCCACGTCCACCACCCGGTCCGTGAGGGCGAGGTGCTCGAGGTGCGGGGAGAGGACGGCGATCCGCCCTTCGTGGTGCGCTGGAGCGACACAGGACACGCCACGATCCTGTACCCAGGCTCTGACGCGCGTGTCGTCGCCGACGGACACGTTGGCACGGGGACGCACGCCAAAGCGTGACCGCACGCCTCGAGCCGTCGCCTCGTCACCGGTGACGCCACGCGGCAGCGACAACACACCCCGGGACGCACCGCACGTCGTCTGGTTCAAGCAGCGGTCGCGCGCAGCATCCAGGCGGTCTTCTCGTGCACGTGGACACGCTGGGTCGCGAGATCTGCGGTCGCGACGTCATCGGCCGCTTCGGCTGTGGCGACGAGTTCACGCGCGGTGCGCGCAACCGTTTCGTGAGCCTCGCCGAGACGCCGCACCATCTCGAGGGCCTCGGGCAGGTCGTCCTCGGCGTCCAGGGCGACCGAACTCAGCCGCGTGAACGCGACGTAGCCGGCCGGCGCCGGAAGACCGAGTGCACGGATGCGCTCGGCGACCTCGTCGACTGCCCCCGCGAGTTCGGTGTACTGCTCCTCGAACATCGCGTGCAGTGACGGAAACATCGGCCCGGTGACGTTCCAGTGATAGCCGTGGCTCATGAGATAGATCGAGTAGGTGTCGGCGAGCAGCCGCGCAAGACCATCGGCGATGGTCTCACGTGCAGCATCGGCGACCCCGGTGTTGGCCTGCTCCATCGGTTCGCTCCGGTGTGTCGTGTGGCCGCGCCCCTGTCAACCGCCTCGGCCCGTGCGCGCGACCTGCCGAAGCAGTGTCCGTGCGATGCGCACGACGGGCCAGGGCCACTCGGTCCTCGTTCGGAATCGTTCGACACCCCCTGGTTGGCGCCTGGCTCTCCACGACCACCACCGGGCGGACCTCACCCGGTCAGGACGCGGACGGCCTCACACAGGTGCTGAAACGCCGGCACCGAGCACGTGTGCGATGACGTCAGCAGCGGTGTACGAGCGGCGGCCTGGTGCCAGGAAGCGCGTCAGTCCACCCAGGTCGTCGCCGGCGGTGACGACCGGCGGCTCGCGGTAGCCGTCACGTCGCACCTGGCCGAGTCCGATCGTGGCGAGCAGCCCGTTGCACAGGCATTGGCGCCCGACTGTGTCGGCGGCCTCCCCGCCCTTGCGCACGTAGTCGTCGACCGGCTCTGCGGCGCAGCGGTAGTCCAGTCGGCCGTCGGCTCGACGAGAGATCTCACGCAGGTACCCGAGGTCGCACAGACGCGGACGCGATGCGGCGACCGGGGCGTGCCCGACGGTCCCGGGCAGATCGACGACCTTGAACGGAAAGCCGGTCGGAGAGGCGCGCGCATCGGTGCGGACCACCGCGCGACCGGCGATCACCTCGTCGAGCAGCCGGCGTCGCAGCTGGGGATCGAGGCCCGATTCGTCGCACAGCGCGAATGCCGTGCCGATCTGGACACCGGCTGCGCCCTGTGCACGTGCCTGGACGAGGGCCTCGGGGGTCGCATGCCCGCCGGCCAGCCAGAATGGCAGGCCGAGTTCTGCGACTTGGGCGAGGTCGACGCGGTCGCGCGGGCCGTAGACCGGCTCGTCCGACGCCTCCTGCACCGAGCGTCGGCGCGGCGGGGCGTTGTGACCACCCGCGGTCGGCGACTCGATGACGAAACCGTCCGGACGGCCCGTCGCACTGCGCGCGAGATAGGTCGCCAGGGTGTGCGACGAGACGACGGCGATGAACCGTGGGCGTCGCAGCTCGGCATGATCGAGGCCGCCCAGCACTCTGCGCGGCGAGAACGAGACCTCGGCGCGTTCACCCTTCTCGCCGACGACCTCCACCGGTAGGCGCACCTCGTCGTGGCGTGCGAGCGCGTCGAGGGCGGCCGGGATCCGCACGGGAACGCCGGCACCCATGAGCACGTAGTCGACACCCGCCAGCATCGCGCCGTACAGCGACGGCAGCGTCGGCAGCTGGATCTTCTCGAGGAGGTTGATGCCCACGGCACCGTCGGTGCCCTGCTTGGCGAGCCACACCTCCACGAAGTTCGCGACGACCATTGTCTCGATGAGTTCGTCGGCCGCGCGCAGCGTCGGCCTGGCCATCCCTCGGAAACGCGCGCTCGAGCCTGATCCAGAACGCGGGCGATGGCGCTGGCGGACCCGCTGCGCAACCGCCGGATTCGGGAAGTGCTCGAGGGCACGCTCGATGTCCTCGCTGTCGACACCCAGTTCGAGGCGGCGCGCCATCGTCACTGCGACGGCCGTCCCAGAGACCACGCCGAGCTGGCCGAGTTGCGCGACCCGACGCGCCAGCGGCCATCCGGAGACGCCGACGCCCATGCCTCCCTGGATGATGATCGGATCCATCGCTGCCTCCGGCCCAGGATGGTCGCGTCGCCCAGGCCGAGACGCGGATCCAAACTTTTGTGCGAGACTAAACGTTGATGTGCATGCTGCCAAACGGGCTGGGGTGAGCCGCCGGTGCTGCCGACAGCCGACCCGACGCCGCTCCGGTGCAAGCCGACAGCCATGGTGCCGCACCACACACCCACACGTCCGGGCCAAATGGCCCATGCAGGTGGGACGGACGCCACTGGCCTCGGCCGGCATGTCAACCCACAGTGCGACGACAGCATCGATGACCGGAGCAGCCATGGGCCCCTGGATGCACGGCGGCGGTTGGGGCTGGGCGGTCGGCTGGCACCTGCTCTTCTGGGCGGTCGCCGTCGTGCTCACCCTCGTCCTCGTCGCTGCGTTGACCCGCCGGCCGGCGGACCGCACGACAACAGTCGCCGATCCCCGACAGATCCTCGCCGAACGTTTCGCGCGTGGCGAGATCGATGCCGAGGAGTTCGAGCACCGTCGGCGCGTCCTCGGCTGAGCGGGGACGTGGTCGCGTAGCGGCGACGTCCAGCGCCGCGTGCGTCAGCACGCCATCTCGGTGACCTCGGCCTGGAACGCACGCTGGTCGGGTTCCCACCAGGTCTTGATGTGCGCGAGGATCGCGTCGACGTCGGCCTCGTCGAGTTGCTCACCGAAGGCCGGCATGGGCGGGAACCCCTCGCGTTGGGGCAGCCCGTCGAGCACGATGCGCACCAGGTCGCAGTCGGGGTGGTGCCAGGTGTGACCCTGGGCGTTGTGGCGCGGCGGGATGTCGCTGATCGTCCCGCCGGTCGCGCCACCGTGGCAGCTCACGCAGTGGCGGTCATAGAGCACCGCGCCGCGCTCGAGCTGCGCAGCCTCGTCGAGTTCGCGCTCGCCACAGGCAGCGACGACGGCGACGACCGCGCCGGCGACCAGCAGCCTGCGCGTGACGCGCCTACGTGTGGCGTTCATCGTCGATCTCCTCGTCGAGGTGTCCGAGCGGTACCCGGCGCAGGAGCTGGGCGTTGAGGGCGACGATGATGGTGGACAGGCTCATCAGGGCTGCACCGAGCGCCATCGGCAGGGTGAGCCCGATGGGGGTGAGCACACCGGCCGCGAGCGGGATCGCGGCGAGGTTGTACCCGGCAGCCCACCACAGGTTCTGGGTCATCTTGCGGTAGGTCGCGGTGGACAACGTACGGATGGCGACCACGCCGCGGGGATCGTCGGAGGCGAGCACGATCCCGGCCGACTCGATCGCGACGTCGGTGCCCGCACCGATCGCGATGCCGACGTCGGCTCGAGCCAGTGCAGGCGCGTCGTTGACGCCGTCACCGACCATGGCGACGGTCAGTCCGCGTTCCTGCAGCTCGGCGACCTTCGCCTGCTTGTCGTCGGGCAGGACCTCGGCGAACACCTCGTCGATGGCGAGTTCTGCCGCCACCGCATCGGCGACCTGGCGGGCATCCCCGGTGATCATTGCGACACTGATCCCGGCGGCGTGCAGCTGCTCGACCGCACGGCGAGACACCTCGCGGACCTCGTCTTCGAGCGCGAACGCACCGATGACCTCGGCGTCCCGCAGCACATAGAGCACAGCGGCGCCGCGCTCGACCCACGGGCCGGTCTGGTTCGCGAGTCCGTCAGGCGCATCGAGCTCCCGCTCGCGAAGCAGCGCGGGCCCGCCCACGGCAACCTCGATCCCGTCGACGTCGGCCACGACGCCACGCCCGGTCATGGAGCGGAACCCGCTCGCTGACGGGACCTCGACCCGGTCGGCGGCGAATGCGTGGATCGCACGAGCCAGTGGATGCTCCGAATCGGCCTCGACGGCGCCTGCGAGCGCGAGCATCTCGCTCTCGTCGACGCCTTCGCCGACAGCGACGTCTGCGACCGCATGCGCGCCCTTGGTCAGCGTGCCCGTCTTGTCGAAGAGCACCGTGTCGATACGGCGCATCTGCTCGAGTGCGAGCCGGTCCTTGACCAGGATCCCCGAGCGGGCCGACTTCGAGGTCGAAATGGAGGTGACCAGCGGGATCGCGAGCCCGAGGGCGTGCGGACACGCGATCACCAGCACGGTGATCGCCCGGTCGATCGCGAACCCGGGCTCGCCGAGCAGGCTCCACACCAGCGCCGTCAGCGTTCCGGCGACGACCGCCACGTAGAACAGCAGGGCTGCGGCCCGATCGGCCAGCACCTGGGTGCGCGAACGCGACTGTTCAGCGTCGGCGACCATCCGCTCGATGCCCGCCAAGGTCGTGTCGTCGCCGGTGGCGGCGACCTCGATGCGAAGGCTCGCGTCCGTGACCACGGTTGCGGCGACGACGCGGTCCCCCACGCCACGCGGCACCGGATTCGACTCCCCGGTGATCATCGACTCGTCCACGTCGGCGGCACCGTCCCGGACCGTGCCGTCGGCGGGCACCCGGCCGCCTGGACGGACGAGCACGACGTCGCCGACGTCGAGGGCATCGATGCGCACCGTCTCGGTCCCGTCGTCGGTGACGCGTTCGGCCTCGTCGGGCAGCAACTCCGCGAGCGCCGCGAGCGCCCCGCGCGCCTGACCGATGGCGCGCATCTCCAGCCAGTGCCCGAGCAGCATGATGGTGATCAGCAGCGCCAGCTCCCACCACAGCTCCTCACCGAACCACCCGGCCAGGTCGGTCAGCGACGCGGCGTACGCCACAGTGATCGCCATCGCGACCAGCAGCATCATCCCCGGGGCGCGTTCGCGTGCCTCGCGCACACCGCCCGTCAGGAACGGCCAGCCGCCGTAGAAGAAGATCACCGTGCCGAGCACCGGGGCCAGCCAGGCGCTGCCGGGGAAATCCGGCGCGGCGTAGCCGAACCACATCTGGATCGTCGGCGCCCACGCCACAACCGGCAGGGTCAGTGCCAGCGACAGCCAGAACCGGTCGCGGAACATCGCCGCATGGTCACCGTGGCCCTCATGCTCCGCGTGCCCGCCATGCCCGTGGTCGCCGTGGCCCGTGTCGTGGTCCGTTGCGTGCGCGTCGTGACGCGCTTCGGCGTCGGTGGTGTTCGATCCGTCCGTTCGATGCTGCTGCATGTGGCTCGTTCCGCTGTCGGCCACCACAGCCTATACCCATAGGGGGTATGCGTCTAGCGGGTGACGGCGCGCCGCAGTTCGATCGCGGGGCAGCGGTCCATGACGACGTCGAGCCCGGCGTCGCGCGCGCGTCGCGCCGCGTCGTGGTCGATCACGCCCAACTGCATCCACACCGCATCCGCACCGATCGCGACCGCTTCGTCGACGTGTGCGCCGGCGTGCTCGGAGCGGCGGAAGATGTCGACGACGTCGACGTCGATGTCGTCGGGGATCGAGGCGAGATCCGGATAGGTCGGCATGCCGAGCACCTCGTCGACACGGGGCGTCACGGGAACGACCCGGTAGCCGTGGTCGAGCAGGACCCGCATGACCCCGTTGCTCGGACGGTGCGGCTTGGCGGAGGCGCCCACGACCGCGAACGTTCGGCTGCGCTGAAGGATCCGTTGCGCAAGCTCGGTGACCTCGTCGTTCATCGTTTCGGTTCCTTCGCCGGTACGTGACACAACGCCCCGTACGCACGTCGTCTTCCCACGGCGACTGCCGTGACGGGCTGGCCGGCTCGCGCACCCGGGCCTACCGTCGCCCCGGATGTGGCACCGATGGAGGAGTCGGAGGACCGTGCGACCACGACGGCCGGTGCTGGCCATCATCGCCATGCTGCCCCTGGCGGTGGTCGCCGCTGTGGTGTTCTCGATGCTCGGCGCACTGGGTGAACCTGACGTGCCGCGTGTGCTGCCGCCACCCGACGCGGGCCCGGTTGAGGTCGGCGAGCTCGAACCGGGAATCGTGCGCGAAGCGCCGTGGACGCCATCCAGCATCATCGACGGCGACCCGTGGGCGCTGTTCGACGACCTCGAGGGGGTCGCGCCGTGGCGCGAGCATCTGCCGCGGTCGCGCTACGGACGCGATCCGGCGCTCGGCGCGTACTTCGTGGAGGAGGCCGTCGTCTTGTCCGACCCTGCGCCCTGCTACCACCTGACACGCATCGTCCGCGGTGTGGGCGTCGATCTCGACGAGCCCGCTGCGAGCCGCATCGCCGGGCAGCTCATGGCCTGGCTCGACCCCGCCTACTTTGCAGGGATCACCCCACCTGATGGCCTGCGCGACTGCCAGACGCGCGACCGATCGCAGTGGGGTTTTGCGATCGAGCAGGTCGAACCGGTGGCGTGTGATCTCCCGGACCGTGACGTGCGCTGCTTCCGTGCTGCCGATTGGCGGCACGACTTCGGCGAGCGTGACACCTGGTGGGTCGACCAGCTGGTCTTCGACGCCGCCAGCGGGGACGAGATCGCAGACCCCGAGCTGCACCCCGGCCTCGATGTCGCTGCACTGCACGTACGCCTCGGCGAGGTGTTGTGCGACGCCGAGATCACGTGCGATCCCGTGCAGTGGCGCGACGGTCAGCTGCGGCCCCTGGCCGGCTCGCTCGTCGTGGCGCTGTCGCCGAGCGATCTGCACGGTCTCGATCAGGGTGTGCAGTTGCGCATCGACCGCAGCGTCCTTCCGACGCGGGCCACCGGTGCCGGGGAACCCGCTGCCTGACCGGGCAGCGTCGATGTATCGCCGCCTCCGTGGCTCTCACGAGCCCCCTCGACCGGAGACCAGCAACCGACTGTGTACCTCGCGTGTCGAGACGCGGTATTTCCCCCGCGGACGATCTGTGGCACGATCAGGTCGGATCATGGCCAGGAGCGACGATCGTGACGGTGCCGGTCTCCGTGCTGCTGCAGCGCAAGGGCGCGACCTGCCACACCATCGAGCCCGACGCGACGCTGTCGTCCGTCACCCAGCGCCTCGCCGAGCATGGCGTCGGCGCGCTCGTGGTGTCGGCTGACGGGTCCACCGTCGACGGTGTCGTGTCCGAACGCGACGTCGTGCGTGCACTCGCGCAGCATGGCGAGCAAGCACTCGCGTTGCACGTGTCCGAGGTGATGGCTGCGCCGGCGGTCACGTGCACGCCGGCGACCAGCACCGACGAGGTCATGGCGACGATGACCGAGGGCCGGTTCCGGCATCTGCCGGTCGTGGCAGACGGGCGACTCGCGGGGATCATCTCCATCGGCGATGTCGTCAAGTGGCGGATCGACGAACTCGCCGAGGACGCCGAGCGCCTGCAGGAATACGTCACCGGCTCCTACTGAGCCACCCCGCCGCCTTCGGCACACGTCAGGTGAACGTGCGGCGCCTCAGCAGGACAGCTGCGGACCGGATCCGGCGATGGGGTCGGCGCGATCGTCGCCGACCTCGAGCGCGATCCCGTCGAGCAGGTGCCCCAATCCCTGCTCGAAGGTTGCGTCCCACGAGGCATCGAAGGCGTCCGGCTGCAGCTCGGCGAGCACGGGGTAGTCGCCCGACTCCATGGCACGTTCCAGCGCCGGGCCCTGCAGGCCCCAGAACTCCTCGTCGCTGATCCCCGAGTCCTCCGCGGCACTCTCCGACATGAGCTGCTGGCGGACCGACCCGGCCACGTAGGCGTCGATCGCGGAAATGATCGCAATCTTGTCCTGATCTCCCAACGGGAGCTCGGTCAGTCCTGCCAGGGTGAGCTCGAGCCCGGCGATGGTGTTGGGTCCGAGGACCGGCCGCGTCCAGTTCACCTGCAGCACCCAGGGATGGCGCAGATACAGCTCGCGCCCCAGCAGCGCCTCGGCCTCGAGCACCTCCCGCCAGGGGCGTCCCGGCGCTGGACGCGCGTCGTGATCGGGGGCGCTGACCGTGTCGAGCATGAGATCGAGCAGGACACGCTTGTCGGGCACGTAGCGGTACAGGCTCATCGTGCCGACCCCGAGCTCGCGTGCGAGGCGGCGCATCGACAGCGCCTCGAGACCATCGGCGTCAGCCAGCTCGATGGCTGCTTCGACGATCTCGTCCAGGCTCAGGGCAGGTTTCGGGCCCTTCGACGGAGCGGGGCGCCCCTCCCAGAGCAGCTCGAGGCTGCGCTCGAGGGAGGAGCGTGCCGACGGGGACGAGGCGCCCTGCCCGGCAGGGTCGTCCGACGACGTCTCGGATGACATCAGCTGTCCGTCCTCATCGGATCCGACGATCGAGTTGACGACTGCGTGCAGTGTACGCTACACATCTGCGTGCAGCGTACCCAGTACGGCGGTGCGCGACTCAGGAGGCTCACCCCATGCCCGAGTGGGAGTTCGCGGTCCAGGCCACCGGCCTGACCAAGCGCTACGGAACGACCCTCGCCCTCGACGGCGCGGACCTGCACGTTCCGCGAGGAACCGTCCACGGCCTGCTCGGCCCCAACGGGGCCGGCAAGACCACCACGGTGCGCATCCTCACCACGCTCACCCGGGTCGACGCCGGCGAGGCGACGGTCGCCGGCCACGACGTGAGGACCGCGCCGCGCCAGGTCCGCCGCAGCATCGGACTCACCGGCCAGCAGACCGCCGTCGACGATCTGCTGACCGCCCGCCAGAACCTGACGATGTTCGGCCGCCTGTTCCGACTCGACAAGGCGCAGGCCCGTCGACGGGCGGACGAGCTGCTCGAACAGTTCGCGCTCACCGATGCCGCCGACCGTGCCCCGAAGGGATTCTCCGGCGGGATGCGGCGCCGCCTCGACCTGGCCGCCAGCATGATCCTCGCACCGCAGGTGCTGTTCCTCGACGAGCCGACCACCGGACTCGACCCCGCAGGCCGCCGCGAAGTCTGGCACGCGATCCGGACGCTGACCGATCAGGGCACCACCGTGCTGCTGACGACCCACTACCTGGACGAAGCCGATCAGCTCTGCGACCGGATCACCGTGATCGACCACGGCCGCAACTTCGTCGAGGACACCCCCGCCGGCCTCAAGCGCCGCATCGGCGATGAACGCCTGGAAGTGACCGTCGCCGACCCCGGCGACCTCGGCGCCGTCGCAGCCGTTGTCGCGCGCGTCGTCGACCGCGAGCCCGTGGTGGACGCGGGCAGCGCGACTGTCGGGGTCGCGGTCACCGACGGGGTGCGTGCCCTGACCGACACCGCTGCGGCGCTTCGTGTCGACGGGCTCGACGTGGCCGACATCGGGCTTCGCCGCCCGACCCTCGACGAGGCATTCCTCCATCTCACCGGCCGACCAGCCGACGCGCCCCAGGAGGTCGACGCATGAGCATCCAGATTCCGACGCCGGACGAGACGCTGGCCGCCCGTGCCCGGTGGGCTGTCCGCGACACCTGGACGATCGTGCTCCAGGAATTCACCCATCTGATCCGGCAGCCCTCGACGTTCGCATGGCAGCTCGGCATGCCCGTGATGATGGTGCTCATGTTCGTCTACGTCTTCGGAAGTGCGATGGACGTGACCGGCATGGGTGCCGGCGAGGGCTACGTCGACTTCGCCATGCCGGGGATGTTCGCGATGACGATGGCCTTCGGGTTCATGAACACCGCGTTCGCAGTCACGCTCAACAAGGAGAAGGGATTCGTCGACCGGTTCCGGTCCATGCCGATGTCGTCGTCTGCTGTGGTGACCGGACGCGGCGTGGCCGACGTCATGCACGCCTCGGTCGACCTGGCCATCATCGTCGGCGTCGCGCTGCTGATCGGCTGGCGCCCCGGCGGCAGCCTGGCGGAGACGCTGGCCGCATTCGGACTGCTGCTGTGGCTGCGCTTCGCCCTGATCTTCATCGGGGTTTATCTCGGGCTGCTCATCAAGAACACCGAATCTGCCGGCAACTTGTTCGCAGTCGCATTCCCGCTCGGATTCATCTCCTCCGTCTTCACGCCGCCCGAGATGATGCCCGGCTGGCTCGGCAGCGTCGCCGCATGGAACCCGGTGTCGTCGACCGCCAGCGCGATCCGGGAGCTGTTCCATACCCCCGGCGTCGACGCTGCCGTGAGCAGCTACTGGATCGACGGGCATGCGGTGGCCGGGGCGATCCTGTGGCCGATCGCGCTCACGGCTCTCTTCCTGCCGCTGGCCGTCAGGCAGTGGCAGAACCTGAGCCGGTGATCGGCGGCCAGATCCATCCGGGTGCGCGTGCGCAACGGTTGCTGCGCGCCGATCGTGCAGGTAGGACTGCCGCGGAGAGCCAAGCGAACCGAGAGGACACGCGATGACCAGCGTGCAGATGAACCCCTACCTGATGTTCCAGGACCAGGCCCGCGACGCGATGGCGTTTTACCGCGAGATCTTCGGCGGCGAGTTGACGATGCAGACCTTCGCCGAAGGCGGCATGTCGGCGCATGCGTCCAACGACGACCGCATCATGCACGCCCAGCTCGTGACCGAGCACGGCCTCGTGCTCATGGCGTCCGACGTGCCGGACGCAGTGCCCTACGAATCCGGCTCAGCGATCTCCATCTCGCTCAGCGGCGACGACGAACCGACGCTGCGCGGCCATTTCGACGCGCTGGCCACCGGCGGCACCGTGATCGAGCCACTGCGGCAGGCGCCCTGGGGCGACGTCTTCGGGGTGTGCGTCGACCGGTTCGGGACCAGCTGGATGGTGAACATCTCGGGCGCATCGGCCTGATCGAACCGGCGGGCCGCCAGGCCGTACGCGCGGCGCCGGCATTCAGCTCGGGCTGCGCCGACGAGGACCAGCCGTGTGCCGTTCGTGCCTATTCGTCCGGCTCCGCTCGTCCATCATGCGCCGCCGACTGCTGGCCGATGATCAGCGTGCACAGACCCATCACGATGCCGGCGACCGACCGCACGACGTGCGGGTCGTCGGGCATAGTCAGCCCTGCGATGGAGATGCCCAGCAGAAAGCCACCGAGCAGGAACAACAGATGGGCCACGGTGACCGATGATGCGTTCTCCGAGGGGATGGCAGACTCCCGTGCCGCGGACGGATCGAGCCGCGCAGGCTCGGTGACACCAGGTGCGATGTCAACATCCGGGGACGCGCGACGACGTGCAGATCGGGAGGTGGGCACTTGAGACGATACGACCGTGACACCGACCCGGTGGAGTTCGGCCGCGTCGTGACCTTGACCGACGGGGTCTTCGCGATCGCGCTGACGCTGCTGGTCCTCGACCTGGCACTTCCCGCCCAGACCGCGAACGCACCCCTCGCCCAGGCACTGGCTGACACCGCACCCCGGTTCTCCGCATTCGTCATCAGCGTGGCCGTCGTGGGCACCTTCTTTGCGTCCCATCACGAACTGCTGAGCATGATGCAGAAGGTCGACGCCGGGTTTCTCGGGCTCACCATCCCCTTCCTGGGTCTGATCGCACTCATTCCTTTCGTCCAGAGCGTGCTGAGCGACCGGTCCGGCGAGCCCCTCGCCTTCGCCCTGTACGGCTTCGTCCTCGGGTGCGCGTCAACCGTCGGCGGCGCCATGCTCTGGCACGCACACCGCCGCGGCCTGCTGCGGCAACCCCTCAGTGGCCGCGACGCCTGGTTCGAGACCGCGCGCAGCGGCCTGCCCATCGTCCTGTTCTTCTCCAGCGCCGGGCTCGCGTTCCTCATCGGCGAATGGGCCGTGTTGTTCTGGGTCGCGATCTGGCCGCTCGACGCCATCCTCTCACGCCTGCAGCGGCGAGCCTGAGGACCGCACCACACCGGTCGAACACCAGCTCAGAGCTTCCCAGGCGGCAGGCCCTGACGTTCACCGGTGGCGCGTTATCGTTTTTCGATGTATTATCGTTTTTCGATAAGCGCCGAGGAGTTCGACATGGGCCAGCGGGCCACCCCGTCCGACACATCCAGCGGCCGGCCGTCGAGGTCGCGGCCGACGCGCACCTCGGCAGGCCTCAACGCACGGCTCGCCAGATGGTTGCTCCTCATCGTGACCGTCGCGGGCATGCTGGTCGCGGCTTGGATTGCGGCCAGCGCCGTCACCGCCTCCGACGCGCAGGTCACCGTCATTCCGGCTGAGGGCACGACGCTCAGTGATCTGGTCGACGCCGAACTGCCTGCTGGAACGACGCTTCGTCTCGAGCGCGCCACCGGCCCCCTGGTCCTCCACATCGAGGATGTGGCCATGGGTTCGCGCCTTCTCGCCAGCGCCGCCGGACTGCTGGCGCTCGGGCTGTGGGTCGGTGCCGCCGCAGCGCTGGCGGGCATCATCGGCGAGATCGTCGCCGGTCAGCCGTTCAGCACGAAGGTCTCCCGCCGCCTCACCGTCCTCATCGGCATCGCAGCCATCGGGTCGTTCGTCCCCTCGGCGCTGGAAAACCTCGCCAGCCTCGTGCTGCTGGTGGGCGTGGGGATCACGCCACCCGACGACGTGTTCGGCATGCAGATCCTGGATATCAACCTCGCAGCTCTGCTCGCCGCCATCGTCCTCGCCTCGCTCGACCAGGCGATCCGACACGGGCGCAGGCTGGCCGAGGACGTGGAAGGGCTCGTGTGATGGCGCCTGCCCGGGCGGAAGGCGAGGACGGCCACCGGGTCGTGTGCCACCTCGACGACCTGCTGGCCGAGCGGCAGCTCACCCTCACCGAGGTGGCTGAGCAGGTCGGAATCACCATCGTGAATCTGTCGGTGCTCAAGAACAACCGCGCCAAGGCGATCCGCTTCTCCACGTTGACCGCGATCTGCGACGTCCTCGACTGCCGGCCCGGGGACCTGTTAAGTGTCGAGCCCAGCGACCAGCGGCTCGAACGATGATGCCCCCGGCAGTTCCCGCCCCCGACACCAGGGGACCGGCGGCATCCGTTGCCGCGGTCGCATGGCGTCGTTCACACGCCCGCCGCATGCCGGCATCCCCATCCGCGTTGGCTACGGTGCCGCGATCCGTCGAGCGTGGCGTGGTGCTTCCACCGTGACTGCAGTCGCCGTTGTCGCCGCTCCAGCCGGTGACGCTCACCGCCCCACCCAGGCAGCATGCCTCGGGCAGCGCGCGCACGTCGCAGACGTGGTTCATACCGGCTTGCCGTGGGGCTCGAGCGCGCCGCGCCCAACCCCTCCACGCGTCGACTCACAGCCGCTCGTCTGCCACGGCGGCGGTCGCAACGTGAATCCGAGGGCTTCGGCGTGACCGGCCGGCTGCCTCCCGCAGGCAACGTCGGGCTCGTCGCTGCAGGCGGCGCGGTCGGGGCGACCACCCGGGTCGCTTTCGCGACCTGGTTCCCCGTCGCCGACGGCGCCTATCCGTGGACGACGTTTCTCGAGAACGTCCTCGGCGCGTTCGCGCTGGCCTTCGTCCTCAGCCTGCTGACCAAACGTCTCGGCGGTGCCCCGGAGGTCCGTCTGCTGGTCTGCACCGGCGCGCTGGGAGCGTTCACCACCTACAGCACGCTGGCCGTCGAAGTCGACCGGCTCGCCGCCGGCGGACATCTACCCACCGCCGTCGCCTACGCCGTCGCATCGATCGTCGCCGGACTCGCGGCTGCCGTCGCCGGCCTGCGGCTCAGCCGCCGCATGCCGCTCGCACGCATGCAGCCACGGCGAGGAGACGACTCGTGATCTGGGTCGCCGTCGCCGCGGCGGGGGCGCTCGGCGCCGCTGCCCGCTACCTGGTCGATCACCTCGTTTCAGCCCGGGTGTCGGGTCTGTTCCCCTGGGGCACCCTGGTGGTCAACGTCACCGGTTCGCTGGCTGCGGGCATCGCCCTCGGGCTGGCGGCGGCCCACGCCCTGCCCGACGGTCTCGACACCGTCGTCGCGGGCGGGTTCCTCGGCGCCTACACCACGTTTTCCACCGCGATGTACCAGACTGCTCAACTCCTCGACGAAGACGCGACGGCGACCGCCGCGAGCAACCTGCTCATCACGCTGGCCGCCTCAGTCGTCGCTGCAATCCTTGGCTGGGCGACCGTCACCTGAGGCCTCACGTGAACGCCTCGAAGGGTGCGAAATCCCGCCATTTCGGGCGGGATTTCGTGGAGGTGATCGGAGTAAGAGTCCCAGCAGGTGGTGGAAGTAGGGCGAGGGTCCGTTGAGGAGGCGGGCCATCGTGCGACTCTCAGCGAGTTCTTTCCACGGAGCTCGAGAAGAGGCCACACGATGGCACGACACGATGATGCACTACCCCTGTCTGAGATGCTCGCTGACGAGACTGGTGAGGGGATCAAGGACCTGCTGCGCGACGCGGCGACGGACCCCTCACGGCGACCACCAAGGATCGATGACGTCGAGTCCGTCGAACCGAACGAAGTCCCGGACGTTGCGCGTCACCACGGTCATTTGGTGCACCAGCGCCGTGGCACCGATGAGCGCATCGCGGAAGGGGGCCGGGTCGGGAACGTGCAGCGCTGCCGCCCTGCGAGCGACGGCCGCATCGACCGTCAGCACGCGTTGATCGAACACCGCTGCCACGCTGCTATCGAGCCAACGACGGAGCAATAGGCCCTTCGGCGGGTCAGCACGCTCCGCCAACAGAACCCCGTGCTCGAGTTCCTGGATCGTGATGGCTGACAGGAACATCTGGCCTGACGGGACGCCAGATGCCCAACTCGACACCCCCGGGTCGGCCTTGCCAGCCCGGACCTTGCGGAGCTCGGACACGACGTTGGTATCGAGGACGAACATCAGTCGAACTCGGCCGGAGGGGCGAGCTCAACACTGGTCGGCACGTGGAACTCGATGTCCTCGACCCCCGCCGGTTCGGCGAGCCGGTCGAGGGCATCATCGGCACCCAACAGACGCTCGTAGTCATCGTACGCCAGTAGTACATGGGCAGGCCGGCCGCGGTCGGTGATGTAGACCGGGCCATGCGCCGCTGCTCTCTTCGCACCGCTGGCGTTCTGGTTGAACTCCCGACTGCTGATCCTCGTTACCATCACCCACCTCGTTGTAGGTATGTTGCTACGTTAGCGGAGCGATGACGTCCCTGCAAGGTGCCACAGACCACGGAGCTCATCGCGCGGCCTCGCTACCGATCGGACGGGGCGCGATCATCATCCGGGATCGTGGGTGGGTCTCGGGCGCCGTCCAGCAGGACCCTCTCGCCGAACGGCTCACCGAGTTCGACGGTGGGGGCGTGCCAGGGTTGTCCCAGCGGTCCTGGTCCCCATCCCTGGGCAACACGCTGATCCCTGGGCAAGATCCAAAGGTGACCCTGACCTCCTCGTCGCCGAGGCAGGCCTCGGCGCCCAGGCACCCGCAGGGCCGTGACATCCATCGATTCGCGCGACAGATCTGGTGAGGGCAAGCGCCCGTCACTGTCGGCGGAGGACCGGGCAGGCCGTACGGTCCTCCGTCCACCGGCACATTCCCGGTCCCGATGTGCGCACCCGGCAACGTCGCAGATCTGGAACATCGCTCAAGAGCACGTACTTCTGCGCACTTCCGGAAGGCCGCGAACGAAGGATACTCAGCAGAAACGCCCCGTAGCCGGGGCTACGGGGCGTTTCGTGGTGGAGGTGATCGGATTTGAACCGACGGCCCCTTCGTTGCGAAGCAAGTGCCCATGATCAGCGGGGGCCTGGCTGCAGAAGGTCGATTCGAGTCCGTACGAGCGAGAATCTGGGCGTAGCCGGTGCAGCTCGACCTGACCGCCGTCCTGGCAGGGGGAGGCATACGGAGGCGTAGAGAGGCAGGTAGAGGCAGCCTCGTGTGTACTTCTGTGTACTTTTCGCCGCCTGGTCACCGACTCCCCCTCTGTCGACCAAGACCGTAGCGCCTTTCGCCGGCGACGCAGATCACTGCAGCGGCTCAAGCAACGATCCCGACCGCGACGACCCAGCGACGGGCGTTGCGTCCCGGTTCGAGGCGCTGATGGAACGGACCGAGATCCTGGACGGGAGCCTCAGTGGGAGCCGAGGTGCGCCGATCCGTCATCGGCTGGACACCTCCCGCGGTTCTAGGGCTTCCGCGCCACGGGTTGAGGTGACAGACGAACCCTTCCGGGTGTGCGTGTCAGGTTAGGCCGCGGCGCGGTCGCGGTGGGTGGTCAGGACCTGTAGGGGCGTGCGGCCCCGCATGTACTC
>JBJHAX010000033.1:0-22866 GCA_050480705.1 Nitriliruptoraceae bacterium
CCCCACAGCAGCATCTGATTCAGCGAGACCTACCCCAGAAGCCCGCAAAAACCCCACAATCCCTACGCTGCCAGCAGCAAACCGATCAACGCCGGCTGAACAGCCCCAGCGCGTGAATCCAAGTTAGCGCTGGCGGCCAGCGGCGACGGGACCGGATGTGTCGACGGTGGACGGGGACGCGGCCGCTCCGGGCGACTGAAGGAGCGCGGCATGACCGCGTCGGCTTCCGCCTTCGAGCAGGGCTACACCCCCGTTGCTGACAGCTTGGCGATGTCGTTCTGGATCGCCGTCGTGCCGGTGCTCCTCGTATTCGTGCTGCTCGGTGCATTGCGCGTCAAAGTCCACGTCGCTGCTGCGGCCGGCTTGTCGTGCGGCTTCGTTCTCGCCGTCGTCGTGTGGCAACTACCGCTGGAGCTGGCGGTCGCCAGCGGCCTCATGGGCGTCGCTGTCGCGCTGGTGCCGATGCTCTGGACGCTCATCGCAGCCGTCTGGTTGATGAACCTGCTCAACGAGAGCGGCTACTTCGAGGTGCTCAAGGAGTCGATGGGGTATCTGACCCACGACCGCCGCCTGCAGGCATTGCTCGTCGGATTCGGGTTCAACGGGCTCCTCGAGGGCCTCGTCGCGATCGGGTCACCGATCGCGATCATCGCCGCGATGCTCGCGGGCCTGGGATTCCCTCCGTTGATCGCTGCGATGGTCGCGTTGCTCGGCGACGCCCACCCGGGGGTGTGGGGACCGATGGGCCTTCCGGTTCTGGTGATGGAGCTGGTCACCGACCTCGATCCCAATGCGATCGGAGCGATGGCCGGCCGGCAGACGCCGATCCTTGCGATCCTCGTCGCCCCGGTGATCATCCTGGTCGTCTCCGGATGGCGGGGGTTCCGAGATGTCTGGTGGGTGACGGTTGCGTGCGGGCTCGCGTTCGCAGCAGGAACCTTCATCGCGGCCAACTACATCAGCTTCTTCCTTGCAGGGATCGTCGGCGCGCTCGCCGCGATCGCGACGCTCCTCGTCGTCCTCGCATTCTGGCGCCCACGTTCGGTGTGGCGCTTTCCCGGGGAGACGCTGCCGGTCCACGCGGCTGTCCGACGGCCGGCGTCCTCCATCATCCGGGCGTGGTCACCGATTGCGATCCTTGTCGGCAGTGTCGTGATCGCCACCGGAACGCCGCTTCGTGCCACGCTCGCCCGCGCGAGCCGGATCGAGTTCACCTGGCCTGCGCTGGACGGCCAGGTTGTCCGCACACCACCGGTCGTCGCTGACCCGGGGGTCTACCCCGCCGTCTTTGTCTCCGAACTGCTGCTGGTCCCCGGGACGCTGGTGGTGCTGACCGCGTTCGTATCGATGTGGACGTTGCGGATCAGCCCTGGTCGCGCCGTCGGTGTCCTGTTCGCCACGCTTCGCCAGTTGCGCACCGCGATACTGACGACGGTCAGTGTGCTCGCCCTGGCCTACATCATGAACTACTCGGGGATCGCGTTGACCATCGGATTGGGATTCGCCTCTGCAGGCGTGTGGTTCCCAGCTGCTGCAGTCCTCCTGGGCCTGGTCGGCAGCGGCATCGCTGGGACCAACACCGCCTCGAACGCGCTGTTTGGCAATCTGGTGGCGGTCGGCGGCGCACAGGCCGGCATCGATCCGGTCCTGGCCGCGGGATCGCTCGGGTCAGGCGGGAACATGGGTAAGGCGATCGCACCGTCTGCGCTGACGCTGGCGACCGGTGCCGCCAAGATTCAGGGTTCCGAGGGCCTGCTGTTGCGACGCCTGATCGGCATCAGCCTCGCGCTGACCGTCGTCGTCGCCGTGATCGCCATGGCCCAGCATCACCTCGTGTCGTGGATGGTGCCTTGACCCGGTTCCATGTGTTCGCGACGGCTGGCAGCAGGATCTGTTGACACGAACGCGCACCTGTGCCAGTGTACTTTCGTACAAGCCTGACTACGTATTCATGACGGCCGTGCTGCGCGGTGAATCACCCGCCACGGGGTGTGCACGGTCGTCGGGGCGACGAGGGCGCACATGCCGATGCGCGACCAGGCCAGGCGGCCGTGACGACCAGCCGCGACGCCGCACGACTGGCAGGGGTGTCCCAGTCGACCGTTTCGCGCGTCATCCGTGGCGGCGCGAACGTGGCACCGGAGACCCGCGAGCGGGTGCACGCGGCGATCCAGGAAAGCGGATACCGGCCGCACGCCGCCGCGACCGCCATGCGAACCCAACGCACCGGCACGATCGGGGTCGTGGTCGCCAACATGGCCAATCCGTTCTACCCGGCGATGTTGGAATCGCTCGGCGACGAACTGCACCGCCACGATCTGAGAATGATCCTCTGGAACGCTGCCAGTGGGGCGGGCGAGGACGCGGCCCTGACGGCGATCGAAGAACGCCGGGTGGACGGGGTGATGTTCACTACCGCAACAGCCGAGTCCGTCTCGCTGCAACGCGCCGTCGAACGCCGCTCACCGGTGGTTCTGGTCAACCGCGCTGTTCCCGACCTCGCCTGCGCCACTGTCGACAGCATGAACGAAGCGGCGAGTGCGCTGATCGCCGGATACTTCGCAGCCAACGGCCACGAACGGGTGGGATTCGTGGCAGGCCCCAAGCAGGCGAGCACCTCCCGAGACCGCCAGCGTGGGTTTACCAGCGGGGTCCGGACACACGGCCTCCGCCTGCTTGACGACCACGTCGTCGACGGCGGGTTCACCCACGAGGGGGGTGCGCAGGCACTGCACCGCATGTTCGACGGGTCTCAGGCGCCCCCGACCGCCGTGTTCTGTGCCAACGACCTCAGTGCGCTCGGCGTTCTCGACGCTGCCCGGCAACGGGGCATCGCCGTGCCTGGCGAGCTGTGGGTCGTCGGCTACGACGACATCCCGCTCGCCTCCTGGACGGCCTACGAGCTCACGACCGCACGTCAGCCCGTACCGGAGATGGCACGCGCAGCGGTGGAACTGCTCGTCGAGCGGATCGCCGCACCGTGGCGGCCACCGGAACACCGTCGCTTCCCGGGCGACATCGTGGTGCGCCGCTCGACGGCTCACACCGCGCTGGCCCGACCGATCGACGAGGAGATCGACCGATGGAGCACCTGAAGCGCCCGGCGGTGACCGACCAGGTACTCGACACCCGAGTGGTCGCCGAGACGGTCACGGGCATCATCGATGACGTCCGGGAGCGCGGCATGGAGGCGGTCCGCGTGTACGCCGAGAAGTTCGACGGCTACGCGCCAGAAGACCTCCGGGTCCCCCGCGACGAGATCGAGAAAGCAGCTTCTCGCATCGATGACGACCTCAAACGTGCGATCCATTTCGCACACGACCAGGTACGCCGATTCGCCGAGTTGCAGCGCGAGACCATCCAGGATCTCGAGGTCGAGACGGAACCGGGCGTCGTTCTCGGCCATCGCAATGTTCCGGTCGACCGGGTGGGCGCCTATGTGCCCGGCGGGCGCTACAGCCTGATCGCTTCGTCGTACATGAGCATCATCCCGGCACGGGTCGCCGGTGTGAAGGAAGTGCACGTTTGCACCCCGCCGCGCAACGGCGAGATCCATCCGGGGTTGCTGTACTCCGCCGACCTGGCGGGCGCCGACACGATCCACGCACTCGGCGGCGTGCAGGCGCTCGCGGCGCTCGCCTTCGGGGTGCTGCCCGACGTCGGGCCCGTCGACTTTCTCGCGGGCCCCGGAAACCGGTTCGTGGTCGAAGCCAAACGGCAGCTGTTCGGCGAGGTCGGCATCGACCTGCTGGCCGGTCCCACCGAGATCGGAATCGTCGCTGACGAGACGGCCGACCCTTTCATCGTCGCCTGCGACCTCGTCGGCCAGGCCGAACACGACCCCCACTCGCGGGCAATCCTCATCACGACCTCCCGCAAGCTGGCGGAGGAGGTCATCGCCCAGATGGACGACCACCTTTCGGCGGTCTCGACCGAAGACGTGGCCCGCCAGTGCTGGGAGAACGGGGGCGAGGTCATCGTCGTCGACGACGAAGACGAGATGGTCGCAGTCAGCGACGAGTACGCGATCGAGCACGTCGAAGTGCTCGTACGCGACCCGGAGCGATTCATCGACCGGCTCACCCACTACGGCTCGCTGTTCGTCGGCGAGGAAGCAACGGTCGCCTATGGGGACAAGGTCAGCGGCCCCAACCACATCCTGCCCACGCATCGCGCCGCTCGATTCACCGGCGGCCTCTGGGTCGGCAAGTTCCTCAAGACGGTCACCTACCAGCGCATGGATCGCGCAGGCTCGCGCCTGATGGCCCAACACTGCGAAGTCGAATCCCTGGCCGAAGGCATGGTCGCCCATGCGAGGACAGCTCGGGTCCGCCTGGACCGCTACACGCAGGAAAGGTCATGACCGTGCCGTCGCTCGACAAGCTGCGGGAACGCTCCGACGACCGTCTTGCGGGCCGTGTCGCGCTGGTCACCGGCGGTGCAGGAGGAATCGGCCAATGGATCGCGCTCGGCCTGGCCGCCGCAGGAGCAGCGGTCGCGGTCACCTCGCGCGACATCGACCGCTTGAGCGGGACCCTGGAGGGAATCGCAGAGCTCGGAGGTGAAGCAGAACCGATCGGGCTCGACATCCGGGAGGCCGACAGTGTCGACGCCGCCGTCGAACAGACCCTCGCCCGCTTCGGCAAGCTCGACATCCTCGTCGCCAACAGCGGCATCGGCGGCCCAACTTCCCCCCTTTGGGAAGTCGAGCCCGAGGACTGGGACGAGACCTTCGACATCAACGTCCGTGGCACCTATCTGACGGTCCGAGCAGCCGTGCGCCAGATGATCGATGCGCAAGCTGGTGGGAGCATCGTCGTCATCGGATCTATGACCGGCAAGCGTCCGCTGCTCAACCGGACGCCGTACGCGGCCAGCAAGCTTGCGCTGGTCGGCATGGTGCGAACACTGGCGACCGAGCTCGGCCCCCATGGGATCCGCGCCAACGTGGTCTCGCCCGGATTCGTTCTCGGCGACCGCCTCGACTGGCTGCTCGCCGCGCAAGCCCAGGCGCAGCAGCGGCCTGAAGACGATGTGCGCGCCGACGCAGCCGACCAGGCTCCCCTGCGCCGCTTCGTCAACCCTGCCGACATCGCACACGCCGTCGTCCACCTCGCCAGCGACGACGCCGCAGCCGTGACGGGGATCGATCACAACGTCACCGCCGGACTGGTCATGTATTGAGGACCGTTCGGCAGACGCAATCGGGTGGGTGGGATGACCGGCCAGGCCCATCCGAATTGGACGCCCGCGACCAAGCGGGTGCCGGGCAGCTCAAGCCGGGTGGCGTAGCCACGGTGGCTACGACGACAACGATCAGCACGAGAGAGGGAGACTCATGAGTTTCTTCCAAGGAATGGGGCGCGGCCTGTCCAAGGTGGCAGCGCGCTGGATGCCTGACCCGATGATCTTCGCGCTTGCGCTGTCGGTCATCGTGTTCGGCTTGGGCATCGCGATGACCGACAGCGGGCCGATGGACATGATCCGCCACTGGTACGGCGGATTCTGGAGCCTGCTGACGTTCGCGATGCAGATGGCGCTGATCCTGATGACCGGATACGCGCTCGCGACCGCACCCGGCCTGCGCGAGGGCATCAAATGGCTCGCGCGCATCCCCAACAGTGGACGCTCGGCGGTGTTCATGACCGCGATCGTCTCGACCATGTTCACCTACTTCCACTGGGGCCTTGGCCTGATCGTCGCTGCGATCTTCGCCTTGACACTCGGCAGAGAGGCTGCACGGCGCGGTGTCACGATCCACTATCCACTGCTCGGAGCGGCCGCCTACACCGGACAGATGGTGTGGCACGTGGGCCCGTCAACCTCTGCAGGGCTGCTGTCGGCCACTGAAGGCCATTTCCTGGAGGATCTGATTGGCATCGTGCCGATCACCGAATCAGTGATCACCCCCTACGCGCTCGGCCTCGCCGTGATGCTCGTGTTCTTCGTCGTGCCGTTCACCATGTGGGCGATGACACCCCGCGACGACGAGTCGGTCGGTCTCGCCGAATACGCACCCGACAAGCTCGAAGACGTCCCCGACGGTGGAGGCGCCGGCGGAGGCAGCGGAGCTGCTCCTGCAGGCGGCCCAGGCGGCGTCCAGACCGCGACGGGCACCGCGACCGAAGTCGAAGAGCGAACGCCGGCGTCGATCGTGGAGAACAGCCGCATCGTCGCAGCACTCATCTGGATCCCCGGCCTGATCTACGTGGTCTACTGGTTCGCGACCCGCGGCATGGACCTCAACCTCGACATCTTCAACTTCGCATTCCTCATGCTCGGACTGGCGTTGCACGGAACCGCGATCGCCTACATCCGCGCTATCCAGGACGCGGTGAAGGGTGCAGCGGGGATCATCCTGCAGTTCCCGTTCTACGGCGGCATCGCGGGGATGATCAGTGCGTCGGGACTCGGCACGATCTTCGCCGGCGGGCTGCTCGCCATCTCCACCCAGCAGAGCTTCCCGGTCATCGCCTGGATCACGGGAAGCATCATGAACATCTTCGTGCCGTCCGGCGGAGGTGAGTGGGCGGTCATCGGCGAGACGATCAGCCGGACCGCGATCGACCTCAACGTCCCGATCGGGCAGGCGATCGTCGCCTACGGCGTCGGAGACATGTGGAGCAACATGCTCCAGCCGTTCTGGGCGATCCCGCTTCTCGGGATCATGGGGCTCAAAGCGCGAGACATCATCGGCTACACGTTCGGGCTGATGTGCATCGCGTTCCCGTTCCTGTTCCTCTACCTGTGGTTCGTGCCCTTCTCGTAAGCCGCACCACGTGTCGAGGGGGCGGGCGCTTGTGCCCGCCCCCTCGGCTGCCTCTGCGACGTTGACCACAGACGGAAGGACGGTTGCGTGGCAGCAGAACAAGGACATGTCCTGTGGCGGCCGCGGCCGGATGCGCACCAGACCACGAGGATGGGCCGCTACCTCGAACGGACGGGGGCGCTGCACGGCTTCGACCCTCGCGACTACCAGCAGGCGTGGCGATGGTCGGTCGAGAACCTGGAGACGTTCTGGGAATCGATCGTCGAGGAGTTTGACGTCATCTTCCACGATCAACCCGACACGACCCTGGTCAAAGGCACGATGCCGGACGTCTCGTGGTTCCCAGGTGCGACCCTCAACTACGCCGAGCATGCGCTGCGCCGTGACGGCGGAACCACCGCCATCATCGGCCGCGCTCAAGGGCGCGCGGACATCGAGCTCAGCTGGGCGGATCTGCGTGACCAGGTGAGCAGGGTCCGCGCCGGCCTCCAGCGGCTCGGCGTGGGCCGTGGCGATCGTGTCGCCGCCTACATGCCCAACATCGCCGAGACGGTCGTCGCGATGCTGGCCTGTGCGTCGCTGGGAGCGATCTGGACGTCGTGCGCCCCCGAATTCGGCGTCAAGAGCGTGATCGATCGCATCCGGCAGATCGAGCCGAAGGTCCTGCTGGCAATCGACGGCTACCACTACGGAGGCAACGTCGTCGATCGCACCCGCGAGGTTGCGGAGATCCGTGCGGCGCTCCCCAGCCTGCACGCCACGGTCATCCTTCCGATTCTCGGTTCTACGGCAGAACCCGACGACGCCATCGGATGGTCGGAACTGACGGCTGAGAGCGGGCCACTGGAGTTCGAGGCGGTTGGGTTCGACCATCCGCTGTACGTGCTGTACAGCTCGGGCACGACCGGGGCGCCGAAGGCGATCGTTCACGGCCATGGAGGGATCCTGGTCGAACACCTTCGCCTGCTCGGGCTCCACCACGACCTCGGGGAGACGGACCGCTTCTTCTGGATGACCACCACCGGGTGGATGATGTGGAACTATCTGGTCTCGGGGCTGGCCCTCGGCTCGACGATCGTTCTCTTCGACGGAAATCCCGGACACCCCGACCTGATGGCGTTGTGGCAGCTCGCCGAAGAGACCGGCGTGACCGTCTTCGGGGCAGGTGCGCCCTACTTCATGGCCTGCAGAAAGGCTGGTCTCGCCCCTGGCACGCACCTCGATCTGTCACATCTGCGTGAGATCGGGTCGACGGGAGCACCGCTGCCTGTCGAAGGTTTCGAATGGGTGTACGAATCGGTCGGCGATGACATCCTGCTGGCATCCGTGTCGGGAGGGACGGACATGTGCACGGCGTTCGTCGTCGGCGCACCGGTCCTGCCCGTGCAGTCGGGGCGGCTCGCATGTGCTGCGCTGGGAGCAAAGGTCGAGTCGTTCGATCCCGAGGGCAGGCCGCTGATCGGAGAACGGGGCGAGCTGGTGATCACGCAGCCGATGCCATCGATGCCGGTCGGACTGTGGGGCGACGACGACCGTTCAGCGCTTCGAGCGACCTACTTCGAACACTTCCCCGGGGTGTGGAGGCACGGTGACTGGATCGAGATCCATCCGGACGGCAGCAGCGTGATCTCAGGCCGGTCCGACGCCACCCTGAAACGTGGCGGCGTCCGGATCGGCACCGCCGAGTTCTACAGTCTCGTCGAATCGCTCGCCGACGTCGCCGACAGCCTCGTCGTCCACAACGCCACGACCGACCAGCTCGTGCTGTTCATCGTGCCCCGCGCAGCGAGCACCTGGGACGATGCGGCGAAAGCCGAGATCATCGCCCAGATCCGCAAAGGCTTGTCTCCGAGGTACGTCCCCGACGTCATCCATGTCGTGCCCGCGATTCCGAGGACGCTGTCGGGCAAGAAACTCGAGGTTCCGGTCAAGCGTCTGCTTGAAGGCACTCCCCTGCCGCAGGTCGCCGACCGCGGCGCGTTGGCCAATCCGGAGTGCCTCGACGCCTATCTCGAGTTCGTCGGCGGCGGCGCCAACGACAAGGACTGACCCACGCAGTGAGCAAGAGGCACCGTACGCTCGAGTATCGAAGCTCGAATGGCGACAAGGGCGAAGCGATGGAGGCCACAGAGCCACTGGCAGGCCTGCCACAGGTCGTCGGCCTTCTCGCCGACGATGGATCACTCGAGCAATGGGACGAGGATCTCGTCGTCGACGACCCGATGGGCTTCGTCGACCGCAAGCCGTACCCGCAGCGGCTCGCTGAGGCGCGTGAAGCGTCCAGCGCGAACGAGGCCGTGTGGACCGGACGGGGCACGATCCGCGGCAACCCCTGCGTGATCGTGGCGAGCAACTTCGAGTTCATGGCAGGCACCATGGGGATCGCCGCTGCGCTGCGGATATCCCGCGCATTCGATCGAGCTGTCGAACTGCGCCTCCCGGTCATCGGACTGCCTGCCTCCGGCGGGACCCGCATGCAAGAGGGGACCCCGGCGTTCGTCCAGATGGCCGCGGTCAGTGCCGCGGTACGCAGGCTGCGTGACGCCCGCCTGCCCTACCTGGTGTGGCTGCGGCATCCAACGACCGGCGGCGTGCTCGCCTCATGGGGATCGCTCGGCCACCTGACGTTCGCGGAGCCCGGTGCGCTCGTCGGGCTCACCGGACCGAGGGTGATCGCGGCACTCGCGGGCGCACCGCTCCCTGAGGGCACCCAGACCGCCGAGAATCTCCACACCCACGGGATCATCGACCGTGTCGTCGCCCCCGACGAACTCGCCGATGTGCTCGCCACCGCACTGGAGGTACTCGCGCCGGCAGAACCGTCGCCACCCGACGCACCGGTCCTGCATCTGCCCGACGACGCCAGCATCGACCCTTGGGAGGCCGTCACCCGATCCCGGCGAGTCGACCGGCCGGGGGTACGTGACCTGTTCGCGGCCTGCGTCACCCACATCACCCGCCTTTCCGGTGACGGCACGGGAGGACGCGACGACGGCCTCATCGCGGCGATCGCGCGTGTCCAGGGGATCCCGGCGGTCGTGGTCGCCGCCGACAAGCCTCCCGGCGAACCTCCGGCGATGCTGACCGCCGCCGGCTACCGCACGGTCCGGCGGGCGATGCGGCTCGCTGACGAACTCGACCTTCCGCTCGTCACGATCATCGACACGGCCGGCGCCGACATCTCCACCGTCTCGGAGGAGGAAGGCCTTGCCGCCGAGGTGGCGCGTTGTCTTGCAGAGCTCGCACATCTGCGGGTGCCCACACTGTCACTGCTCTTCGGTCAGGGGACCGGCGGTGGCGCGGTCGCACTGCTTCCCGCCGATCGAGTGATCGCCTGCGAACACGCATGGTTGTCGCCGATTCAGCCCGAGGGCGCCTCGGAGATCCTCTACCGCTCCACTGAGCGCGCCCGCGAACTCGCCACGTCACAGGCGATCGCCTCGACCGATCTGCGGCGGTTGGGAATCGTCGACGTCGTGGTACCCGACCGTCCGCAGCCCGGTGAGGAGGGCACACCGTTCGCCGACCGTGTCGCCGCGACCGCGGTCGCCCTGCTGCGCGAGATCAGCGGCATGGACCCGACGACGCGGATCGCCCAGCGGACCCGCCGATGGCTCAAGGTCGCGGAGCAGTTTTCCGACTGACCGCCGACGTCCCGAGCCGGCTCGAGCGACCGGCCGGCGAGGATCACGCTGCTGGTGCCGCGCCCGGCGGACGCCGACGGTCGTGTTGCCGGGGAGTTTCGTACACGCGACCTGCGATGTCGTCGACCGCGTCGGGACCGAACGCTGCTTTGATCGCGCCGAACAATCCGCCGCGCCGCTCGACCCGCAGGTCGTCGCCGAGCTGATACACGCGGTCCGACCCGTCGTCGGACCGGACGCGGAGGCGAACCGGGACTGCGCCGGGATGCTCCGCCAGAAGCTGCTTCAGGCGCTGGATGGCGTCGGCGGTGCACTGGCCGGACGCGAACATCACCTCCACCGGTGCGCCGAGCGCCTCGGACAGGTCCGGGGCGACGACCTTGTTCGCAGTCAACTTGATGCTTCCCTCGCGGACCTCGAGGCGCCCGGTAACGACGAGCACCACGTCCTCGCGCAGCACCTCGTGCGCCACCCGGTAGGTGGCCGGCCAGAACACCACTTCAACGCTGCCGGTGAGGTCCTCGAGTGTGGCCACCAGGTACGTGTCGCCCTTGCGGGTGAATTTCTTGGTCAGGCCGCTGAGCAACCCACCGACGGTGACGGTCTCGTCGTCCGAACGTTCGAGCAGCTCGCCGACGTTGGCCTCGACGTACGCTTCGAGGACACGCTCCACCCCGAACAGAGGGTGGTCGGAGACGTACAGCCCCAGGGTCGCGCGCTCGTGGCGCAGCAGCTCCTCTTTGTCGAACTCTTGGCCGGCGAGCGCTTCGGCGTCGGTGAACGTCGCTTCGTCGTCGCCGGAGGTGTCGTCGAGCCCGTCGAACAGCGAGAACTGCCCTGCCGCCTCGGCACGTTTCCGTGCGAGTGCGGCGTCGACGATCTGCTCGTAGTTGGCGAGAAGACCTTTGCGTGTGTGTCCCAGGCCTCCGAATGCACCAGCGAGGATGAGACTCTCCAGAACCCGTTTGTTGAGGACGTTCGCGTCGACCTTGGCGCAGAAATCCTCGAACGATTCGAACCGCCCCTTGCGGGTGCGTGCATCGACGATCTGTTCGACAATGCCCTCGCCGACGCCACGCACGGCCGTCAGCCCGAACAGGATCGCGTCGTCCCTGGGCGTGAAGTCACCCTCGGATTCGTTGACGTCGGGTGGTGCGACCTCGATGCCCATCCGACGGCACTCGTTGAGGTACAGCGGCTTGGAATCCTTGTGGTTCTTGACGCTGGTGAGCAGCGCTGCCATGTATTCGACGGGATAATGGGTCTTGAGCCACGCCGTCTGGTAGCTGACGACTCCGTAGGCGACGGTGTGTGATTTGTTGAACCCGTACTCTGCAAAACGTTCGATGAGGTTCCACAGGCCGTCGACGAAGCTGCGGTCGAAACCGTTGGCGACGCCCCCGGCGAGGAACTGTTCCCGCTGTGCGGCCATCAACGCCCGGTCCTTCTTGCCGACCGCCTTGCGCAACGCATCTGCTTCGGCGAGCTCGAATCCGCACAGGTCGGTGGCGATCTGCATGACCTGTTCCTGGTAGACGATCACGCCGTAGGTCTCGCCCAGGATCGGCTCGAGCGCCGGATGGTCGTAGGTGGCTTCCTCCAGGCCGTTCTTGCGGTCCGCGAAGCTCAGATGCATCGATTCGCCGAGGGGCCCCGGGCGATAGAGAGCGAGCAGCGCCGAGATGTCCTCGAAGCGTGTCGGGCGCAGGCGACGCACGAGCGTCTGCATGCCCGCCGAGTCGAGTTGGAACACCCCCAGCGTGTAGCCGGTGGACAGCATTTCGTAGGTCGCCGGGTCGTCCATGTCGCCGAGCAGCTCGGCATCGTCGAGGTCGATGTCGACGCCCCGGTTGCGTGCGACGTGTCGTTCGGCGTCGGAGACCACGGTCAGCGTGCGCAGCCCGAGGAAGTCCATCTTCAGCAGGCCGATGGCTTCCGCACCCTGCATCTCGTACTGGGTGACGATTTCGCCGTTGTCGGTGCGAAGCAGCGGGATCGTCTCGGTCAGCGGTCGCGCGCCGATGATGACGGCCGCCGCGTGGATGCCGTGGTGCCGTTTGAGCCCTTCGAGGCGCTCCGCGGTGTCGAGCACGCGGCGGTAGGTCGGGTCCTCGCGCGCCTGGGACAACTCGGTCGACTTCGTGTAGGCCTCGGCCAGGGTCGACTCGCGTCCCTGGACAGCGGGCGGCATCATCTTCGTGAGCGTGTCGCCGACCTTGAACGGCTCATCGAGCACCCGTGCCGCGTCACGGATGGCTGACTTCGCCTTGATGGTCCCGAAGGTGACGATCTGCGCGACGTGTTCGTTGCCGTAGCGCTCGGCGGCGTACCGGATCATCTCGCCGCGCCGCCGATCGTCGAAGTCGATGTCGATGTCGGGCATCTGTTGGCGCGCCGGGTTGAGGAAACGTTCGAAGATCAACCCGTGCTTGATCGGGTCCACTCTGGTGATGTCGGCGCAGTACGCGACGACGGACCCTCCGGCGGAGCCGCGCCCCGGTCCGACACGGATGCCGGCACGCCGCGCGTACTCGCACAGGTCGGCCACGATCAGGAAGTAGGCCGGGAAACCCATCTGCTCGATGACCGACAGTTCGTACTCGACCCGTTGGGCGACCGTCTCGGGGACAGGGTCTCCGTAGCGGCGGCGCGCACCTTCGAGCACCTTGTGTCGCAGGTAGGTGGCCTCGTCCATCCCGTCCGGGCAGGGAAACTCCGGGAGCAGGTCCAGGCCAAAACGGATCGTCGCATCGCACATCTCGGCGATGTCGAGCGTGGCGTCCAGGGCGTGGGCGTGATCCGGGAAACGCTGGCGCATCTGCGCCGCAGTCGCGACGTAGTACTCGGGCCCGCTGAACCGCATGCGATCGGTGTCGCTGATCCGCGAGCCGGTCTGGATGCACAACAGGGCATCGTGGGCCTCAGCGTCCTCCGCCTCGGTGTAGTGGGAGTCGTTGGTGATGACGGTGCGAAGACCGAGTTCACTGGCGAGCCGCTCGAGTTCGGGCCACACCTTGCGCTGCTCTTCGACACCGTGGTCCATCAACTCGACGAAGAAGCGCTCGGGGCTGTAGATGTCGCGGAAGGTGCCGAGGACGTCGCGTGCCGCGGCGACGTCGCCGGCGAGAAGCGCCTGGTTGACCTGCGATCCCAGGCATCCCGACAACACGATCATGCCGTCGCTGTGTTGGTCGAGCAGCTCCAGATCGACCCGTGGCTTGTACCAGTAGCCCTCGAGAAAGGCCTTGGTCGACAGTTCGATCAGGTTCCGGTAGCCGGTGTCGTCGGCAGCCAGCGCCGTGAGATGGAAGTAGCGCTGACTACCGTCCGCCCCGCCGAGGCGCTGCTCCCGGCGCGAACCCACCGCCTGATACAGCTCGGACCCCAGGATCGGTCGCACACCCCGGGCCTCTGCTGCGCGGAAGAACTCGACGAGGCCGAACAGCACGCCGTGGTCGGTGATCGCGGCAGCGGGCTGCCCATCGCGCGCGACCTTGTCGAGCAGATCATCGATGCGTGATGCCCCGTCGAGCATCGAATACTCGGTGTGGACGTGCAGGTGCGCGAAGCTCGCGTCGTGCTCCCGTGTCACGGTGGCGTCACTCCCCAGGCCAGGCTCGGCGACATGCACGGCGACGTGCACCGGCAGGTGGTCGGGGAAGAAACCACATGCCTGTCGTTCGATCCCGACCATACCAGCACGACCATGCGAGCACGTGACCCCCGGCAGCACGAGTGGCGAGCGCGCGGTCACACACGTCCCACGCGCGTGACGCGGACGCCTGCATCCGTACCACGATCCGACAGCACCCGTCAGTCGACGTCCACTGGCCAGAAATCGTCGTCGCTGGCGTGGGGCGGCAGACCCGCTCGCGCACACGCATCGGCGAGGTCGGCGGGCAGTGGCTCGTGGAACTCGAGCCGGTGGCCCGTGACCGGATGGTCGAAGGCCACGGCCACTGCGTGCAACGCCTGACGAGGCAACCCGAGGACGGTGGCGACCTGTCGGCTCGCCCCGTACAGCCGGTCGGCGACCACCGGATGTCCCGCTGCGGACAAGTGCACCCTGATCTGGTGCGTGCGGCCGGTGGCCAGCCGGCATGCCAGCTGCGTGACCGGCACCTCGCGTCCGTCGATCACGACGCGACCGGCGGCCAGGCGCCGCCAGTGGGTGGTGGCCTGCTTGCCGTCACTCGTCACCGCAAAGCGGGTGCGGTCATGGGGATCTCGCCCGATGGCTCCTTCGATGCGTGCGTGCTCCGCGGCTGGCAGTCCCTCGACCAGCGCGATGTAGCGCCGTTCCACCTTGCGATCGCGCAGGTGGGCGACCATCGTCTCGTAGGCGCGCTGCGAGCGGGTGACGACCATGAGGCCTGACGTGTCGCGGTCGAGTCGGTGGACGATCCCGGGCCGTGACGGGTCGTCGCCTCCGGACGGTTCGAGCCCCGCAGCGACGAGGGCGTCAACCAACGTGTCGCCGCGGTGGCCGGTCCCTTCGTGCACGACCAGTCCAGGCGGCTTTGCGATGACGAGCAGGTCGTCGTCCTGATACCGCACCGGTGGAGCGTCCGGGGGATCCACGCGGCCAGCGGCACGGGCGGCAGCGACCTCGACGTGATCCCCGCGCTTGAGGGCATACGCAGGCTTCGTCGGCCGGTCGTCGACCGTCACCCCACCCGCATCGATCAGCCCGCGGGCCGCTGCACGACTCATCCCGAGCCGTTCGGCCACCACCCGGTCGACACGTCGCCCTGCGTCCTCGTCGGTCGCAAGGAAGCGAGCCGTGTCGCCGCTCATGTGTCCCCGGGTCGTGGATGCTGCCCGTGGTCACCCTCGGCGGGAGCTTGACTCGGCTCGCCGGATCGATCGTCACGCCACAGCGCCACCAGCAGCAGCACGAACCCCACGGTGATCGCCGCATCCGCGACGTTGAATCGCGGAAACGCTCCCCAGGCCACGAAATCGACGACCTCGCCGTCACCGACCACCCACTGCCCCGTTGCGGTGGGCCGCAGGAGGCGGTCGACGACGTTGCCCAACGCACCGCCGAGCAGCATGCCGAACGCCAGCGCCTGCAATCGGCTGGGGGCACGAGTCAGCGCACTGGCCACCACCACGACCACGACGGCTGTGACCAACAGGAACACCCACGACGGGGCGGGCAGGCCGAACGCGCCACCAGGGTTGTAGACCAGTTGCCAGCCGATGTGCGGACCGAACAACGAAACGAACTCGCCTGGTTCGAGCACCGACTCGACGTACGCCTTGACGATCTGGTCGAGGGCGGCCACCAGCGCGGTCGCAGCAAGGCCGACGATCACCGGCCCGGCGTGGCGAGGTGCACGCTCTCTGCTCAGCGTCCCGTCTCGTCCCGGCGTTTGCACGCCAAGCACAACGTGGCGTACGGGATCGCTTCGAGACGCTCCATCTCGATCGGTTCGTCGCACCGCTCGCAGCGACCGTAGGTTCCGGCATCGATACGGCGGACCGCGTCGTCGATCTGTTCGAGCAGCCCGCGGGCGTGGTTCGACAGCGACTGTGCCGTCTCACGTTCGAAGCTGGCCGAACCGCTGTCGGCCGGGTCGTCGTCGAACCCGGCGTCGCGCCAGTTCTTGACGTCGGCCTCGGCATCGAGCTCCGCGACCTGCTCGAGCAGCTGTTCGCGCTCCTCGAGCAACGAGGAGCGGATCGCCCGCATCTGGGTCTTGGTGGGAGTCTTCCGGGGAGGCATGGCGGCGAAAGGTAGCAGACCGGATGCGCGAACATCACGACACCTGCCGGGTCCACACGCGGCACGGCCCGGCGTAGACTCACGCCGCATGCGGCGTGGCCCTGCGAGCGTACGCATGCTCCACGCGGCCCGTCGGGCCACCCGACCCCACGACCAGGACGACGCCGACCGTGTCACGCGCCGAGACGCAACCGACCCCCTCACCCTGGCAGGTGCCACCGCAGCGGCCGGACCTTCCCGCGATCGAGGAAGAGATCCTCGACAGGTGGCGGCGCGACGACGTCTTCGCCGCCAGCGTCCGTCAGCGCGCCGACGCGCCCGTCTGGAGCTTCTACGAAGGACCGCCGACGGCCAACGGCAAACCGGGCGCCCATCACGTCGAAGCGCGGGTCTTCAAGGACATCTTCCCGCGCTATCGGACGATGAAGGGCATGTCGGTCCACCGCAAGGCCGGGTGGGACTGCCACGGCCTGCCGGTGGAACTCGAGGTCGAGCGCGAACTCGGCCTCGACTCAAAGGCCGACATCGAGGCCTACGGCATCGAGGAATTCAACGCACGCTGCCGCGAGTCGGTGCAGCGATACGTCGGTGCGTTCGAGGAGCTCACCGAACGAATCGGATTCTGGATCGACACCGACGATCCGTACCGCACCATGGACCCCGAGTACATCGACAGCCTGTGGTGGGCGTTGCAGCAGCTCTGGGAGCGTGACCTGATCTTCCGCGACTTCAGGGTCACGCCGTACTGCGCGCGCTGTGGCACCGGGCTGTCCGACGCCGAAGTGGCGCTCGGCTATCGGGACACGACCGACCCGTCGGTGTTCGTGCGCTTCCCGATCGTCGACGGTCCACTCGCCGAACGCGGCGCAGCGCTGGTGGTCTGGACGACGACACCGTGGACCTTGCCCTCCAACGTCGCCTGCGCCGTGGGTGCGGAACTCAGCTACGCCGTCGTGCGCACCTCCGCTTTTGGGCGCTCCGACGAGACTCTGGTCATCGCCGAGGATCTGGCCACCGGACTGCTCGGTGACGACGTCGACGTGGTCGACACGTTCACCGGTGCCGATCTCGTTGGTTGGGGCTACACCCCGCCGTTCGATTTCGTGTCCGCCGACGCGTCACCTGCGCTGCACCGCGTCACCCAGGCCGACTTCGTCACCGTCGACGAAGGATCCGGCATCGTCCATCTCGCGCCGGCGTTCGGCGCCGACGACCAGGCGATCGGCCGGCGCGAAGGGCTACCCACGGTCAACCCCGTCGACGCAGAAGGCAGGTTCACCACCGGTCCGTGGCAGGGCGAATTCGTCAAGGACGCGGACCCGGGCATCGTGGAGGATCTTTCCTCCCGCGGCCTGCTGATCGTCGCACGCGACTACGAGCACACCTACCCGTTCTGCTGGCGATGCGACCGGCCCCTGATCTACTGGGCCAAACCCTCCTGGTACATCCGTACGACCGCGGTCCGAGACCAGCTGCTCGAGAACAATGCCGGCATCGATTGGCACCCCGAGCACATCCGTGACGGCAGGTTCGGCAACTGGCTGGAGAACAACGTCGACTGGGCGCTGTCGCGCGACCGGTACTGGGGCACGCCGCTTCCCTTCTGGACGTGCGAGAGCTGCGATCACGTCGAGGTCGTCGGGTCACGCCGGGAGTTGTCGGAACGCAGCGGACAGGACCACCACGATCTCGACCCGCACCGCCCTTGGGTCGACGAGGTGTCCTGGCCCTGCCCGTCGTGCGAGGCCGGGACCTTGACACGTGTCGAGGACGTCGCTGACGCCTGGTTCGATTCAGGGGGCATGCCGTTCGCGCAGTGGGGCTACCCGCACCGTGGAACCGAGGAATTCGCGCGCCACTACCCCGCCGATTACATCTGCGAAGCGATCGACCAGACCCGCGGATGGTTCTACACGTTGCTCGCGGAGTCGACGCTGCTGTTCGGCGACAGTTCCTACAAGACCTGCCTGTGCCTCGGCCACATCGTGGACGAGGACGGGCGCAAGATGTCGAAGTCGGCGGGCAACGTCCTCGACCCGTGGGAACTCATCGGCCGGCACGGCGCGGACGCACTGCGGTGGCTGATGTTCGCCGAGGGCAATCCGTGGGTCAGCCGGCGGGTCGGCCACCAGGTCGTCGACGACGTCGTGCGCCGATTCCTGCTCACCCTGTGGAACACCCACGTCTTCCTGCTCACCTACGCGGCGATCGACGGTTTCGACCTGTCCAGCACGCCGCCGCCGGTGCCCGAGCGTCCCGTCGCTGACCGGTGGGTGCTCGCGGAACTCGCCGACGTGGTCGACACGGTCGACACCGCACTCGACGGCTACGACGTCTCGACGGCGACACGGCGGCTGGAGCGGTTCGTCGACGACCTGTCGAACTGGTACGTGCGTCGCAGCCGCCGCCGCTTCTGGAAGTCGGTCGAGGACGACCCGGACGACAAGCGCGCCGCGTACCACACCCTGCACACCTGCCTGACCACGCTCGCCGGCCTGCTCGCACCGTTCGTGCCGTTCGTCGCCGACCGGATCTGGCACGACCTGCTCGTCGTTCCCGGCGCACAGGTCCCCTCGTCGGTTCATCTGACGGATTTCCCCGCCGCTCCTGACACGTGGCGCGACGAGTCACTGCGAGCAGCGATGCGCACTGCGCGCCACGTCGTCGAACTCGGCCGCCAAGCACGAAACGACAGCGGGCTGCGCACACGCCAGCCGCTCGCACGGGCGCTGGTCAGCGTTCCCGGCGATGCACGCGACGGGCTGCTGCCGCTTCTCGACGAGATCGCGGACGAACTCAACGTGCGCGAGGTCGAGCTCACGGAGACCACCGGTGATCTCGTCGATCACCGCCTCAAGCCGATGTTCCGCGCGCTCGGCCCGGTGTTCGCCTCCGACGCCCCCGCGGTCGCCGCGGCGATCAGCGCCGTGGAGTCAGCCGACGCCGCAGGTATCGCTGCCCAGCTCGCAGACGTCGGTTCGGTACAGCTCGTCCTCGATGACGGCAGGACGGTGGCGGTGTCGGCCGACATGGTCGAGGTCGTGACCTCGCCGCGGACAGGATGGGCCGTTGCGACGGACGGGACGACCTCGTTCGCTCTGGACACGACCGTCGACCGCGATCTCGAGCTCGAAGGCGCCGCACGCGAACTCGTCCGCGCGGTCAACGACCGCCGCAAGGAGGCGGGGCTCGCCCTCGATGCACGGATCGAGCTGACGCTCGCGTTCACGCCCGCTTCGCTCGGCGATGAACTGCGTGACGCTGGACAGCTCGATGTCGTCGCACGTGACGTGCTCGCCACGACGATCAAGGTCGCCGACAGCGCGGGGCCAGCGACGATCGCCCTCGGTGAGCTCGGTCACGCTGACGCGGAGATCGTGTCGTGATGCGCCGACTGGTCCGCCTGCTGGTCAGCGCAACGGCGCTCGCCGGCCTGATCGGCGTGATGCGCCAGTGGCGTGAATCGGTCGACGTTGCACGCGGCCGTCTACCACGCGCGTCCGCCGCTGCGCAGCTTCCGGCAGGTGCCGCCTACGGGCCTCTGGCCGCTCGTTTGGCAGCGTGGGTGCCTCAACGGCCCACCTCGGCGCTCGGACAAGCGCTCGTACGTCTGTGGGCAGCTCCGCTGACCGGCCTCGGATTCATCGTTGCGGCGGCCGCGGGAGCACCACCGGTGTGGCGCCCCGAGCACGGCTGCTTCCTCGCCGAGCGCGCCCGCGGACTCTCCGGCATCGCCCTGCGACTGGTGGGCGCACAGGCGAACACGATCGGTCAGGTCGTCATCTCGACCCGCCCCGACACCTCGGCGGCCCTGCTCGCGCACGAGGTGGTGCATGTCCGCCAGGTTGAGCGGCTCGGATTGTTGTTCGTACCGCTGTACGCGTTCCTTGCGGCACGCTACGGCTACAGGGACCACCCGTTGGAACGTGCGGCACGTCTGGGTGCGCTTCGTGCGGTCGGGACCTCAGGTGCGACGACACCGGGCACGCACTCGCCCACTGCCGATGACGCTCAAGACGGTTCGTCGACGTCGGGATAGACCCGCACCTGCAGATGGCCGGCGTCGTGAATCTCAGGTTCGACGTCGCGTTCCGACCGGTCCGGCGGTGCCTCGCGTGAAGACGCGTTGCCGGGATCGATCGCCGCTTCGATCGCGGACAGGTGTTCGGCCACCTCGTCGAGACGCCCGGACTGGTCGTCGACGTGCGAACGCAGGGTCTGGTGCATCGTGGCGGCCACACGACGCAACGCGTCGAATTCCTCGTGCAGGCGCTGACGCTCGCGCTGCAGCTCAGCACGTTCAACGTCGACGGATGCCCATGCTTCACCGATGCGTTGCTCGGCGTCCTGGCGCAGCTCGTCCATCCGGCGTTCCAGATCGGCGTGGACCTCGCCGAGCCGCCGATCGAGTTCGGGTTCGGTGTCGGCGGCCCGCGCCTCGGCCGCTTCGACGCGCGCCTGGGCTTCCACCAGGCGACGATCGGCCTCCTCGCGCACACCGGCGAGCTGTTCCTCGAGGCGTCGCGCGAAGGCCACTTCGTCGGTTTCGACCCGATTGCGCAGCTGCTCGACCTCGACGCGCAGCGCTTCGGCGTCCGACCGTGCCGTCTCGGCAGCCTGCTGTGCCTGGGCGATGCCCGCACGCAGCTGCTCGATGGTGGCCTGAGCGTCGGTGAGCCGTTCGTCACGTTCGTGCAGGCGTGTGCGCAGGTCACCGAGTTCGCGCTCGGTGCGATGAATCTGTGCGGCGACACGATCGAGGAGATCATCCACCTCGTCGGTGTCGTACCCGCGCAACGACGTGCTCAGTTCGAGCTCGTCGATGTCCTTTGCGGAGAGCGGCATGATCGTCCTGGCCTCGCGTCGAAGCCTACAACCCGAGGGGGCAGACGATCCGTTGCAGCACGATGACGCCGAAGAACAGCACGAGGATCGACAGGTCCAGCCCGACCCCTCCGAGTCGCAGCGGCGGGATCACCCGCCGAAGAGGCGTGGCGGCGGGTTCGACGATGCGACGGACCCCACGCACGAACGGCAGCAGCGGTTCGGGCGGGCGCGGAACCCAGGAGAAGATGACGTGCAGCAACAAAATGAACCAGTAGACCTGCAGAAGGAGACAGACGACGCCTCCGGTCACGCCTCGCTCTCCGAGGCCAGCCGATAGCCGAGCCCTTCAAGACGGTCGCGCTCCTCGGCCGGCAGCTCCATGCCCTCAGGCACCAGGAGGAATGCCCGCTCGGCGACTTTCGCCAGCCGACCGCGCGAGATGTAGGTCAGCCCGGAGACGAAATCGAGAACCCGACGGCCGATCGCAGCTTCGGCTTTCGCCACATCGAACAGCACCGGCTGGCCGGTCCGATAACGGGCGCCGACCGCTTCGACGTCATCGAAAACGAGGATTTCGACGACCGGGGTGCGCAGCGGCGCGGTCGCCGGCGCCGGCGTCGGACCCGGGCGCACGATCTGCACGTCACCGGTCGGCAGGGACCGGACGTTTCCGGCCACCTGGTCGTCATGGTCACGCACCGGGGTCTCCTCCACATCGCCGGACTCGAAGGACGCTCGCCGACGCACCTGGCGTCCCTGACGGCGCCCAGGTTCCGTGGGTTCATCGACGCTGAAGTCGTCGTAGCCGAGATCTGGTTCGTCCTTCAGCCCGAGATAGACGAGCGTCTTGTGCAGCACGCCTCCGCTCATCCTGTGTCCTTTGTCGTGCCTGCGGGTCGGGTCGCGCGTGGTCCGAACAATGCCGTGCCGACACGCACCATCGTGGCGCCGTTCTCGACAGCGAGCTCGAGGTCGGCCGACATGCCCATCGAAAGGTGTCGTACATCAGGGTGTTCCGAGACCAGTTCGTCGCGCAGCTGTCGCAGCGTCGCGAAGTACGCAGCCGTGACGTCATCGGCGCCGGGCGGCGCCAACGGTGGCATGGTCATCAGACCCTCCACCCGCAGGTTGGGTTGAGCGTGAGCGTAGGCGACGAGTTCGTGTACGCGATGAACCGGACACCCTCCCTTGGCCGGGTCGTCGCCGACGTTGACCTGGACCAGGATCGGCTGGCGCACACCGCTGTCGCCTGCTCTGCGCGCCACAGCATCGACGAGCGCCTGCCGATCGATGCTGTGGACGAGTGTCGCGCCGTCGGTCACCTCCCGGACCTTGTTGCGCTGCAGGCGGCCGATGAAATGCCACCGAGCAGGGACCTCGCGTCGTTTGACGACGAGTTCCTGCACGCGGTTCTCGCCGAGGTCGGTCACGCCCGCGTCAACGGCGTGTCGTGCGACGGCAGTCGGGTGCGTCTTGGTCACACCGATGAGCAGGACGTCGTCCGGTTCGCGGCCGACACTGCGGGCCGCACGCTCGATGCGCCGTCGTACCTCGTGCAGGCGCGTGGCGAAGGCGGCCTGCCACGCTTCATCGAGGGCCATCATGCGCCTTGCTGCAACACGACGACTCCAGCGAAGCGTCCCGTCTCAGCGTCACGCCGATGGCTGAACCATCGCTGGTCGGGGTCGCAGTAGGTGCACGAGGCGCGGTCCACGAGCGTGCCGACCCCGCGTGCACGCACGCGGTTCGTGACCCCTGCGGCGATGTCGATCGAAGGCGTGCCCCACGTCGTGCGGCCGACGATCTCGGGGTGGTCGATCGCGACATCGCGCACGATCTCGGCGGGCAGCTCATAGCAGCACCCACGGATCGATGGGCCGATCGCGACAGCGACG
>JBJHAX010000034.1:0-21676 GCA_050480705.1 Nitriliruptoraceae bacterium
CACTTCCTGCCAGCTCGGTGAGCACCGTGGGGTCACCCAGGTCGGCGTCATGCTCCCAGTAGGCGCGGATCGCAGCGGCCCGCCAGGGCGCTCCGACGCCACCTGCGTCGGCGTGCTCTCCGATCAGGTGGGCGGCGAAGGTCGCGGGTCGCAACGACGGGCGGCGTGCGTGAATCCCCACGGCGGCTGCGGCGCTCCCGTGGCTCGCAAGGCCATCGGTCTGGTCGGGTGTGACGGCAACCGCGTGGTGGAGCGGGACGACGTCGATGCCGCGCACCTGCACCAGACCGCCGGTTCGGGTCGCCAGCGCATCGAGGCGCAGCACCGCCACAGCGGCCGGCAGAACGACGTAGTCGAAGTGGAGAACAAGCATCGCGGTGACGCTATTCGCCCTGCTCCGACGCTGCTGATCCTGTCGCTGAGCACGGCAACGTGGCGGCCCCGCTCCCAGCGGGACGGGGTCGCCACGTCACGGCCGGGTCAGTAGGCGGCGCCGTTGCCGGAGCTGCCGGTGTCGTCGTCGCCTGCGTCGTCGCCGCCGCGAAGGACGGTCGCGTCAGCTTCGATGACCCACCACACGTCCTGCACGCCCTGACCGGTGGCGTCGCCGGGCGAGGTGTCGGAGGCCCAGTAGTACAGCGGCCAGCCGTCGTAGGTGATCTGTGTGCTGCCGTCGTCACGCTCGACGGTGCCCAGCAATCCTGCATCGACGCCGTCGCCGGCCTGTGCTGCGTCATCGGCAACCAGCGGCGGCCACGCATCAGCGCACTCGTCGTAGCAGGTGCTCGGGCCCTGATCGTCAGGGTCGAACACGTACAGCGTCATGCCGTCGCCGTCGACCAGCACCTCGCCGTGTTCGGTGCTGCCGAGCGCGACGGTAACCGCGCCGGCGTCCGGCTCGTCGGCGGGCTCATCGGGGGCGTCGGCAGCCTCGTCGGGAGCTTCGTCGGGCGCGTCGTCCGGCTCGACCGGATCGGCGTCGGTCCCGCAGGCTGCGACGACCAGCGCAAGCAGCGCCGCCAGCGCGACGGCCCTGCGGTATCTCACTGGTTTCGTTGTCGACCTCATGGTGTCCTCCGGTTCGTCATCTGCAGCTCGCTTCAGCCCATGGCCGGATCCGTTGACCCGGTCACGTCGCGGCTGGCGGCGGGTTCGCCGTCCCAGCCGTCGTCTCGTCCACCGTCGGGTCCCAGGCGCGGAACGCTTGAGCGCAACACGGTGGGACCTTCGTGCGCCGGGTCGCGCCGGTCGGGCTCGGCGGTGACCCAGAACAATGCGAAATCGTCGAGCGACCCGTAGGTCTGCAGTTCGACGTCGACCACGCCGTCGTCGCCGATGTCGAGCTGTCCGATGCTGACGATGCGGCCGTCGGTGCGGTACAGCCACGCCTCGTAGGCGGCGGGTTCGGACAGCGGGCCGAGGCCCTCGGCGATCAGGTGCACGACGACGGTCCCGTTGTCGCCCCGAAACGTCGCCGAACCCTCGGCGATGAACTCCTCGCCGGCTTCGAGCGCCATCGTCGCTGCGGGAGCGGGCGCGAGTTGACGGCCGACGGCGACACCGGCGGCACCGACGGCCAGGCTCGCCGCCACGGTCAGGGCGATCCAGCGTCGCCGTTCGCGCCTTCGCACCGAGGCGGTCAGGACGCGGTCACGCACCCGCATTGGCACCGGCGTCACCTCGCTGCGGGCACGTTCGAGCAGACGGGGCAAGCCGGCGATCTCGTCGTGTTCACGACGGCAGTTTTCGCACCCTTCGACCTGGGCGCGCACCTTCGTCGCCTCGTCGGCGTCCAGGCCACCGAGCACCAGGGCCGCAATGGCATGCACGTCGTGTTCACAGGTGATGCGCGTCATGGCGTCACCCCCAGCTCATCGCAGGCGAGACGGAACGCACGCAGCGCGTAATAGGTGCGTGATTTGACGGTGCCGACGGGAAGCCCCAGGCGCAGCGCCACTTCGGACTGGGCCAGCCCGGCGTAGTAGCCGAGTTCCAGCACTTCGCGGTGTTCGTGGGACAAACGGTCGAGTGCGGCGCGCACGAGCTCGGAATCCAGAAGCTGGTCGAGTTCGTCGTCGCCAACCTCGTCGTCGGGCACCTCGTCGGTCGGCACCGCCCGGGGACGCCGCCGCTGCAGATCGACGACGACGGCGCGCGCGATCGCGAACACCCACGTGCGCACGCTGCCCCGCTGCACGTCGTAGCGGGCGGCGTCACGCCACAGCCGGGTCAGCACGTCCTGGACCAGCTGTTCCGCGAGTTGCGCGTCACCCAGCCGTCGCAGGCCGAAGCCGTACAGCGGCCCGGCATACACGTCGTAGAGCGCAGCGATCGCGCCTTCGTCGCCGACGGCGACCCGGCGCACCAGCTCGACCTGTCCGGTGGCGTTCACCTGCGACATGCGTCGGTTCTCGTCATCAGTTTCGCCGAGGTTCGTTCGGCGGCGTTATGGTCCTCGATGGTGGACGCACGTGCGACCCCGAACGGTTCACTCGCCTCGCCGGATCGCTCGAACGCCGACCGTCGAGCGGGATGAGCGCACACCGTTGCACGGCCAGCGCACACCCGGCCGCGGGTGCCTACCCACAACGGACACGACGACGCAACGCGGAGGCGGCGATGTTGCACCACGAGGCGACGGCCGCACAGGTGCGGCTGCTCGGCGATCTGCTCGGGGCGACCATCGGCGAGATCGAGGGCGGTGCGCATCTCGACCTCGTCGAGCGCGTGCGACGGCTGGCCGTCGCCCACCACGACGGTGACGGGGCCGCACTGGGCGAACTCGGGCAGTTGCTCGCCGACATCGACGTCGACGATGCGGAAGTCCTCGTCAACGCGTTCGCCGCCTGGTTCCACCTGATCAACCTCGCCGAAGATCAGGCGATCGTGCGCCAGCTCGTGAGCGAACGGCAGGAGGCCGCCGAGGCCGGCGAGGTCTTCGGCGAGACGATCCGCCAAGCGTTCGAGGACCTGCGCGACGACGGCATCGACGTCGACCGTCTCGGCGAGATTCTCGACGCGCTCTCGGTGCGCCCGGTGTTCACGGCCCATCCCACCGAGTCCAAGCGGCGCACCACGCTGACCAAACTCGCACGTGTCGCCGCCACGCTGCGCCGGCTCGATCTCGAGATGCTCGCACCCGAGACACGCAGCACGCTCGAAGCGTCGCTCGCCGAGGAGATCGCGTCGTTGTGGCTGTCCGAGGAGACGCGTCCGACCCCCCCAGGGGTCATCGACGAGGTGCGCAACGGCATCTACTTCATTGACGCCGTACTCTTCGACCTCGTCCCGACGCTGTATCGCGAGCTGCGCACGGCGGTCACCGACACCTTCGCCGACGCCGACGAGGCCACCCTGCAACGTGCGGGCCGTTTCCTGCGCTTCGGTTCGTGGATCGGTGGTGACCGTGACGGCAACCCCAACGTCACCGCGGCGGTGACCGAAGCGACGCTGCGTGAACATCAGCGACTGGCGCTGCGGTTGCTTCGCCGCAGCATCGACGCGATGCATGCGCACCTTTCGGTCGGCGAGCGACGCGGCGCCAGCGATGCGTTGCTCGCCCGTTACCGCGAGCTGCGCGAACAGCATCCCGACGCGGCACGCGAACTCGAGACCCGCTATCCCGCCCAGCCACACCGGCAGTTCCTCGCGCTGGTCTATCAGCAGTTGCTGGCCACCGAGCGCCGCATCGATCGTCCGTGGCGCGCCGACGTTCGCCCCGACCCACGCGCCTACATGCACGCACACGAGTTCGTCGACGACCTCGCCGTGCTGCGCGCCAGCCTGCGCCAGGCCGGCGGGGCACGACTGGCTGACGGGCGGGTGCGCGACCTGCAGGTGCAGGCGCAGGTGTTCGGGTTCCACCTGGCGACCCTCGACATCCGCCAGCACGCCCAGGTCCACGACGACGCCCTCGGCGAGATCTTCTCGCGCTACGACGATGCGTGGGCGGACCTCGACGAACAGGGGCGCATCGACACCCTCACCCATGAACTGTCGCTGCGCCGCCCGCTGACCCCCTCCCGACTGGACTTCTCCGAGACGACCAACGAGACCGTGCACACGTTTCGCACGATCCGGAGGGCACACGAGCGGATCGGGCCCGACGCGATCGACACCTACATCATCTCGATGACGCGACGGGTGTCCGACGTGCTGGCCGTGCTCGTCCTCGCACACGATGCGCGCTGCGCCGACGTCCTCGACGTCGTGCCGCTGTTCGAGACGGTCGACGACCTCGATCACGCCGAGGACATTCTCCAGCGCCTGCTGACCAACCCGGCCTACCGCGCGCACGTGACACGGCGCGGCGACCACCAGCAGGTCATGATCGGCTACAGCGACTCGAACAAGGACGGCGGCTATCTGACCGCCACCTGGCAGCTGCAGCGCGCACAACGTCGCCTGGCCCGCGTGGCCGACGAACACGGTGTCACCCTCACCCTGTTCCACGGCCGCGGCGGGTCCATCGGGCGCGGTGGCGGTCCGACCAACGCGGCCATCCGCGCGCAACCACCCGAGTCGGTGCTGGGGAGGTTCAAAGTCACCGAGCAGGGCGAGGTCATCGCCGCGCGCTACCGCGACCCGATGCTCGCACACCGTCACCTCGAACAGGTCGTGCACGCGGTCGTGTCGACGATGCGCCCGCAGCGCACCCGGCCGCTGACCCGATCGGCCGAACAGGTTCTCGACGAGCTCTCCGGCCTGGCCGGCGACGCCTACCGGGACTTCGTCCAGGACAATCCGTCGCTGATGGCCTTCGTGCATCAGGCGACACCGCTGGAGGTCATCAGCGACCTCAACATCGCCTCGCGTCCGGCACGACGCGCGCCCGGAGCCGGACTCGGCGACCTGCGCGCCATCCCGTGGGTGTTCGCCTGGACACAGTGCCGACTGCACCTGCCGGCCTGGTTCGGCGTCGGGTCCGCACTGCACCGCTGGGCCGACGGCGACGACCAACGGTGGGAACAGCTGGCCGAACTCGCGTCGTCGACCCCGCTGCTCGACGTGACCCTGCAGAACATGGAGATGGCGCTGGCCAAGGTCGACCTGCGTATCGCCGGGGCGTACGCCGAGCTCGCAGACATCGAGGTTCGCGAGGCGGTCATGCCCAAGCTGCTCGGCGAGTTCGAACGCACCGTGTCGGGTCTGCTGCGTGTGATGGGACGCGACCGGCTCCTCGACCACGACCCCACGCTGGCGGCGATCCTGGGGCTTCGAGCGCCCTACCTCGAACCGCTGCACGCGCTGCAGGTCGCGCTGCTGCGCCGCCTGCGTGACAGCGACGAGGACGACGCTGCGACCGCACGGTTACGGCGTGCCATGCTGACTGCGACCAACGGCATCGCCGCTGGCCTGCGCAACACCGGCTGAGCGGGCTCGGGACGTCCCTCCCCGCGAATGGGGACCATGAGCCCTGATCGTCGCCTGCCGCCGGTCTGTAGCTTCTTCACAGCTCGACGTCCCGACCGGACGTCGCGACCGATGGCCCCGAATACGGACACGCCGCTGTGACCCGTTCCGTTCAAGCGTTCCTGCCGGCAAGTGGCAACGCACAGGCGCTCGCGCGCGCGTTCGCCGGCGATCCGCAACGCTGGCTGCCCGACGCGCGCCGTGAAGGCGTCGACACCTGGCGCATCCGCGTCCACGCCGCCGGGCTCTCACGCGCCGTGGTCGTCACCGTCGGTGACGTCTGGCAGGCCGGGTCGACCCGCTGGCGCACCATGCGCTGGGATCCGGTGCTCGACGACGGCCAGCCGGGCGCGATCGACCGGGTGCTGCCCTCGTTCGACGGGGAGCTGGGTCTCGGGCGCATCCGCCCCGGGGCATGCACGCTGGTGCTCGACGGGCGCTACGCGCCCCCCGGTGGAGCGGTCGGTGCTGCGCTCGACACGGTTGCGTTGCACCGTGTCGCACGTTGGACCACCGAACGTCTCCTCGCCGACATTGCGGCCGGGCTGTCAGCCGAAGCCCTCCTCGACGACGACTTCGCGCCGATCCACTGATCCGGGCCACGTGCGGGACCGGGGACCGCTGCCGAACACGCTGGCCGCCTGCCCTTGCGCGTCAGCCCGTCGGGACCTCCCAGAGCACGTAGGTGCCCGGACCGGGGCGGCGCGGCGCCGTTTCGGCGCGCCCACCGAGCGCTTCTGCCCGCTCACGCAAGCTCACCGTGCCCACACCGCGTCCCACATCTGCAGGGTCGATGCCGACCCCGTCGTCCGAGACACGCAGCCGCACGACGTCGCTGACGACGCTCACCTCGACCTCGACGACGCGCGCCCGGGCGTGCTTGGCGACGTTGGTGAGCGCCTCACGAAGCACCGGCACGAGATGGCCGGCGACGCTGTCGTCGACGACGGTGTCCAACGGCCCGTCGAAACGCACGCGCGGTGTCGCATCGAGGATGACGGTCAGCTCGTCCACGACCCGCAGCAGGCGCGTGCGCAGACCGCCGGCATTGTCCTCAGCCGACTGCAGCGCAAAAATGGTCGAGCGGATCTCTTTGATCGTCGCGTCGATGTCGTCGACCGCTGCTACGACACGTTCGGCGACCTGCGGGACGTCGTCGAGCCTGCGGATGCATGACTGCAGCGACAGGCCGGTGGCGAACAGGCGCTGGATGACCGTGTCGTGCAGGTCACGCCCGATCCGCTCGCGTTCCTCGACCTTGGACAACTGTCGCAGGGCCGACTGCGCCTGCTCGTGCGCCCAGACGAGACTGACCTGATCACCGAACGCGGTCAGGTGCTCGCGCTCGCCGCCGGTGAACGGTGTGGCACGTGCGACGACGAGCACCGCGACGACACCCGAGGCGTCACGGATCGGAATCGCCAGCGCAGGCAGGCCGAGCACCGGACTGTGCGCGACTTCCTCGGGCTGGCCTGATGCGAGGACGGCGAGCGCAGCCGTGCCCTGCCACGACGTGCCGGCCTCGGGCGGGTCGTTGCCGATCGAGGCCAGCACCCGCAACTGAGCTTCGTCGTCTTCGGCCCGTGACGGTCCGAGCAGGAGGGCTGTGTCTGCTTCGACCAGTGCCGCGGCCCGGCCTGCGATCAGTTCATGAAGCGCCCCGCTCGGGGTGCCGGCAACGACCGCCTGCGCGAGTTCGACGACGGCGCCACGCCAGGCGTCGCGCTGCTGAAGATCGTCGTACAGGCGGGCGTTGCTGATCGCAGAACCTGCCACGGCGGCCAGTGCGACGAGCAGTTGTTCGTCGGCGTCGTCGAAACCGACGCTCCCCCGCTTCTCGGTGAGATACAAGTTGCCGTAGACCCGGTCGCCGATGCGGACCGGCACGCCGAGGAAGCTGTTCATCGGCGGATGGTTGGACGGGAAGCCGTACGAATCCGGGTGCTGCGACAACTCGTCGAGCCGCAGCGGCTCTGGGTTGTCGATCAGCAGGCCCAGGATGCCGTGGCCGGAGGGCAACGCACCGATGCGCGAGGCCGTCTCGTCGTCGATGCCGTGGTGGACGAACGCGGAAAGCCCCTGACCGTCGTCGTCGATCACACCGAGCGCGCCGTAGCGCGCGTCGACGAGCGTGCAGGCCGCCGCCACGATGCGCTCGAGGACCGTGCGCAGCTCCAGGCCGCCGGCGACAAGCAGCACGGCGTCGAGCAGACGCTGCATGCGTGCGTCGGCGGGGTCGTCCCCCTGCTCCCGCCCACGGTGTGCCACGTTGCGGAGCCTCCACAGCGTTTGGGGCCAGGAGAGCCTACTGTGTGGCACCGAACGCACGGATGCTGTGCGCTGGCAGCGTGACGACGGAGGTGGAGACGTGGCGGTGCGGGTGTTCCTCGTCGACGACCACGAGGTGGTGCGCCGCGGTCTGCGCGACCTCATCGAGGCAGAGGACGATCTCGAAGTGTCCGGTGAGGCCGGCACCGCCGGCATGGCGCTCGCCGCCATCGCGAAGGAACCGCCCGACGTCGCGGTGCTCGACGTGCGCCTGCCCGACGGCAACGGGGTCGAGGTCTGCCGCGAGATCCGTGCGCGCGACCCGCAGATCGCCTGCCTGATGCTCACCTCGTTCGGCGACGACGAAGCGTTGTTCGATGCGATCATGGCCGGCGCCGCCGGCTACCTGCTCAAGGACGTCCGCGCCGCAGGCCTGCTCGACGCGATCCGCAGGGTTGCCCAGGGCGAGTCGCTGCTCGACCCGGCCGTCACTGGCAAGGTGCTGGAGCGCCTGCGCAAAGGCGACGAGGAAGACCCACGCCTGGCGTCGCTGTCTGAGCAGGAGCGCCGCATCCTCGAATTCATCGCCCAGGGCCTCACCAACCGGCAGATCGCCGAGCAGATGCACCTGGCGGAGAAGACCGTCAAGAACTACGTCTCCAACATGCTGGCCAAGCTCGGCATGCAGCGCCGTACGGAGGCCGCGGTGTTCTACACACAGGTCGAACGAGGCGACTGATCCCGGCGGGGGCGTCCCGCCCCTTCCGCCATGCGTCACCTGGCCGTCGGCCCGCCGCGTCAGGGGCGTGCGGCCCTGTTGGCTGACGCCCACGTCGGCGATGCTCCCTGGTGATCCCGCCCCGGAGGAGCAACGACGTGAGCGACCCCGCCCCCACTGACCGTCACGGCCTCGAGGTTCTCAGCCTCGCGCAGTGCCTCGCGCTTCTGCGAAGCCGCCCGATCGGTCGGCTGGCGTATCTCGAGGCGGGGCAACCCAACGTCGTGCCGGTGAACCATCTCGTCGACGGCTCCAACGTCGTCGTGCGCAGCCTCAGCGGCGGCAAGCTCGACGCGGCCGTGGTCGGTGAACCGGTCGCCTTCGAACTCGACGACTACGACCCGGCGCGCGGTACCGGCTGGAGCGTCATCGTCCGAGGGCGCGCGTTGCTCATCGACGACACCGACGACATTGCCCGCTACGAAGTCGAGCTCGACAGCTGGGCGATCGACGACCCGTCCGAGGGAACCTGGATCCGCATCGTCGCCGACGAGATCTCGGGCCGCCGCCTGCGTCGACGGGACTGACCACCAGGTCCTACGACGTCTCGGGGCGTTCCATCCCTGCGATGTGGGGCCGCAGGTCCCTGACACCGGGGACTGACCGCCCTGGCTTCGACCCGTCACGCCCGCTTGGGTTCTCCTCGATCCCGGCGGTACGGGCCGGACGTGGAATCCACGACGACGAAAGGCGCGAAGGTGACCGAGGAACGAACGATGGGTGCGATCGCGACGGGTGTCGCGGCCGCGATGGCGTTGGTGCTGTCTGCGGGCGCGCTGATCGTCGCCTCCAGCGCGGGCGCAACCGGGCCGGTGACCGCACCGGGCGACGTGGCGGCAGGACCAGACGCGCCCGTTGAGGTCGCCGTCGACCTCGAGGAATTCTCGGTGATGCCGTCGTCGATCGAGGTGGCCGAGGGCGGCACGCTCGTCGTGACGAACCGGGGCTCGATCGAGCACGACCTCGCTGTCGTCGGAACGGACGTCGCCACCCCGATGCTGCGTGGCGGCGAGTCCGCCGAGCTGTCACTGGCGGGGCTCGCTCCCGGCATCTATGAGCTGTTGTGCACGGTTCCCGGCCACGACTCGGCCGGCATGACCGGCACGCTGACCATCGTCGGTGACGGCACGACGACCGTTGCGGATGACACGACACACGATCACACGGCACACGAAGAGGACTGGGACGCCCTCGACGCCGCGATGGAACAGTCGATCCTGGCTTTCCCGGCCGAGACCGAAGGCATCGGAAACCAGCTGCTCGAACCCGAGGAGATCCTCGACGACGGCACGAAGGTCTTCCGGCTCGTCGCCGAGATCATCGACTGGGAGGTCGAACCGGGCAAGATCGTCGAAGGCTGGGCATACAACGGTCAGATCCCGGGTCCGATGATCCACGTCGACGTCGGCGACCGTGTGCGTGTCCACGTCGAGAACCATCTGCCGATGGGCACCGACGTGCACTGGCACGGCGTGCGGGTGCCCAACGACCAGGACGGCGTCGCGCCGCTGACCCAACCGCTCATTCTCTCAGGTGAGACCTACACCTACGAGTTCGACGCTGACGAACCCGCGATCGGGATGTACCACCCGCACCACCACGGCCAGATGAAGCTGCCCAACGGCATGTTCGGCGTGTTCCTGATCGGTCAACTCGGCGACGACATCCCGTTGCCGACGGGCCGCACCATCAGCGGCAAGACCATTCCCGAGGACCTCGACATCGTCGCCGAGATCCCGATGGTGCTCAACGACGCCGGCACGATCGGGCTGACCATCAACGGCAAGGGCTGGCCCGCGACCGAACCGATCGTCGTCGACGAAGGCGACTGGTTCGTCGTGCACTACTACAACGAAGGCCTGCAGATCCACCCGATGCATCTGCACCAGATGCCGCAGCTCGTGGTCGCCAAGGACGGCTTCGCCCTCGAGCAGCCGCGCTGGGAGGACACGGTGAACGTCGCACCCGGCGAGCGCTACACGGTGCTCATCCAGGCGACCGACCCGGGCGCCTGGGCGTTCCACTGCCACATCCTCACCCACGCGGAGCGGCACGAGGGCATGTTCGGCATGGTCACCGCCCTGATCGTCAACGAGACCTGACGCGACGACCACGACGACGGCTGGCTTTCACGCACGGCCGGCCGTGACGGTGGGGAGTTTCGCGCTCCCCACCGTCGTCGATCATCGGCCGGTCGCAGAGAAATGCATCCAGTCCTTCGCCGAGCGCCAATTGCCACCCCAGTGCCACCCGATGTCGGCGAAGGCGCGCACGACTTCGTCACCGGGCTGGATCATGCCGGGGCGGTGATCGTCGCGGTCCAGATACGACGCTGCGAGTTCGGGAACGACCACGTCGCCGCGCACATAGGGGTTGTGGAACGGATTGATGTCGATCGCGCGCCCGTAGGCGTGCTCCGACCACGACTGCCCCGACACCGTGTCGCGACACACGAACCCGTTGGTGAGGTTGCCGTCGCCGGTCGGATGCGCTTCGAGATCCTCGGGCGTCGCGATCCCCATCTGCTCGATCGGGAAGCGCGCCTCGTGCAACGTCGCGAAGACCTCGACGATCTGCTCGGCGTGGTCGCGATGCACGATCAGCTCGCCGGTGTGGTCGCGCCCGTCGAATCCGTGGAAAACGACCGTGAGGTAGCGCAGCTCGTCGAGGGTGACCGGGCAGCCCGGATGCCACGTCGAGCGTTCGGCGACACCGTCGGGTACCGGATCGTTCGTGGCGGAGAAACGGCCGTCGGCAGGTGGCGGAAGTGATGCGACGGTGACGAACCGACGGTCCTGCAGCTCGGGCGGGGTCGGCTGGGGCACACCGAGCCCGTCGTCGCGCAGCTCGAGCGGACGTGTGCCAAGCCACGCAGGCCGATGGCTCACGCCGTCCGGCAGCTCCGGTTCGGAATCGGTGTCGCGGTCGGCAGCCTCATCGACGTCTGCAGCGCACCCGGCAGCGTCGACGCCGGCGAACCGCTGCCCGGTCCATTCGACGACGTCGGGGCTGACACGGTTGACCAGGGTGAGGTGCCCGGCTCCGTCGACGGTCCACAGTTCGACGGACGCCGACGCAGTACAGGCCTCGGCCACGAAGCTGCGGCTGGCCTGGGCGTCGAGGACGCGGTCGTCGGCGCCGTGCACGACCAGGACCTCGACACCGGCGGGCGCACGGGGGGTGTTGGACGCGATGTGGTGCGACCATCGGCGGGTTGCGTCGCCGTCGGGAAGCGACAACGCGTCGCGCAGCACGATGGCGTCGATCACCGAGGCGGGCAGCGACGTCGGATCCAGGCAGCGTCCGGCGATCTGGCGTGCGTCGTCGAACGAGGCGTCGTCGACGACGTCGGCGAGGTCGAGGTCGGGGTAGATCTCGCTCCACGACACCGCCGTGGTCACCAGCAGAAGGGTGCCGAGCACCGTGCCGTGGCCGTCGCGGATGACACCGTCGAGGTCGATCGCGGGCGCGAGAGCCACGACACCACGCAGTTCGATCTCAGGTGCGTAGACCGCAGCATGTTCGGCGGCGAACAGCACGGCGTGGCCGCCCTGCGAGTAGCCCCACAACGCCACCCGGTCCGCATCGACGGCGAGCACCTGCTGTGCAGCGCGAACCGAGTCCAGGACCGCGTGTGCGGAGGCCTCGCCGACCATGTACGGATGGACCTCGCCGATACCCAGTCCCAGGTAGTCGGTGGCGACCACGGCGAACCCGGCAGCGAGCGCCTCTTCGACCGGCGGCATCGACGCGAGGGGGCGCGACGACAGCGACGGAGCGCAGTCGACGCCGATACCTGTGGAACCGTGCGCGACGGCGACCAGCGGCAGATCCCCGGCGGCATCACGGGGCGCGAACAGCAGCCCGCTGACCGCTGCCGGTTGGCCCGCGTGATCGGTCGAGCGGTACAGGATGCGCCATGCGTCCGCACCGGCCGGCGCCGCGTCGACCGATTCGATCCGAAGCAACGTGCCGGGGGCGAGCGACGCCACGCCCTCGGGCAGCTGATAGAACCCGTCGGGAGGGTCAGGTCGGAGCCAGTCGACGAGCGCGAGCACGCCGACGGCGACGACGACGCCGGCGACGACGACGCGCCAGCGGGTTCGACGGCCGGACTCGTGTGACGTGGCAGCACCACCTCGGGCGAGAGCCACAAGGTACGCACGCCCCGCTACCCTCGTTGCGCGGCACGACCTGCGTGCCGTGCAACACACAGACAACACCCGGGGAGCTCGGGACAGCCGGGCTGAGAGGGTGACCAGGACAACGCGTTCGCAGCGTGTCCGAGCGTCATCGACCCGTGGAACCTGAGCTGGGTAATGCCAGCGGAGGGAGGTGCGCGATGCCGTCTCCTCCGGCCACCAACCGCCGGTCTGAACTGTCCGGACGTGTGGTCGACGACGTCGTCGTGCTCACCGGCGGTGATCCCATCGATCTGCGGCGCGTGACCACGCTGCCCAGCGACGCGGTGGTGATCGCTGCCGATTCGGGCCTGCACCTCGCCTCCGGCCTCGACCTCGTCGTCGACGAAGTCGTCGGCGACCTCGACTCGGTCGACGAGTCGACGCTCGAGGAGGCGCAGCGGGCGGGAGCGTCGATCGACCGCCACCCGCCCGCGAAGGACCGGACAGACCTCGAGATCGCGCTGGATCGGGCCATGGAGTTCGAACCGGCGCGCATCACGATGGTCGGTGGCCACGGGGGCCGGCTCGACCACCTTCTCGGCAATCTGATCGTGCTCGCCTCACCGGCCTATGCCAGCGCACGCATCATCGCGCTCGTCGGCGAAGCGACCGTGACGGTTGTCCACGACGAAGCCGTCCTCATCGGGCGGCCCGGCGAATTGGTCAGCCTCATTCCCGTGCTCGGACCCGTCCATGGGGTGACGACGCGGGGACTGCGCTTCCAACTCGCAGACGAAGACCTGGTTCCTGGCTCGTCCCGGGGTGTCAGTAACGAGTTCGCCCAGCCCTACGGCGGTGTGCGCCTGCGTGCAGGAACGCTTCTGGCTGTCCAACCCGGCGAACTCTCCGACGTCGCAACGGAGGAACCCTGATGAGATTGCGTACGACCATTCTCGCACTCGCGACCATGATCGCCGTGGCCGCATGTGGCGACCAGCCCTTGCCCGCAGACGACGATCCCGCGGTCGACGAACCGGCTCCCGACGTCTCCGAAGAGGAGGATGCCGGCGCGGCCGACACCGCGGGCGACACGGTCACCGTGCTCACCCACGACTCGTTCGACATCTCCGTCGAGGTCGTCGACGCCTTCGAGCAACAGACCGGCATCAGCGTCGACTTCGTGCCGATGGGTGATGCGGGCACCGTCGTCAACCAGGCGATCCTGACTGCGGACGCCCCCCAGGGCGACGTGCTGTTCGGGGTCGACAACACGTTCCTGTCACGCACCCTGGAAGCCGACCTGTTCATCCCCTACCGCTCGCCACGCCTCGACGTCGTCGATCCTGCGTTGCAGCTCGACCCTGAGCACCGCGTCACACCGATCGACGTCGGCGACGTGTGCCTCAACTACGACATCGGTTGGTTCGACGACGCCGGGCTCGACGTCCCGAGCGACCTCGAGGATCTGACCGACCCGGCCTACGAGGGCCTGCTCGCCGTGCAGAATCCGGCGACGTCCTCACCCGGACTCGCGTTCCTTCTCGCCACGGTCGAACGTTTCGGTGTCGACGGCTACCTCGACTTCTGGGAGCAGCTGCGCGCCAACGACGTCGTGGTGACCGACGGCTGGTCCGAGGCCTACTACGACGAGTTCACCTGGGCCGGCGGCGGCGAGCGGCCGCTGGTCGTGTCGTACGCGTCGAGCCCGCCGGCCGAAGTCCTGTTCGCCGACCCACAGCCCGACGATGCCCCGACCGGTGTGATCGAAGCATCGTGCTTCCGACAGATCGAGTTCGCCGGGATCCTGCAGGGCACCGAGGTCGAGCAGGCCGCGCAACAGGTGATCGACTTCATGCTCAGCGCCGAGTTCCAGCAGGACATCCCGCTGACGATGTTCGTCTTCCCCGTCGTCGACGACGCCGAGCTCCCGCAGGTCTTCGCCGAGCACGCAGTCGTTCCCGACGCGCCGCTCGAAATCGACCCGTTCGAGATCGGCGACAACCGTGAGGCCTGGATCGAGTCGTGGACCACGACCGTCCTGCGTTGACCGCGCGCAGGAGGCCGGCGCTGGTCGCCGGCCTCCTGCTGCTCGTTCCCGTCGCCTTCCTGGCGGCGTTCTTCGTGCTGCCCGTGACCCGCATCGTGTTCACGGGCCTGCGCCCCGACGGGGTGTTCGATCCGAACGCGCTCGCCCGCACCGTCGCGGACCCGTCTGTGCTGCGCGTCGCATGGTTCACCGTCTGGCAGGCGGCCGTGTCGACGCTGCTGACGCTGCTCGCCGGCGTGCCCGGCGCCTACGTCCTGGCACGCATGCGCTTTGCGGGCAGGCGCATGCTCCAGTCGGCGGTCACGGTGCCGTTCGTGCTGCCGACCGTCGTGGTCGGATCGGCCTTCCTGGCGCTGCTGGGTCCGCGCAGCCCCCTCAACGGAGCCCTGGTCGCGCTACTCGGTGACGCGGCGCCGACGATCGACCTGCGACGCACGGTCACCGCGATCCTCATCGCACACGTATTCTTCAACTACGCGGTGGTCGTGCGCACGGTCGGAGGGCTGTGGTCGCATCTCGATCCACGCCTCGAGGACGCGGCCCGGGTGATGGGCGCCTCGCGCTGGCAGGCGTTCCGCGAGGTCTCGCTGCCACTGCTACGGCCTGCGATCTCCTCGGCCGCAGCGATCGTGTTCCTGTTCACGTTCACGTCGTTCGGTGTGGTGCTGATCCTCGGGGGGCCGGCACGGGCGACGATCGAGGTCGAGATCCACCGTGCGACCACACAGATGCTCGACCTGCAGCTCGCCTCCACCCTCGCGTTGCTGCAGTTGGCTGCGGTCGTCGCCTCGCTGCTCGTCTACGGGCGTCTGCAACGGCGCGCCACACGCCAACCACTGGTCCGCGCAGACAGCAGCCCGCGTCGTCCGGCGAGCACCGGTGAACGCGCGTTCCTCGCGGTGAACCTGTTCGTGATGGCAGCACTGCTCGCCGCTCCCCTGATCGTTCTCGCCGAGCGTTCCTTCGCCGTGGCCGACGGCTACGGGCTCGACCACTACCGGACCCTGTTCAGCGGCGTTCGCGAGACCGTGCTCGCAGTCGCACCGTGGCAGGCCATACGAAACTCCCTGCTGTTTGCCATCGCAGCGACCGTCATCGCACTGATCGTCGGTGGGCTGGCGTCGATCGCCGCCACGACCGGCGACAACCCGCTGGCACGCGGTGTCGACCGGGCGCTGATGCTGCCGCTCGGGACGTCCGCGGTCACCATCGGGTTCGGATTCCTCATCGCACTCAACCGGCCACCGCTCGATCTGCGGGGCTCGCTGTGGCTGGTGCCGATCGCGCAGGCGCTCATCGCGATCCCGTTCGTCGTGCGCACGCTGCTGCCGGTGCTGCGATCGATCGATGTGCGGCTGCGTGAAGCCGCCGCGGTGCTCGGTGCCACGCCCGGCCGCGTGTGGCGCGAGATCGACCTGCCGATCGTCGGGCGTGCGCTCGCCGTCGCCGCCGGCCTGTCGTTCGCGGTGGCGCTGGGTGAGTTCGGCGCGACGGTGTTCGTCGCGCGGGCACAGATGCCCACGATGCCGGTGGCGATCTTCAGGTTGCTCGGTCGGCCGGGCATCATCCACTTCGGGCAGGCCATGGCGATGTCGACCATCCTCATGGCCGTGACCGCGGCGGCGATCATGACGATCGACCGGCTGCGCGTCGGCCAGGTCGGGCGATTCTGATGACGAGCACCGGAACGCGTGTCGAGGTGCAGGAGCTGACCGTGCGCTACGGGGCGTTGCGGGCCGTCGACGAGCTCGATCTGCACGCCGAGGCGGGCGAGATCCTTGCGGTGCTCGGACCCAGCGGCTGCGGGAAGTCCACGCTGCTACGCACGATCGCCGGCCTGGAACGCCCGGCTGCCGGGCGTGTCCTTCTCGGCGGACGCGACGTCACCGCGCTTCGACCCGACCAGCGTGGCGTCGGCCTGATGTTCCAGGACCACGTGCTCTTCCCCCATCGCAGCGTCGCCGAGAACGTCGCCTTCGGCCTGCGGATGCGCCGGATGCCGCGCTCCGACATCGACGCGCGTGTCCACGAGGTGCTCGGGCTGGTCGATCTCGACGGCACGGCGTCCCGCGACGTCGCCGAACTCTCCGGTGGCGAGAAGCAGCGTGTCGCGCTGGCTCGCGCCATCGCGCCCGAACCGGGCCTGCTGATGCTCGACGAACCGCTGGGCTCGCTGGATCGTGCGTTGCGCCAGCATCTGCTCGAGCAGCTTCCGGGCATGCTCCGCTCGCTGGGCACGACCGTGCTGTACGTGACCCACGACCAGGACGAAGCGCTCGCCTTCGCTGACCACGTTGCGGTCATGCGATCGGGCCGGCTGGTCCAGCGCGACCGGCCTGACCGCTTGTGGCGCGAACCCAACGACGAGTTCGTCGCCCGATTCATCGGGCTCGACCAGGTCTTCGAGGTCGAGCACGGACCCGACGGTCTGATCCGCACCCCGTTCGGTGACCTGGATCTGCGTCGATACGCCTCGCAGGCACCCGGCGCCGAGGATGACGTCACCCTCCGGCTCGTCCTGCTCGCCGACGCGGTCCGGTTGGCCTCGGCAGCGACCTCAGGCGCGGCTGATGCGCCGGATCCTGCAACGGAGGTGGAGATCGACGGACGCGTCACCGCCCGACGGTTCGCGTCGGATCACGTTGCCGTCGAGGTCGCAACCGACGCTGGTCCGTCGGTGCGCGTGGCGGTCTGGCGTGGCGCAGGTCCGGCGGTCGACGAGCGTGTGCGGCTCGTCGTCGACCTGACCGCGACGCGGCTGGTGCCTGCCGCCGGTCCCCTCGACGAGGCAGCCGCCAGCAGGCACCGTGGGATCGTCACCGGATCGTCCACGGACAGCACCGCAGACGGCCGGGGTCGGTTCAGGCGAGGCTCGCCGCGACGCTGATGTCGACGTTGCCGGCCAGCGCCTTGGAGATCGGGCAGCCGTCCTTCGCCGCGGCGGCCGCCTCCTGAAGGTTGGCGTCATCGAGGCCGTCAGCGCTCACCTTGACCTCGAGCGCGCTCGTGGTGACACCCGTTCCAGGCACGAACGTCACCGTCGCAGACGTCTCGATACGCCCGGGAGCCGCACCCCGGTCGGCGAGCTGCTTGGACAGGGCCATAGAGAAACACGACGCGTGCGCGCCGGCGAGCATCTCCTCGGGGCTGGTGCGCCCGTCGGGGTCCTCTGCTCGCGACGGCCAGGACACCGGAAGTTCTCCCCCCAGGCCGGAGGACGCGAAGGTCACAGTGCCGTTGCCTTCGAAGAGGTCGCCCTCCCAGGTCACGGATGCACGGCGATCGGTCATGTCGTTCTCCCTGTCGAAATTCTCGGACTCGATATCCCGCAACGCGGGCGTGTGCACACGCTACTGCGAAGCCGACACCGGGGCAGGTGGCCGCGGGCCGGCCTGCCCGCTGACGCGCCTCAGTAGGTGGGAATGCTCGGGTCGACCTGGCGCGCATAGGCGTTGATCCCGCCACGCATCGAACGCGCCCGAAGGCCTGCGCCGCGCAGCAGCTGGGTCGACTCGAGCGAGCGCACACCCGACAGGCACTGCACGACGTAGTCCTTGGTCGGGTCGAGTTCCGAAAGTCTGCCCGCCAGGCTGTCCTTGGGGATCAGCACGGACCCTGGGATGCGATTGATCTCGTACTCGTGAGGTTCGCGCACGTCGATGAGGACCACGTCGGGCTTGTCGGCGATCTCGGCGTACTCGGTCGGCAGGATCTCCAGGTCCGCGGTCGACAGGTCCGCTTCGACCGTCCGGTCGTGGGCGGGCATGCCACAGAACTCCTCGTAGTCGATGAGTTCGGTCACCGTCGGGTTCTGCCCACACACTGGGCAGTCGGGGTCCTTGTTGACCTTGACGTACACCCAGCGCTGTTCGAGCGCGTCGTAGAGGCCCAGCCGGCCGATCATCGGGTTGCCGATGCCGGTGAGCACCTTGATGCCCTCGATGCCCTGTGCGGTGCCGATGTGCCCGGCCATGATCCCGAGCACGCCACCTTCGGCGCAGTTGGGCACCATGCCCGGCGGGGGCGGTTCCGGGAACATGCACCGGTAGCAGGGACCCTGCTCGGCCCAGAACACGCTCAGTTGTCCCTCGAAACGGAAGATCGATCCGTAGACGTTGGGCTTGCCGAGCAGCACGCACGCGTCGTTGACGAGGTAGCGGGTCGGGAAGTTGTCGGTGCCATCGATGACGAGGTCGTATTCGGCGATGATGTCGAGCGCGTTGTCGGAGGTCAGGAAGGTGCGGTGCTCACGGACTTCGACGAACGGGTTGATGTCCTCGATCGAAGCGCGTGCGGAGTCCACCTTGTGCACGCCGATGTCGGACGTTCCGTGGATGACCTGTCGCTGCAGGTTCGAAGCGTCGACCACGTCGTCGTCGACGAGTCCGATGGTGCCCACACCTGCGGCGGCCAGATAGAGCGCAAGCGGCGACCCCAGCCCGCCGGTCCCCACGAGCAGCACGCGCGCGGCCTTGAGCCGTTCCTGGCCCGGCATCCCCACGTCGGGGATGATCAGGTGGCGGCTGTAGCGCGCGATCTCTTCGGCGCTGAGCGGCTCACGTCGTTCGACGGCGGGACGAACCACGGACACATCTCCTCATTGCTCACATACGTCGGTTGCAGGCGCCGGCGTCAACGGACCACATGGTCGGGCGCGAAACATCGCCAGCAGGCCTGCGGGGCGTGGATCGTGCGGCACGCCATGCAGCGGCCGGGCGGCGGACGTTCCGGTCACGTCCAAGTGTCGGCAGTGCGCCGTCATCCACGCCGAACAGCCAGTGGAAACAGTGCTAATTCCACCAATGGTTCGGGTCAGACGTTCATGCCCATCGCGCGCAGTTCTTCACGCACATAGTCGGCGATCATGTCGGTTGACCAGGGCGGGGTGAACGTGAACTCGACGTCGACATGGTCGACACCCGGCATCGCACCGAGGATCACCGAGCATTGCTGGTGGATGACCTCGGTCAGCGGGCACCCCATCGTCGTCAGCGTCATGCGCACGTGGACGTGTCCGCGCTCGGGTTTGAGCACCTCGTAGACCAGTCCGAGATCGACGATGTTGTAGCCGATCTCGGGGTCGACGACGGCGCGCAGCGCGTTGAACAGCGCATCCGAGGACGGCATGCCGTCGTCTTCGAGGGGCAGGTCCGCGAACGGATGCTCGGAACGGCTCTGTTCGTCGGGCTCGCCGGTCGGGGTGTCGGCCGCGGGCACCACCTCGTCGGCCGTGCCGTCCGCGACGTCGTCGCGGACCGAGCCCATGGTGGAAGGTTCGGTGGCCACGTGACTCCTCCTAGGCGTCATCGTGCGTGACGGAATGGGCAGACGCACCCTGCAGGTGGGTTTCGATGGCGTCACGCACCGCCATCCATCCCAGCAGCGCGCACTTGACGCGCACCGGGAACTTCGCGACGCCCTGGAAGGCGACGCCGTCGCCGAGGTCGTCGAGCCGTGCCGGCTCCTCACCGTGCATCATGCGGCGGAACTCCTCGGCGAGTTCCAGCACGTCGTCGAGCGCGCGCCCGGTCACCGCCTGGGTCATCGCCGACGCCGACGCCTGGCTGATCGAACAGCCGTCGCCGTCGAAGACCACTGCGTCCAGGGTGCCATCCCCGACACGGATCCGCAGGTCCATCTCGTCGCCACACAGCGGGTTCGAGTGGTGCACGTGCACGCTCTCGCCGTCGAGCGTGGGCGCACGGTTCTTGGGCTTGCGGTAATGGTCCAGGATGATGTCCTGGTACAGATCGTCCATCGTCATGATCGGGTCCTCACACCACGCTCACCGGGCGAAGAAGTCGCGAGCGGCCGTGATCCCGTCGATCAGCGGCTCGATGTCGTCGTCGTCGTTGTAGACGTGCACGCTGGCGCGTGCGGTCGCGTTCACACCCAGCTCGCGCATCAGCGGTTTCGCGCAGTGGTGGCCCACGCGCACACACACGCCGCGCGATCCCAGCAGCGAACCGACATCGTGCGGGTGCACGCCGTCGATCGCGAAGGAGACCGTGCCGCTGCGCACGTCGAGATCGCGTGGCCCGTGGATCTCGACGCCGTCGACGCCGTCGAGCGCATCCAGCATGGCGGCGACCAGGCGTCGCTCGTGGGCTCGCACCGCCTGCATGCCGAGACCATCGAGCACATCGACCGCTGCAGCCAGGCCCGCGGCTTCCGCGATCATCGGAGTTCCCGCCTCGAACTTGTGCGGCACGTCGTTCCAGGTCGCACCGTCGAGGGTGACGTCGCGGATCATGTCACCGCCGGCCAGGAACGGATCCATCGACTCGAGCAGTTCGGGTCGTGCGATCAGCGCGCCGATCCCGGTGGGCCCGAGCATCTTGTGTCCGGTGACGGCGTAGAAATCGACGTCGAGGGCGCCGACGTCGACCGGCAGGTGCGGCGCGGCCTGCGTGCCGTCCACATGGATGATCGCGTCCGGACGGGCTGTACGCGCCAGGTCACGCACCGCAGCGACGTCGTTGATCGTGCCCAGGACGTTTGAGACGTGGCCGACGGCGACGAACCTCACGCGGCCATCGGCCACGAGCTGCTCGGCCGCAGCCAGGTCGAGCGTGCCGTCGCCGGTCAACGGCACGTGGCGGACCTCGAAGCCGAGGTCGCGCGCCGCATAGGTGAACGGCACGTGGTTGGCGTGATGCTCCATGACCGTGGTCAGAAGCGCGTCGTCGGGACCGAGGTTGCGACGCACCCACGCATAGGCGACGAGATTGCATGCCTCGGTGGCGTTCTTGGTGAACACCACCCCGCGCGGATCGGCGCCGAGGAACGACGCGAGCTTGGTCCGCGCGGACTCGAACAGGTCGGTGGCTTCCTCGGCGAGCGAGTAGACGCCGCGATTGACGTTGGAACGACACCAGCGGTAGTAGTGGTCCATGGCGTCGAGCACGGCCAACGGCGTCTGCGAGCTCGCAGCCGAGTCGAGATAGACGAGCCGTTGCCCGTCGATCTCACGCGCAAGGGTGGGGAACTCCTTGCGCAACGTCGGCACGTCGAACATCGCTACCTCGGAGTCGTTAACCCACCTAT
>JBJHAX010000035.1:0-21645 GCA_050480705.1 Nitriliruptoraceae bacterium
GGGCGGTTTGGGCGATCGGGCTCGTCACCGCCGCGCTGACCGCGTTCTACATGTCGCGCTGGTTCTTCCTGGTCTTCCTGGGACGCCCACGCCACCCCATCGGCGTCCACCCGCACGAATCACCGCGCACCATGACCGTGCCGCTGATCGTGCTTGCGGTGCTCTCGGCGTTCGGCGGGCTGGCCCTCAACCCGGTGCACCACGGGCCGCTGTACAACTTCCTGACCCCGTCGGTCGGCGACGTCGGTGCGCTCGGATTCAGGCCTGCCGGGCCGCTCACCGAAGCGGTGCTGATCCCGCTCGCGATCGTGGTCGCGGTGGCGGGGATCGCGCTCGCCTGGGTGCTGTACCTGCGCCGTGACCTCGCCGACGGCCGGATGGCCGAGCCGTTGCGCGGGCCACTGGCCGAGTTGTTCGAACGGCGCTTCTTCGTCGACGAGCTCTACGAAGCGGTGTTCGTCCGCTTCGGTGGCGCGGTCGCGCGTGGCGCCGCCTGGTTCGACGCGCGCGTCATCGACGGGGCGGTCCACGGTGTGGGTGGACTCGCGCTCGCCGTCGGACGCGGCGGTCGGCGCATGCAGACCGGCCTGATACGCGGCTACGTCGCCGCGGTCGTGGCGGGAGCAGTCGTTCTCGTTGTCGTCATGATCGCGCAGGTGGTCTGACCATGGGGCTTCTCACGTTGACCGTGGCGCTGCCCCTGGCGGGGGCGCTGGTGATCGCCGTTGCGAAACCAGGAGAGCTGGCGGCCAAGGTCGTCGCGATGGCCACAGCGGTCGCGACGTTCGCCGCGTCGATCGGCCTGCTGGTCGTCTTCGATCTGTCGGACGCGTCGCTGCAGTTGGCCGAACGCACCGAGTGGATTCCCGCGATCGGCGCGAACATCAGCTTCGCCGTCGACGGGGTCAGCCTCGCGTTGATCCTGCTGACGACGTTTTTGACGCCGCTGATCCTGCTCGCGTCCTGGGACACCGTCGCCGACCGGGTCCGCGGCTACCTCATCGCGTTCCTGGTGCTCGAAGCGATGGTCATCGGCGTGTTCGCCGCGACCGACCTGCTCGTCTTCTACATCTTCTTCGAAGCCAGCCTCGTCCCGATGTACCTGATCATCGGCATCTGGGGCGGTGCGGGCAGGCGCCGGGCCGCGGTGAAGTTCTTCCTCTACACCCTGCTCGGCGGCCTGCTGATGCTCGTCGCGATCCTGTACCTGTACACGCAGGCGGGATCGTTCTCCTACGACGCGATCCGGGGCGTGTCGCTCGGTGGCGTCGAACAGCGCTGGCTGTTCGCCGCGTTCCTGCTCGCGTTCGCGGTCAAGGTGCCGTTGTTCCCGGTCCACACCTGGCTGCCGGATGCGCACACCGAGGCGCCGACCGGCGGGTCGGTGTTCCTGGCCGCGATCCTGCTCAAGCTGGGCACGTTCGGGCTGCTGCGCTACGCGCTGCCGATCATGCCCGACGCCACCATCGAAGCGGCGCCGTGGCTGCTGGCCGTCGCGGTCGTCGGAGTGCTCTACGGCGGGGTGGTCGCGCTCGTCCAGGCCGACGTCAAGCGGCTGATCGCCTACTCGTCGGTCAGCCACATGGGCTTCGTCGTGCTCGGGCTGTTCGCGCTCAACGCCACCGCGACGTCGGCGTCGGTGGTGCAGATGGTCAACCACGGGCTGTCCACCGGCGCGTTGTTCCTGCTCATCGGGTTCCTCTACGAGCGCCGGCACACCCGCATGATCGCCGACTTCGGCGGGCTCGCACGCCAGGTTCCGGTCATGGCCGGACTGTGGCTGCTCGTGTCGCTGTCGTCGCTCGCACTGCCAGGCCTCAACGGGTTCGTCGGCGAGTTCCCGATCCTGCTCGGCACCTTCCAGGTCAGCCCGACCGCGGCGGTGCTCGCTGCGTTCGGTGCCGTGCTCGCCGCGCTGTACCTGCTGTGGGCCTACCAGCGGATGTTCCACGGGCCACTGGAGCGAGCAGACGACCGCGCGACCGCCGACCTGCGCCCGCGTGAGATCGGCGTGCTCGCACCGCTGGTCGTCGTCATCGTCGCGATCGGCATCTATCCCAAGCCGCTGTTCGATCTGGTCACCCCGGCGGTCGACCGGGTGCTGGTCGAAGTCGAGGAGGGACGCGCACCGGTGCCTGGGCAGGCCGCGGACGCGGAGGTGGCGCGATGATCGCGACTGCACCTCAGATGGCGCCGATCGTCGTGCCCACCATCGAGTGGGCCGTGATCGCGCCAGAACTGCCGCCGACCGCCGCCGCTCTCGTGCTGCTGCTCGTCGCGATCGCACGCCGTAGGCCGCAGGTCGTCGCGATGCCCGTCGCCGCTGCCGCGGTCGCGCTCGGCGTGTGGCTGTTCGGCGAAGGGCACGTCGTGCCTGCGGTCGTCACCGCGGTTCTGGGGCTGTCACTGCCGCTGCTCAGCGCCGCGTTCCCCGGCCGCGCCACGATGGTGCAGGCATGGGGTGCCGGCCTGTCGCTGGTCGCCGCGCTCGTGCTGACCGGCTGGCAGGCCGTCGAACTCATGGCGCCTGTCGAGGGCGCCACGCGACTGAGTGCCACCGGTGCGCTCGCCGGCTCGGTCGCCAACGACGGCATCGCCCTGTTCACTCGCCTGACCGTCTATCTCGTCGCGCTGCTCGTCATCCCGCTTGGCTACGGCTATCTGCGCGAGCGGCGCATCAACCGTGCCGAGGTCGAGTCGCTGGTGCTGCTCGCAGCAGTGGGGATGGTCGCGCTCGCGACCGCCAACGACCTCATCACGTTGTTCGTCGCACTCGAGGTCGTGTCGCTGGCGCTCTACGTGCTCGCGGGGCTCGCCCGCCGAGACCGGCGTTCCCAGGAGGCCTCGCTCAAGTACTTCGTGCTCGGTGCGGTCGCCTCGGCGATCCTGCTGTACGGCATGGCGCTGGTGTACGTCGCGACCGGCTCGCTGCAGCTCGCCTCGATCGGTGCAACGATCGGCCTGGTCGTCACCCAGCCGGTCGTGGCAACGCTCGGTCTCGCGCTCGTCACCGTCGGGATCGCCTTCAAGGTCGCGCTGGCACCGTTCCACCTGTGGGTCGCGGACGTCTACCAGGGCGCACCGACCAGCATCACGGCGTTCATGGCGGCGGCCACCAAGGCTGCGGCGTTCGCGGCGCTGCTGCGGCTGTACCTGGTCGCGTTCCCGAGCCTGGCCGGACTGTGGGTGCCGGTGCTCGCCGTTCTGGCGGCCGCGACGATGCTCTACGGCGCGTTCGTCGCGCTCGTTCAGCACGACGTCAAGCGCATCCTCGCCTACTCGTCGGTGGCGCACGCCGGCTACGCGACCATCGGAGTCGTCGCGCGCTCCGACGCCGGGCTGTCGGCGACCCTGTGGTATCTGCTGACCTACGCCGTGGGCACGCTCGCGGCGTTCGGCTGCGTCATCGCACTCGAACGCCGACGTCGCGGTGAGGTCACCCTGCTCGATCTGCGCGGGCTCGGGCGCAGCTCGCCGGCGCTCGCCGGCATCCTCGGCCTGGCCCTGCTGTCGCTGGCGGGTATCCCTGCCACCGCCGGCTTCGTCGGCAAGCTCGTGGTCTTCCAGGCGGGTGTCGCGGCGGGCCTGACGTGGCTGGTCGTCCTCGGTGTGCTCTCGAGTGTCGTCGCCGCGTACTTCTACCTGCGCATCATCGGCACGATGTTCCTCCACGAACCCGACCTCGGCCGGGGGCTGCCGGTCGTCAGCTCCGGGGTGTCGTTCGGTGTCGCAGTCAGCGCCGCACTCGTCGCCTATCTCGGTGTGCAGCCGCAGATGCTCCTCGACCTCGCTGACGCCGCGGCGGTGCTGGTCCGGTGAGCCCCTCCGCCGAGCAGCACGCCGCCAGGGCTGGGAGGCTTGCGATCCCGGCCCCGGTGCTCGACCAGCTCGAAGCGCACGGGCTGCCGGTCGCGGGCGTGCTCGACGCCGTGGAACGCAAGCTCGCCGAGCAGGTCACCTCCTCACACGCGTTCGTGGACGAGACCGCCCGCTACCTCATCGACGCGGGCGGCAAACGGTTCCGGCCGCTGCTCGTTGCACTCACCGGGCATCTGGGGGATGCGAGCCGCCCCGAACTCGTCGACGCCGGCGTGATCGTCGAGCTGGTGCACCTGGCGACGCTGTACCACGACGACGTGATCGACGAGGCGACGGCCCGGCGGGGGACACCGTCGGCGAACTCGCGCTGGGACAACACCGTCGCGATCCTCACCGGCGACTACCTGTTCGCACGTGCCTCCGATCTGTCCGCCGACCTTGGCGTCAACGTCACCCGCATCATGGCGCGCACGCTTGCCGAGCTGTGTGAAGGCCAGATCCGCGAGGTCCAGGGCTCGATCGGGGCGCTGCCCGCCGAGGTGCCGCAGGTGGAGCCGTCACGTGCGCACTACCTCGAGGTGATCGCGGGCAAGACCGCGTCGTTGATTGCGACGTCGTGCCGGTACGGCGCGTTGCTGTCGGGTGTGGACGCCGACGGGGTGGAGGCAGCAGCCGGCTACGGCTGGAACGTCGGGATGGCGTTCCAGTTGTCCGACGACGTGCTCGACATCGCAGCTGACGCGGCGACGTCGGGCAAGACGCCGGGAACGGACCTGCGCGAAGGAGTGCGCACCCTGCCGGTGCTGCTCGCGCTCGAGGACGAACCCGACGGGGAGCTCGCTCGCCTGCTGCACGGTCCGCTCGACGACGAGGCGCTCGCGCGGGCACTCGCGATCCTGCGTTCCGGCGACGCGATCGACCGCACCCGCGACGTCGCCGCCGACTACGTCGAGGCGTCGGTGGCCAAGCTCGCGCCGTTCGGTGACCTGCCGGTGACCAAGGCGCTGCGCAGGCTCGCCGAGTACGCGCTCGACCGTGCGGGTTGAGATGACGGCCGGCGCGGCGAAGGACGACGCGGGCGTGCGGCCCCTGTCCGAACTCGTCGCAGACGGCTGGGCGCGTGCGCTCGCACCGGTCGAGGACCGCATTCGTGCGATGGGTGACTTCCTGCGTGCCGAGCAGGCGGCGGGCCGCGCGTTCCTTCCGGCGGGTGAGCGGATCTTCGCTGCGTTCGCCACACCGATCGAGGACGTGCGTGTTCTGATCGTCGGCCAGGACCCCTACCCCACGCCGGGGCATCCGATCGGGCTGTGCTTCGCGGTCGCCCCCGACGTCGCGCCGCTGCCACGGAGCCTCGAGAACATCTTCCGCGAATACTGCGACGATCTGGATCTGCCGCCGCCGTCGAACGGTGATCTGACCCCGTGGGTTCGCCAGGGCGTGCTGCTGCTCAACCGCAGCTTGACCGTGCAGCGCGGCAAGCCGGCGTCGCATCGCGGCAAGGGTTGGGAGGAGATCACCGATGCGGCGATCGACGCACTGGTCGCCCGCGGCGGGCCGCTGGTGGCCCTGCTGTGGGGACGTGACGCCCGCTCGCTCGAGCCGCGCCTGCACGGTGTGCCCTGCATCACCTCGCCGCATCCGAGCCCGATGTCGGCCGACCGCGGCTTCTTCGGCTCGCGGCCTTTCTCGAAGGTCAACGACGCGCTGCGTACCCAGGGGGCGCAACCGGTCGACTGGCGCCTGCCGTGAGCGGGCTGCGCCGTTGGGGGGCGCTGCAGAGGGTTGCTAGCATCGCGCCCGCGGCCCGGCGACGGGCCGTATCGTTCGGCACGGCCTCACCAGGGAGGACCGGGTGACCCTCGAGCAGCAGTACGGCACCGTCGCCGTCGTGGTGCTCGTCGGCTGTGTCCTCTACGCCGTCGTGATGCTCGTCAGCCGCCTCATGCGCCCGAGCGTGCCCTCGCCACTGAAGCTCACCACCTACGAGTGCGGTGTCGAGGCGGTCGGCAGCGGCTGGTCGCAGATGAACATCCGCTACTACGTCTTCGCGTTCCTGTTCGTCATCTTCGACGTCGAAGCGATCTTCCTGTTCCCGTGGGCGGTCATCGTCGGCGAGTTGTCGCCAACCACGACCCCCTCGTCACTGTTCGCCGTGGTTGCGATGTTCCTGTTCATCGGCACGCTCCTCGAGGGACTGGCCTACGCCTGGAAGAAGGGGGTGCTGCGATGGGAGTGATGGACCGCGTCGAGCTGCCCAAACCCATCCGCTACGTCTTCAACTGGGGACGCAAGTACTCGCTGTGGTGCTTCAACTTCGGTCTGGCGTGCTGCGCCATCGAGTTCATCGCCGCGTCGACCTCACGCCACGACTTCATCCGCCACGGCGTGATCCCCTTCGCGCACGGGCCGCGGCAGGCCGACCTGCTCGTCGTCTCCGGGACGCTCACCGACAAGATGGCGCCTGCCGTCAAGCGTCTCTACGAGGAGATGCCCGAACCGAAGTACGTGATCTCGTTCGGGTCGTGCTCGAACTGCGGCGGGCCGTACTGGGACAGCTACTCGGTCACCAAGGGCGTGGACCAGGTGATCCCCGTCGACGTGTACGTGCCGGGTTGTCCGCCGCGCCCCGAAGCGCTGCTCGACGGCATCATCGCGTTGCAGGAGCGCATCCAGGGCGAGTCGCTCAAGCAGCGGATGGCCGAGCGTCGGGTCGACCCGATCACGCTGGGATCCGTCCGACCGGTCACGGAGGCCTGAGGTGAGCGAGGTTCTCGCGCGCCGCCAGGCGGCGCTGTCACCCGACGAGATCGCGACGTTGCTGCGCGATCAGTTCGGTGACGGCATCGTCGACACCACCGTGGAGTTCCGCACGTTCACGCTGCACGTGCGTGCCGACGTGTGGCGCGAGGTCGCCCAGCTGTGCCGTGACTCCGAAGCGCTCGACTTCGACATGTTCGACTGCCTGTTCGGTGTCGATGCCCGCGAGGAGGGTTTCGACGTCGTCGCAGTCATGTACTCGACATCCACCGGCAACCGGATCGCGCTGCGCACCCGCTGCGAAGGAGGGCGCGACGAGCCGCGCTGCCCGTCAATCACCGAGGTGTACCGCGGCGCCGACTGGATGGAACGCGAGACCTGGGACATGTTCGGCATCGAGTTCGACGGCCACCCGGGTCTCGAGCCGCGTCTGCTGACGGTCGAGAACTTCGAGGGATGGCCGCTGCGCAAGGACTTCATGCTGACCTCGCGCGTCGCCAAGCCGTGGCCGGGTGTGAAGGAACCGGTCGAGCTCGACGAGGAGGGCAACGTCATCGAGCGCGAGACCGGCATCGGCGACGCGCCCGGGCCCTACGACCTCGACAAGGCGATGGCGGAGCAGGCCAGGGCGCGCAACGCGCCGGCCGTCGACGCCGGCGATGACGCCGACGCTGGTGCTGCCGACGCCGGCGAGACCGGCGATGCCGGTGCTGCCGATGCCGGCGAGACCGACGATGGGGATGCGGCCGCTGCGGCACGTGCGCGCGCCGACGAACGCCGTCGGGAACAGGCAGAGGCCCGCAGGCGTCGCGCTGACGAGCGCGCGGAAGATGGCGCTGACGAGCGCGCGGAAGATGGCGCTGACGAGCGCGCGGAAGATGGCGCTGACGAGCGCGCGGAAGATGGCGCTGACGAGCGCGCGGAGGATGGCGCTGACGGGGAGGACGACGCGTGAGCGATCTGTCGACCCGTGAGCAGATCCATCCCGGCACCGCGCCCGGTGAGGACATCCACCTCGAGATCCGTGGCGACGGGGACTTCGCCACGGCCGACATGTCGCTGTCCATCGGGCCGGCGCACCCGGCCACACACGGCGTGTTCCGCATCATCCTCGATCTCGATGGCGAGCGTGTCGTCGACGCGTATCCCGTCATCGGCTATATGCACCGCGGGTTCGAGAAACTGGCCGAGCACCGCGACTTCCGGCAGATCAAGGCGCTGGTCAACCGCCACGACTGGCTGTCGGGATTCTCCAACGAACTCGGTGTCGCGCTCGCGGTCGAGCAGATGCTCGAGATGGAGGTTCCCGAGCGTGCCCAGTGGATCCGCATGCTGCTGGCCGAGTGGAACCGGATCCTCAACCACCTGATGTTCATCGGATCGTTCGCGATCGAGCTCGGCGCGATCACCCCGATGTTCTACGCCTTTCGTGAACGCGAGGACATCCAGCACCTGCTGGAGTCCGCGACCGGCGGCCGCCTGCACTTCACCTACAACCAGGTGGGCGGGCTGAAGCTCGATCTGCCCAAGGGCTTCCTGCGCCAGTCGAGTGAGCTGTCGGCGGCGCTGCGCCGCCGGCTGCCCGACTACCAGGACCTGGTGCTGGGCAACGACATCTTCCAGGCGCGTACCAAGGGGGTCGGGCCGCTGCCGACCGACGTCGCGCTCTCCTACGGGGTCACCGGCCCTGCGCTGCAGGCGACCGGCCTGCCCGAGGACAGCCGCGTCACCGAGCCGTACCTGAAGTACGGCGAGATCGACGTGCCGGTGCCGGTGGGTGAGAACGGCGACTCGTTCGACCGGTTCGCCTGCCTGCTCGGCCGCGTCGAAGCGTCGCTGGACGTGATCGATCAGATCCACGACCACATGCCGGCGGGTCCGATCAACCAGAAGCTGCCCAAGATGGTCAAGGCGCCCGAGGGCGCGACGTACGTGCGTACGGAGAACCCGCTCGGCCAGCTGGGCTACTGGCTCGAGTCCGACGGTGGGCGCACCCCGTGGCGGTTGAAGATGCGCACCCCGTCGTTCTCCAACGTCCAGGCGCTGCCGTATCTGCTCAGGGGCGTGTTGATGCCTGACGCGATCGCGGTGTTGGGAAGCGTGTTCTTCGTCGTCGGAGACATCGACCGATGACGACGACCTTCGCCGCGACGGCGACCGCATTCGCCGGTCAGGCCACCTCTGTGCTGACACAGGAGAGCTTCCTGTTGTCGCTGCTGCTGAAGATCGCGCTGGTCGTCGGGCTCTTCCTTGTGGTTCCGCTCGTCGGTGGCTATCTCGAGCACAAGGCGATGGGCCGCCTGCAGGCACGTCGCGGTCCGGTCGAGGCGGGTCCGTTCGGGTCGCTGCAGCTGGTCGCTGACGGGATCAAGTTCATCCAGAAGGAGGACGTGATCCCGCGCGCCGCAGACCGCTGGGTGTTCTCGCTCGCGCCGGGCCTCGCCCTGGTGCCGGTGCTCGCGATGTTCGTGGTGTTGCCGCTGGGTCCCGGTGTCTTCGCGCTCGATCTGGAGCTCGGCCTGTTCTACGCGCTCGCTGCCGGATCGGTCGGCGTGCTGGGCATCATGATGGGTGGCTGGGCGAGCGCGAACAAGTTCTCGCTGATCGGCGGACTGCGTGCCGGCGGCCAGCTGATCGCCTACGAGCTGCCGCTGATCCTCGCGGCGATCACGGTCGCGGTGCAGGCGGGAACGCTCTCGCTGGTCGGGATCGTCGAAGCGCAGGCGACGTTCACCCTGCCGGGCACCTCGATCAACGTCTGGTACGTCTTCCCCCAGATCGTCAGCTTCGCGATCTTCTTCATCGCGGCCATGGCGGAGCTGTCACGCCCGCCGTTCGACATGCCGATCGCGGATTCGGAGCTCGTGTTCGGGTACATGACCGAGTACACGGGCATCAAGTTCGCCATGTACATGCTGGCCGAGTACGCCGGCATGATCGTGATGTCCGGGTTGCTGGTGGTGCTGTTCCTCGGTGGCTGGCAGCCGCTTCCTGGCGTGCCGCTTCCGGGTTGTGAAGGCGCGGCGGGCCTGTTCGACTGCGGACTCGAGGGGACCCTGCTCGGCGTGCTGGTCACGCTCGGCAAGATCATGGGCGTGGTCTTCCTCATGGTCTGGTTCCGGGTCGCGTGGCCGCGCCTGCGCGAGGACCAGCTCCAGCGGTTCTCGTGGCTGGTGCTCGTCCCCGTCGCGCTGCTGAACCTCGCTGTGGTGACCGTGGCGAAGGTGGAGTTCTGATGGCGACGACCTCACCGCCGGGTGTCGGGCTCCTCAAGGGGCTCGGCGTGACGATCAAGCACCTTGCGCGCCGTCCCGCGACGCAGATGTATCCCAAGCAGCGGCCGGACCTGGCGCCGCGCACGCGCGGCGTGATCGCCCTGATGGACGAGAACTGCACGGTGTGCATGTTGTGCGCGCGAGAGTGCCCGGACTGGTGCATCTACATCGACTCGCACAAGGAAACGGTCCCGCCCGCACGCGAAGGTGGGCGGGCACGCACCCGCAACGTCCTCGACCGGTTCGCGATCGACTTCTCGCTGTGCATGTACTGCGGGATATGTGTCGAGGTGTGCCCGTTCGATGCGCTGTTCTGGTCGCCGGAGTTCGAGTACGCCGAGTACGACATCACCGGGCTTCTCCACGAGATGGGGCGTCTGCGCGAGTGGATGGACACCGTCCCGCCTCCTCCGGCGCTCGACGACGGCGCTGAGCCGCCCGCCGAGGTCGCCGACGCGATCGCCAAGGCGATCGAGGAGCACGAGAAGCAGCTCGCGCCGCCTGCCGATGAGCCGGCTTCGGATGAACAGGCCTCGACAGAAAACGGCGACGGCGACGCTGCCGCACCGGCACCGAAGAAGGCCGACGTGAGCGTCGAAGCCGGCCAGATCGACCAGGAGACCTACGACCAGCTGATCGCCGAAGGCAAGTCGGAGCGCATGGCCCGCGCCAAGGCGAAGGCGGCCTGGGTCGGCAAGGAGAAGCAGCGCATCCTCGACGAGGAGGGTGGCGCGTGACCGGCCACGAAGTGGTCTTCATCCTCATCGCGGTGCTGACCGGCGCTGCGGCGGTGCTCACCGTCACGTCACGCAACCTGGTCCATGCCGCGCTGTTCCTCGCGACGACCCTGGCCGGGATCGCCGGGGTATTCGTCGTGATGCACGCCGCGTTCCTGGCTCTGGTGCAGCTCATCGTGTACGTCGGCGCGGTCGCCGTGCTGTTCCTGTTCGGCCTGATGCTCACGCGCGCCCCGATCGGCCGCGAAGCGCTCGACAGCCAGAACCGGGGCTTGGGACTCGCGGTGTCGGCCGTGCTGTTCCTCGTCATCGGCGGCCTGGTCCTGCAGGAGTTCGCCGGCGCGCCTCGCATGGAGGTGACCGGACCCTCGATCGCCGAGATCGGCGTGGCGCTGTTCGCGCACTGGGTGCTGCCGTTCGAGCTGCTGTCGATGCTCCTTCTCGCAGCGCTCATCGGCGCGATCGTGCTCACACGTCGTGAAGCCGGCGAGTCCGGCGAGGAGCAGCCCTACGTCGAGATCGAGCTGTCCGAGCCGCCGAAGGCGGACGCGCAGGCGTTGCCGTCGTCGCGCGCCGAACTGCCGGACGGAGGCGCGCGATGAGCCCCCTCGGTCCGCTGCTGCTCGCCACGTTCCTGTTCTGTGTCGGCGTCTACGGTGTGATCGCGCGCCGCAACGCCGTGCTCGTGCTCATGAGCGTCGAACTGATGCTCAACGCCGTCAACATCAACCTGGTCGCGTTCCAGAACCTGCTGTTCCCGGCAGAGGTGGCGGTCAGCGGGCAACTGTTCGCGCTGTTCGTGATCGGTGTCGCCGCCGCCGAAGTCGGCGTGGGGCTCGCAATCGTGTTCAACCTGTTCCGCAACCGAGCGTCGGTCGACGTCGATGACGTCGACCTCATGCGCTGGTGACGAGGCCGTCCATGGAGGGCCGTCGGTGAGGATGATCGAGCTGGCATGGCTGGTGCCACTGCTGCCGCTGTTGTCGGCGGCACTCATCGCCATGTTCGGCAAGCTCATGCCGGGACGTGGCAGCGAACTCGGCGTCGTGTCGATCGCGGCGAGCTTCGTGCTGGCGGTCGGCATCGCCTGGGAGACGTTCACCGCCTCGCCGATGGAACCCTTCGAGCGTGCGCTCCAGTGGTCGCCGCTGGGCGGCGGGTTCTACTTCGAGCTGGGCATGCTCGTCGACGGGCTGACCGCCATGATGTTCCTGCTGGTCACCCTCGTCTCGCTGATGGTCCACGTGTACTCGCGTGAGTACATGAAGGACGAGCCGCGGTTCACCTACTTCTTCTCGATGCTCAGCCTGTTCACGTTCTCGATGCTGCTGTTGGTGATCGCGAACAACACGCTGCAGGCGGTGATCGGCTGGGAACTCGTCGGGGTGTGTTCCTTCCTGCTGATCGGCTTCTACTGGGAGGAGAAGTCGAACCAGGACGCGGCCAACAAGGCGTTCCTCACGACGAAGTTCGGCGACGTCGGGCTCGTCGTCGGGGTGATCGTGCTCTCGGCCGGCATGTTCACGCTCGACACCGACACGCCGTTCAACATCCTCGAGCTCAACGAGGCGGCCGCATCAGGTCAGCTCGCGCAGGGAACGATCGCGCTCGGCATCATCCTCATCTTCATCGGCTGTGTGTCCAAGTCCGGCCAGATGCCGCTGCACGTGTGGCTGCCTGACGCCATGGCCGGCCCGACACCGGTGTCGGCGCTGATCCACGCCGCGACGATGGTCACCGCCGGGATCTTCCTGCTGGCGCGTCTGTACCCGGTGCTGATCCAGTCGGCTGTCGCGATGGCGACCGTCGCGATCGTCGGCGTCATCACCCTGTTCTTCGGCGGGCTGCTGGCACTGGTGCAGGACGACCTGAAGAAGGTGCTCGCGTACTCGACGGTGTCGCAGCTCGGCTACATGATCGCCGCGCTCGGGGTCGGCGGCTACACGGCCGGGATCTTCCACCTGTTCACCCACGGCTTCTTCAAGGCGTTGCTGTTTCTCGGCGCCGGATCGCTGATCCACGCCGTGCATTCGAACAACATGTCCGACATGGGCGGCATGCGCCGCTTCATGCCCCACACTTTCTGGACGTTCATCGTCGGCTCGCTCGCACTCGCGGGCTTCCCGCTGACCGCAGGCTTCTTCTCCAAGGACGAGATCCTCGTCGCAGGGCAGTACTGGGGCGTGGAGGGCTTCGCGACCGGCAACCTGGTGTACTGGGTCGGACTCGCCGCCGCGTTCGTCACCACCTTCTACATGGCGCGTGCGTGCCTGCTCATCTTCGCCGGCGAGAACCGAAGCCACCACCCGCCGCACGAATCCGGCCGCCAGATGGTCGTGCCCCTGGTCGTGCTCGCGGTGTTGTCGGTCGTGTCGGGCTACATCGGCTCGCCGTTGTGGCGCGGAACGCCCAACTTCGAGACCTGGACGGCAACGCCCCTGCTGGAGCGTCTGACAATCCCGTTCGTCGAAGGCGGTTTCCCGGTGCTGCACGGGCCGCCGAGCTGGCACTTCGATCTGCTCGTGATCGTTCTGGTGGTGTTCACCGCCGCTGTGGCGCTGGCCTGGACGTTGTACGGCCGGGGGCTGCCCGACGAGGATCCCACCTTGCGCATGGGGGTCGTGTCGACGGTGCTGGTCAACAAGTACGGGTTCGACGACTTCGGCTACCGGTTCGTCGTCGTGCCCGTGCGCGACACGCTGGCCCGGTGGGCGACGTGGAGCAGCAACGAAGTTCTCGACCGGATCGTCGCCGGGACCGGCCGCGCCACCAAACGCGCGGCCACGGCGACCTACCAGGTGCTCGACCAGCGCGTGATCGATGGCGGCGTCAACGGCGCCGCGTTCAGTGCCGCATGGTGGAGCGAACGGCTCAAGAGGATCCAGTCCGGCGACGTGCAGCGCTACGCGGCTGCCCTCGTCGTCGGTGTGATCGTGCTCGTGCTCGCGTTCGTCGCGGCGAGCTAGAGGAGAGACGTTGATGGACCCGAACTCCGCTTCGTGGGCGCTGATCGTCGCGCTGTTCCTGCCGCTGGTGGGGGCGGGCGCGATCGCGCTGCTGCCCGCTGCGATGGACCGGATGATCCGCCGTTCCGCGGTCGTGCTCACCGGTGTGGCGTTCGCGCTGGTCGCCGCGATCACGGCCGGTTTCGACTACAGCCGCAGTGGCGAGTTGCAGTTCACCACCGACGTGTCGTGGATCCCGGCCATCAACGCCCGGTTCGAGCTCGGCATCGACGGCATCTCGCTGCCGCTGTTCTTCCTCACCTACCTGCTCACGTTCCTGTGTGCGATCTACACGACCAAGCACCTGCCGGAGCCGGGCAAGCCCAAGGCGTTCCTCGCGCTGATGCTGATGCTCCAGACCGGCATGGCCGGCACGTTCGTCGCCTTCGACATGGTGCTCTTCTTCATCTTCTGGGAGCTCGTGCTCGTCCCGATGTTCTTCATGATTGGGATGTGGGGCGGCCCGCGGCGCGACTACGCCAGCGTGAAGTTCTTCCTGTACACGCTGTTCGGGTCGATCTTCATGCTCGTCGCCTTCCTCGCGATCTACTTCCAGGCGGGAGCGTCGACCTGGTCGATCCAGGAGCTGTCGGCGCTGCAGCCGGGCGGACTGACGTTCCAGACGTGGGCGTTCCTGGGGATCTTCCTCGGCTTCGCGATCAAGGTGCCGATGTGGCCGTTCCACACCTGGCTGCCCGACGCCCACACCGAAGCGCCGACCGTCGGATCGGTGCTGCTGGCCGGTGTGCTGCTGAAGATGGGCACGTACGGGTTCGTGCGCATCGCGCTGCCGATCCTGCCCGACGGCGCGCTTCGTTTCGCGCCGCTGATCGGCGTGCTGGCCGTGATCGGCATCATCTACGGATCGCTGTGCTGCCTCGCCCAGACCGACGTCAAGCGCCTCATCGCCTTCTCGTCGGTCGGCCACATGGGGTTCGTGATGCTGGGCATCGCCGCGATGAACCCGGCCGGGATCCAGGCGGCGCTGTTCGGCAACATCGCGCACGGTGTGATCACCGGCATGCTCTTCTTCCTCGCGGGCAGCCTGCACGAGCGCTACCACACGCGTGAGATCGCCGTGATCGGCGGCGGCATGCTGAAGAAGATCCCGCGCTACGGCGTGCTGCTCACCTACGTCGCCGTCGCGTCGCTCGGCCTTCCCGGGCTCGCCGGGTTCTGGGGCGAATTCACCGCGATGTGGGCGGCGATCAGCCCCGGGCTGGGCCTGGCGGACGCCTACAGCGGGCTGTATCTGGGCCTGGTCGTGTTCGCCGCGATCGGCACGGTGCTCACGGCCGGCTACTTCCTGTGGCTGCTGCAGCGCGTCAACCTCGGCGAGCCGTCCGAGCGGTGGGCAGCTGAGCCGCTCGACGACGTGATGCGCATCGAGTGGGTGTCGTGGGCGCCGCTGCTGGTGCTCATCCTCGCACTCGGCATCTTCCCTGTTCTGGTGTTCGGCGTGCAGGACGCAGCGGTGACGAACCTGATGGGCTACATGGGCGGCTGAGGGCCGAAGGGGTGACCCCCACGGCGCTCAGTGCAGCCAGGAGGACGTGACGACCATGGCGATCGACTTCCTCGCGATCGCGCCGGAGATCGCACTGACGGTCACGGCGCTGATCGTGCTGACCGTCGACCTTGCGCTGCGTGGTGACGCGAAGCAGCTCGTCAACCCCGTCGCGGCGCTGGGCACGATCGTCGCGATCGGCTTCACCGTCTACCTGTGGGGCCAGGACCGCGCGACGTTCGGAACGAGCTTCGTCGTCGACGACTACGCCGTGGTGTTCAAGCTGCTGTTCCTGGGCAGCCTGCTCGCGATCCTGGGGATCAGCTGGCGGTTCTTCGCCGAAGGCCGCTACTTCCAGGGCGAGTACTACTTCCTGCTCCTCACCTCGTTCATCGGCATGCTGGTCATGCCCTCGGCACGCGACCTGCTGCTGCTCTTCGTCGCCGTCGAGACGGTGTCGATCCCCGCGTTCATCATGGCCGGGCTGCGAAAGCGCGACCTGTACTCGTCGGAAGCGGCCCTGAAGTTCTTCCTGATCGGTGTTCTGTCGGTCGCGATGATGCTGTTCGGCATGTCGCTCGTCTACGGCTTCGCGGGCACCACCGACCTGGTCGGTATCGCCGAGGTGCTGCGCGCCTCCGAATCGGTGTCGCCGCTGCTGCTCGCGGGCACGATGCTCGTCATCGTCGGTTTCGGGTTCAAGGTGTCGGCGGTGCCGTTCCACTTCTGGGCACCCGACACCTACGCGGGTTCGCCGATGCCGGTGGCCGCAATGCTCGCGGTCGCCTCCAAGGCGGCCGGATTCGCCGGCCTGATCGCGGTCGCGTTCATCGCGTTCGAACCAGTCGCCGAGGTGTGGGCGCCGGTGCTCGGCGTCGTCGCGATCCTGACGATGACGCTCGGCAACCTCGTCGCATTGCAGCAGCGGGACCTGATCCGCCTGCTCGCGTATTCCTCGGTCGCCCAGGCCGGCTACATGCTCATCCCGTTCGGGCTCGCGCGGTCCGGACCCGGTGCAGCTGCGGTCAACGACGCTGCGGTGCAGGCGATCCTGTTCTATCTCATCGCCTACGCGGTGATGAACATCGGCGCGTTCGGTGTGGCGATCGCCATCAACCGGCGCACCGGCCTGCGCGCGCTGCGCGACTATGCCGGCCTCGGGTCACGCAGCCCACTGATGGCGATCTCGATGACGGTGTTCCTGCTCAGTCTCGGCGGCGCGCCACCCACCGTGGGGCTGTGGGCGAAGTTCGCGATCGTCCAGGCCGCGCTGACCGACGTCACCCCGTTCGCCATCGTGCTGATGGTGTTCCTCATCGTGAACTCGGTGATCGCGTTCTTCTACTACCTCAAGGTCGTCAAGACCATGTGGATGGATGAGGCACCAGCCGACGCGCCGAACCTGCAGCCAGGCTTCAACCTGTCGATGGTCACCTTCGTCCTGATGGCCGGGACCGTGGTGCTCGGCATCCTTCCCGGCCTGATCTCGTCGGCGACGTCGCTGACCGGCATCGCCGCTGCCGGCTGAGTCCGCCGCATCTGTCCGAGCACGCTGCGGCATCCCCTGAGCGGGCGCTGCCGCGCGTGCCCGGTTGCGCCGGGGCGGCGCAACCGGGTTGCGTCCACCTCCCTTCGGTCCTGCCGAGGCTCGGGTGGGCGTCGGTACCCTCGCGGCGATCTGCCGGTACGACACGTGGAGGTTCACGATGTTCCGAAGCGTGAAGACATTCATCCTGCTCGCGGCGCTGTCCGGGATCCTGCTCGTCATCGGCGCGATGCTCGACGGTGGTACCGGTTCGAACACCTGGCTGACCACGATGCTGTTCATCGCGCTTGGGATGAACGCGTTCTCGTTCTGGTTCTCCGACAAGCTCGCGATCAAGATGGCGCGGGCGCAGCCGATGGACGAACGCCGCTACGCCGACATCCACGCGATGGTGCGTGACCTCGCGCAGCGCGCCGGCCAGCCGGTTCCACGGCTGTACCTGTCACCATCGCCGCAGTTGAACGCGTTCGCGACCGGCCGCAGCCCGAGCAACGCAGCGGTGTGCCTCAACCAGGGGCTGATCGACGCGCTGAACCGTGACGAGCTCGAGGGTGTGATCGGCCACGAGCTCCAGCACGTCTACAACCGGGACATCCTGATCGGGTCGGTCGCCGCCGCGATCGCCACAGCAGTCACCTACCTGGCGCTGTTCCTGCGCTGGCTGCCACTGTTCGGATCGGGCGACAACCGGGGCCCGAACCCGCTGGTCGCGATCCTGGCGTCGATCATCGCGCCGATAGCGGCCATGGTCATCCAGGCGTCGATCACCCGCTCACGCGAATCGTTGGCAGACCGCACCGGTGCCGAGCTCACGGGCAAACCGCTCGCGCTTGCGAGTGCGCTGGCCAAGCTCGAAGCCGGCAGCCGTGATCCGCGGCGCCTGCGTGCCGGAGGCACCCCCGCCGAGACGAACGCCGCGATGAACCACATGTACATCGCCGCGCCGTTCGGCGGCAGGGCCGCGATGCGGATGTTCTCGACGCATCCGCCGATCCCCGAACGCATCGCGGCGCTCGAGGAGCAGGCGCGCCGCATGGGCCAGATCGGGCCGTCGTCAGGCCACCGGGGATTCTGAGGGCACGCGCGGCGGAACGCGGATGCGTCGCGCCGTGTACGTGCGTTTCAGATCGGCGGGGCCGGCACGGCAGCCTCACGCCGGATCCAGCGGGTGAGCAGGACGAGCAGCACGACGAGCACGCTCACGCCCGCGGCCGCGACCCACACCCCGCCGCGGGCGAACGCGTCGCCGAGCACCCAGCCGGCACCGACGACCACGGCGAAGCTCAGCGCGGCTCCCGCCAGGTCTGCGACCAGGTAGCGGCGCGCACTCATGTCGGACAGGCCTGCCGCGGCGGCCAGCACCGTGGGTGGGAAGGCCGCCAGCCGGCCGAGCACGACGACCCACGGGCCGCGCCGGATGAGCACGCGGCGCGCCACCGCCAGGTGCCGTGGTGGGATCGCCCGGCGCAGCCACGAACGACCCTCGTCGGCGACCAGCGTCGCGTGGTAGGCGCGGGCGACGACGAAGAACGCCCAGACGGCGACGAGCATCACCGGCAGGAACGCCGCGGCCAGCGCGAGCACGCTCGGCTCGCCCGACACGCGTGACACCGCGCCGCCGATCAGGAGGAACTCCTTCTGTGGGCGCAGCAGCACCAGCAGCAGGATCCGGTCCGACACCAGCACGGGGATGAGCGGCACGGCGACCAACGGCAGCGCCAGACGCGCGCCGACGAGCCCCACAGCCGGCACCGTCAGCCACGTTGGTGGACTCGGTGGTGTCTCCACGAGCGGCAGCTGTGGTGTGGGCTGCGTGTGCGGGACGTCTGAAGAACCGCCGCGCCTCGAGGCGTCCGTGCGATGGTCGTCGGTGTGCACGGCGGGTGGTCTCCGTTGCTGGGGCGGGACGTCGTGCTTCGTCGGGATGTTCGTCGCGGTGGCGGCACCGGACTGCATCCTGCAATCACGCGATCCCGTCTTCCGGGCGGCGACGCGTCGCGGAGGGCGAGTTGGTGATCGGTTCGCAGTCGCGTTCGACGCTGTCAAGCTCGCGCCGGGGCCGCAAGCGTAACGCTCGACGGTCACCGTCCCCGACACCACGCGTGCGACGTGACTCGAACGTGCCTGGCCGGCGGCACCGTGCGGTCGCCGCGGACGCCGGTGCGGCCGCTGACAGCGTTCACGCATGCACTCGGCGGGGTCTGAAGACGGCTCCGGTGTCCCGGGAGCGCACGTGGCGCACACAGCGGGGAGGCTGCCGAACATTCCGCAGGACGCCCGACGTTGCGAGGAGTACAACAACAACAGGCTCTCGTCAGGGAGTCTGCGGCCAGCTCTCGAGGCAGGCCGCCGGTGTCATCGGGTCGCGAGCAGCGCCCGTGGGACCTCGAAGCGGGTTGCCCCGCCGCTGCCCACGCTGCCGTCTGACGGCTGTCAGGCCCGTGACGAGCGGGCGCGCACTTTCCGTGCGCCCGTCGAGGACGGTGAGGGCCAGTGGAAACGATGGAACGTGTGGGTGATACGACGGCCGGACAGACCCGTCCGGTCTACACGCGCGTGCAGGTGTCCGGACTCGTGCTCGCGGCCGCGACGATGCTGGTCGTCGCAGTGGTCGCGGTGGTCACGAATCCGGCATCTATAGGAGAGGTCGCAGGGTTCATCGCCCCGTTCGCTGGCGGGTCGCTCATCGCGGCCTGGCTGGCATGGAAATTCGGAACCTGGGCGAAGATCGTCGGAGTGCTCGTCGGTCTGGTGATCGGCGTCATGATGTTCTGGGCCGTCTTCGGCCTCTTCGAGATCGACAACTTCGTCGACTTCGCGTTCGGTGTCGGTGTCCCGGTCGGGGTGCTGCTGGCCGTATTCGGTGGCGTCGCCGCGGTCATGTCGTCACGCAAGGGTCGCTTGGCGGCGGAGGCGACCCAGGGTGAGCGCAGGCTGCTGCGCACGCTGGGCGCCGTGATCGTGGTCGCGCTCGTCGTGTCCGCGGTGCTGACCATGCTGGGTCGGACCACGGTCGACCCAGCGGCCGCCGCCGGAGCGACACACGTCGAGATGGTCGACTTCGAGTTCGAACCGTCGCCGATCGAGGTGTCGAGCGCCGATGGGCGCATCGTCGTCGTCAACCGCGACGCGTTCGTGCACGACCTGACCGTGCCGGCCCTGGACGCCGAGGTGCGCCTCACGGGCGGCTCGTCGGGCATGGTCGACCTCACCGGCGCCGCACCCGGCGTCTACACGGCGTACTGCACGCTGCACAGCGACGTTCGCGTCGACGATCCCGCCGAGGCGGGGATGGCCGTGGCGTTGATCGTCAACTGACCGGGCAGGAAGCGGCGGTCGGGGTGTTGCGACGTGTCCAGCAGGCAGCCCCCCGACCCGCCGACACGAATGGCGTCAGGAGCGGTAGTTGGTGAAGCGCAGGGGCGCGTCGTGGTCCTTGCCGCGCACCATCGCCTGGATCTCCTGCAGATCGTCGCGCTTCTTGCCGCTGACCCGGATCCGGTCACCCATGTTCGTGGGCGTGACCTTGAGCTTGGTCGCCTTGATGTCCTTCACGATCTGCTTGGCGAGATCCTGAGGCAGCGTGGTGACGAGTGCGACGTCGATGCGGCTGCGCCCGCCGGAGACGTCCCGCGGTTCGGTGATCTCGAGTGCCTTGAGCGACACCTTGCGCTTCACGCACTTGTCCTTGAGGACCTCCAGCGCCGCACGTGCGCGATCCTCGGAGGACGACTCCACCTGGATCGCCTCGTCGGACGCCCATGCGATCACTGTCGAGGTGTCACGGAAGTCGAAACGCGTTCCCACTTCGCGCGCAGCCTGGTTGATCGCGTTGTCGACCTCCTGGCGGTCGACCCCCGCTTCGATGTCGAAACTCGACTCGGTCACCGAACGGCTCCTTGGGAAGATGCGACGCCACGTGACTCGAAGTCCAGCCTAGTGAGCCGTGTGAGGATGGTGAACGTGGCAGCGCACCTGCCTACCCTTCCGGTTGGCAGGGGCGACGGACACCCGCTCCGGCCACGCCACTGACCCGATCGATCGAGGAGCAGCGCGTGACGATCAGGATCACCAAGTACCCGCAGTCGTGTCTGGTCGTGGAGACCGCTGACCTGCGCCTGCTGCTCGACCCGGGCGTGTACCTGCTCGATCAGTTCAACGCCGACGACTTCGCCTCCATCGACGCGGTCCTTGTGACACACCGGCATCAGGACCATCTCGAGATGCGCATCGTCGAACCGCTCGTCGAGCGCGGGGCGCGGCTGATCGGCAACGCCGACGTCGCCGATGCCGTCGGTTCGGGATATGACATGACCGTGCTCGCCGACGGTGAGGAAACCGACATCGACGGTGTGCGGGTGCGTGCACACGACATCGATCACTGCCCGATGGTGGACGGCACGCCCGGCCCGCCCAACACCGGATTCGTCATCGGCGACCGGCTGCTGCACCCCGGCGATGGCGTTGAAGCTCCCGTCCGAGCCGACGTGATCGCCGTCCCGATCGCCGGTCCGAGCATCAGCATGCGCGACGCCTACATGATGATCGAGGCAGCAGGATCGGCGCATGCGATCCCGATGCACTACGACGGGTTCATTGCCCGGCCCGAGCAGCTCGAGCAGTCGTGCGACATCGCCGAGGTCCACGTCCTCGGCAACGGCGCATCCGTCACGCTCTGAAGGCGCGCGGGGTCGGCGGCGGCCGGGGCGTTTGCCGGGGTGTTCGCCGGTCCGTATCCTCCCCGCCGGCCCTTCACGGGTCGAGTACCCGGAGGGATGCCCGAGCGGCCAAAGGGACCTGGCTGTAAACCAGGCGGCTCAGCCTTCGCAGGTTCGAATCCTGCTCCCTCCACCCACCGCGCCGTGCGGTACCCGGTCGCGCCCCGGTTCGACGCTGTCCGGGGCGCTGGCTACGCTGCGCGGCCGCACCCGCCCTGGTAGCTCAGTCGGCAGAGCACATCCATGGTAAGGATGGGGTCCGCGGTTCGATTCCGCGC
>JBJHAX010000036.1:0-18225 GCA_050480705.1 Nitriliruptoraceae bacterium
CGGTGGGTTACGTCATCGGCGAGGACGGCACCGAACAGGTGCGCTATCCACGCAGCCATCCAGCGACCGGGGACGTGCATCCGATTCTCAACGGCGCACCGATGGCGCCCGGCCAGCAGATCGTGACCGCCCGCGTGCACGGGGTGACCGTCGGCCTGCTGGTCTGCTCCGAGCTGTGGCTGCCGGAGGTCTCCCGGGTGCTTGCACTCCGTGGCGCCGAGGTGCTTCTCGCACCGGCCGGTGGCGGGTTCGGTCCGGTCGGACCCAACTGGCAGCTGATGGCCCGCGCGCGAGCGGTCGAGAACCAGTGCCACGTCGCCTTGACCCAGAACCTGATCGACGGTGAGACGGGCACGGCGCTGATCGCCGGACCCGAGCACGACATCGCCAGCTCGAGCACCGAGGAGGTCGTGGTCGGCACGCTCGACCTCGCTCGCGCCCGCTGGCTGCGTGCCCAGGACGACTCGATGGTCAAGCCGAAGCCGTTCACCTCGCTGCCCGGACTGCTGCGGGCCCGGCGACCCGCGCTGTACGGCGAGCTGGCCGAACCGGTCGAGGGTGGCTACGACTACGACGCGGCAGCGCACGCATGACCACCGGCTACGTCTGGCACGAGTTGTACGGCTGGCACGACACGGGCACGGCCGCGGGGTTGCTCGCACCTGACCCGTTGGCGGGCATCCAGCCAGGCGAGCCGATGGAGCACCCGGACGCCAAGCGCCGCATGCACGAGTTGGTCGTCGTCAGTGGGCTGGCCGATCAGCTGGTCACGTTGTCGGCCCGCCCGGTCACCGACGACGAGATTCTGCGCGTCCACACGGCGGATCATCTGGCGCGGCTCGACGCGCTCAGCGCGGACCCGCGTGGCGGTGATGCCGGCGACGGAGGCAGCCCGTTCGGCCATCACGGGCTGCACATCGCCCGGCTGGCGGCGGGAGGAACGCTCGTGGCGACCGCCGCGGTGCTCGACGGCACGGTCGACAACGCCTATGCGCTCGTGCGACCGCCGGGTCATCATGCGCTGCCGGATCGCGGCATGGGGTTCTGTCAGCTCGGCAACGCGGCGATCGCGGCGCGTCATGCCCAGCACGCACACGGCGTGGGACGGATCGCGATCGTCGACTGGGACGTCCATCACGGTAACGGCACCCAGGAGGCGTTCGCCGAGGATGCCGATGTGCTGTGCGTGTCGATCCATCAGGACGGGCTCTACCCGCCGAAGTCGGGCCCGAGCCACGACCGGGGGCGCGGCCCCGGCCAAGGCGCCACGCTCAACCTCCCGCTTCCGCCGGGCTCCGGTCACGGCGCCTACGAGGCGGTCATGGCAGAGGTCGTCGTGCCCGCACTGCGCCGCTTCCGGCCCGAACTGATCCTCGTCGCCTGCGGCTTCGACGCGGGCGCCTACGACCCGCTCGGCCGCCAGATGCTGACCGCGGGCGGGTTCGCCTGGCTGACTCGGACGATCATGGACGTCGCCGCCGAGCTGTGCGAGGGCCGTGTCGCGATGTCGCACGAGGGTGGCTACAGCCCGTCGTACGTGCCGTTCTGCGGTCTGGCCGTGCTCGAAACACTCGCCGGTCACGCCACCGGCATCATCGACCCGCTCGGGCCGCGACTGATGGAGATCGGCGGCCAGGACCTCCAGCCCCACCAACGTGCGGTCGTCGACGACCTCACCTCGCTGATCGATGGGGTGCCGATCGGCTGACGGCACCGGGCACGGTTGCGACGGGCCATCAGGGCCGGCTCGGCGCTAACGGGGAAGGACTACAGTCGGGCCGAGGAGGACTGCTGGATGCCCGACGTTGCCGGCCCGGTCTACCGCCACGTAGCGAGAATCCTGGCGGGCGGTCTCGGAGACGGCACCTACGCGCCCGGTGACCGTCTTCCGAGCGAGCGCGAATTCGCCGAGCGTCTGGGTGTGTCTCGAATGACCGTCCGTGCGGCCTACGACATGCTCGTCGACCTCGGCCTCGTCGAGCGACGGGACCGGGTAGGGGCATTCGCGGCCCGGCCGAAGCTCGTGTTCGATCTGCGTTCGACCGCTGGTCTGACCGCCCAGCTTCGTGCACAGGGAGCGAGGCCGGGTGCGGTCGTGCGTGAGGCGACCGAGGTCTCAGCTGGACAGGTGCCAGCTGAGGTTGCCGGCGCGCTGGACCTCGCCGAAGCTGATGTGGTGTATCGCATCGTCCGCCTGAGAACGGCGGACCGCGAGCCGGTTGTGCTCGAGGAGACCTGGTTGCTCGCGGCCGCAGCGCCAGGACTGCTCGATCATGATCTGAGCGGTTCGCTGTACGACGTGCTCGCCGAGCATTACGGCATCAGCCCGGGGACCTCGGAGCAGGAGCTGGAGGTCGCGCCGCTGGGGATCGACGAGGCAGCTCTGTTGGGCACGACGGCGAGGACTCCGGCGTTCCACCTCAGGCGATCGACCCGAGATGTCGGCGGGACGACGGTGGAGTTCGCACGCGACCTGTTTCGCGGCGATCGATTCCGCCTCCGGGTCGAGGTGCCACCAACCGCCACTTCACCGCTTCCTGGATGAAGGCACAAGCTTCAGTCGCGACACTGCGTGCTCGTCGACCGCAGCTCGGGAGTAGAGCAGGGGAAAGCCGGAGCCGGACGCCCAGGATTCCACGAGGTCCTGGTAATGGGGGCTCGACGGGTCGCCCGACTGGCCCGGAGCGTTCACGGCGATCGACGCGTCCCAGTTGCCGACGTCGATGACCACGCGGAACGACGCCCCCGCAACCTGGACGAAATCGTCGTCGTAGGGGGTGGCATCCACGGTGTCGTCGCTACCACCCCGAGGGACGTCGTCGATCATCGTCCATGGCGGGGGCACCGCGAGCAGCTGGGTCGCGGAATGTCGGAAGCGTGCCACGTGGAGGTCGCCCCATTTCCAGCTGGACGGTTCGGGTCCCAAGAGGCGCGTGAGGTCACCGTAGGCGTCGAGAAGTGTGCGCTCGATCAGCGTGGCGAGGTCGCTGTCTCCGGATGCGACTTCGATGCCCGACTCCTCGAGAATCGCGAGTTCCGTGCGTGCGTCGCTCAGCAGGAGTCCGGACAACAGAGTCGCGGCGATGGCATCATCGAGGGCGTCGTCAGGGACGCTCGACGCAAGTGCGTGGCCACGCAGAGCCGTTCTCAGGTGCCGGCGGTACCAGACTTCGAACAGTGCCGCGGCGGGCGATTCGGCGGAGAGATCGGCGTCCCAGTCGTCGAGGAGTCGCCATGCTCCTGGGGTGGCGGTACGGGCCGCGAGTACGGGGGAGGTCATGGCGATGATGCGACCAGCGGGGACGCTGACCGTGTCCACCTGGAGGCGCAGGCTGTCCTCGATCGTCGCCATGCTGGTGTCATGCAGGACTTCAGTGATCCGCTCCTTGCGGAACGGTGCGAGCCACTCGTAGCTCGATGGTGTTGCACGGTCGGGCTCGGGCAGGTTCATCTCGTTCGCGGTGGCGATCCAGCCCCGTGCCGGATCGGTCTCCGAAGGCAGCGGTTGTCTGCGGAACCCTGCCCACTCGTACCTGCCGTCACCGGGTACGGGCAACAGGCCGTCCCAGTTCGGTCGAATGGGCACCAGGCCGGCGGCGCGGTAACCGATCCGGCCGGTCGAATCGGCGTAGACGTGGTTCTCGCCCGGCGTCCGCCAGTACTGGAGCGCACCGGCGAAGGCGTCACCGTCGTCGGCATCGAGATAGGCGAGGCAGCCCAGGTACGGCGTGGCTCCGACTTCGAGCCAGGCGGCCCGGACGGCGAACGAACTCCTCCGGGACGGGTCCTCGTGGACCACGGGCCCGTGGCGTGTGAAACGGAGTTCGATCGTAGTGTCGGGCCTGCCCGCGACCTGCAGTCGTTCGCGAACGGTGCGGATGCGTTCCCACCCGTCGCCGTAGCGGTACTCCGATGGCGAATCGGCGCGTGTCTCGTAGACGTACAGGTCCTCCTGGTCGATCGAGAAGACCGTCAGGCCGAAGGCGACCTTTCCGTTGTGCCCGATCGCCACGCCAGGGAGAACGGGTTCGCCCGCCCCGATGACGTCGAAGCCGGGACACGTCAGGTGGGTGATGTATCGGAGCGACGGGACGGTGATGATGCGGTGCGGGTCGTTGGCGAGGATCGGACGACCGGAGGCCGTCCGCGCCGGTCCGATCACCCAGCTGTTGCTCCCACCCGGCGGCGGCGATTCGCCGACACCGGAACCGGGGCACGCCGACCATGGGGTGGTCGCCAGCCGGTAGGTGCGAAGGATCTCGGGGGACAGGACGTTCAGGTCCAGCCCGTCGGGCACGATCGGAACGGTGGCAGGCTCGAGTGGGCGACGCACGTGCTCGACAACGTCGTTGTGGTCGCGAAGCGTGATCGCACGTGCGAGCTCGTCTTCGACGTTTTGGTACAGCGCCTGGGCCCGTATGCGCACGATGTCTTCGGGACTCCAGCGGTCGGGTCGGTAGCTGAGCTCCTTGAATTCGACGGGCAGGCGTGCGGGCTCGTCGGAGCACCACTGGACGTAGGCGTTCACACCGGCGACGAACGACGACAGGGCTCGCCAGGCGACCGGTCCGTACGCGCTGCGCTCGTCGTCCATGCTTCCTCGGAACAGGAACAGCCGTGCGGCGCGGTCGGGTTCGATCCACTCCTCTCCGAACGCGGCGGCCATGCGGCCGAGCCCCCGACGGCGCCACAGGTCCATCTGGAACAGCCGGTCGCGTGCGGCGTTGAATCCCTGGGCGAAGAACACGTCATCGATCGACGCCGCGCGTATGTGGCTGACGCCCCAGGGATCCCGCACGATCTCGACCTGCTCGGTGACGCCGTCGACCTCGACCTCGTCGGTGTGGACAGGTGGAGTCATGGGATTGCGTGCCGGGGTGCGGGTGCTCCGGCGGTGACGGGCTCACCTCGAAGTGCGATCTGGAGCTTCGGGCCGTCGACGTCCACTGAGGCGAGCCAGCGGTTCGCATCCAGGTGGACAGGGCGGCCGGGAACGGTCAGGCCGACGCGGCGAACATGGAGGGTGCTGTCGCCCTGGCTGACGGTGATCGTGGCGTGCCGGACCGGGGTGTGGACGCGCAGCAGAAATCGGCCGAGCGGGGGGGCGACAGGAGCCGTCGACGCGGTGAAGGCCAAGACGGACGGGTGGATCCACGCCAACGGATCCCGAAGTTCCAGCTCCATCCATGTCCGATCATCCCCAATTGCATGACTGGTGCGCAGGGACCGGAGGTGTGCCGCGACATGGGTCGCGGCATGCCGTCCGTGTACCGCCGCCGTTCCTGAGCTCTCCGCGGCGTGGACCATATTGCCGATGGCGAAGACGCCGGGAGCGGACGTCCGGGCTGCGCCGTCGACAACTGGTCCACGCGTGCCCGTGTCCATCCGCAGCTGGCGGTCACGTGCCAGCTCGTGGTCGGGTATCCAGTCAGCGGTGCACACGATCAGGTCGACGTTCAGCCTCCTGCGTCCGAACTGCTCCGAGTGGACCTCGACTGCTTGGACACGATCGGCCCCGATGATCCTGTCCACCCTGGTGCTGGTCAATAGCGGGATGCGCCGGATTCCGGCGGTAGCGAGCCGTAGCAGCGGGACGGTCTGATGGACAGGGTGCTCGGTGATCATGGCTGTCGTCCGGATACCGGCTTCGGCGAGGGTCTGGACGGCCGAGAAACTGACATGTTCGGCGCCGATGACGAGGGCACAACGACCGAGTTGGCCGATGCGACCGGCACGCACCAGCTGCTGGAGTGTCCCCGTGGTGATCACGCCATCGGGTCGGTTGCCGGCGAGCAGCCGTGCCGACCCTGGACGTTCACGACATCCGGTTGCGAGCACGATCGACCTCGGGCTCAGCGTAGTTCGTCCTGACGGTGCGGTGACCGTGATTCGGTTGGTCGGCGTGATGTCCGTGGCGGTCGTCTCGGTGCGTAGGTCGACACCGACCCGGATGGCCAGTTCGGTCAGTCTGCGGGCGTAGGCGGGGCCGCGCAGAATCCGGTGAAGGTCGCGCATCCCGAACCCCAGATGGTCGGTGTGCCGCGGGATGCCACCGGCTTCGCGCTCGCGCTCCACAACCACCACGTCGAGCCCTTGGATGTGACGCAGGGCGATCGCGCAACTGAGCCCTGCCGGGCCACCGCCCACGATCACGACGTCGGGCGTGCTGGTCATGGTTGCTCCGAGACGGTCGGCCACGAGACGCCGGCCTCCGCGGCGAATCCTTCGGCGAGTTCCTCGATCCGGGCGCGACACGCGAATCCCTGGCAGCGTCCGAGCAAGGCACGTGTCCGTCGCCGCAGGCCTCCCAGATCGTTCGGTGGGATCTCCGTGGCGAAGCAGTCGCGGATCTCGGCGAGGGTCACACGTTCGCAGAAGCACACGATCCGCCCGTAATCGTCATCAGCGGCGATCGCCGCACCTGACGCGTACGGGCGATCCCCGCATTCCCCGATGGGTGGGATCACCCGTCCGGAACCCGGCGAAGACGGCACCCCGTCCGTGGCGATCTCGCCCAGCTGCTCCACCACGTGTTCGGCGATGCCGAGTGCGGCGGTCATCCCGGTCGACCGTATCCCTCCGATGCAGACGTACCGGGTGCGGTGATCGCCGCTGATGAGATAGTCGTGTCGGTCGATCGCGGCACGCAGCCCGGCGTAGGTGGCAGTGACCTCTTCGCCCGCGAGTCGAGGAACCAGGCGCGCGCCGGCAGCGCGAAGTTGGACCAGCGCTTCCGAGGTCGTCGCCGTGTCATCGCGGTCCTCGAGGTCCTCGGCGGTCGGTCCGACGAGCAGGTTGCCGAACACCGTCGGGGCGACGAGAACACCTTTGGTGCGTGCGGTCGGCAGCGGAAGGATGATGCTGTCGACGAGCCGACGCGCGAACTTGTCGAACACGAGAAGCTGGCCGCGTCGCGGTGTCACGTGCATGCGGTCGTAGCCGAACATTCGGTCGATCACGTCCGCGTGGAGACCTGCCGCGTTCACGACCCAGTTGGCGTCGAGGTGCCCGGATGCAGAAGTCAGCCGCCAGATGTCCCCGTGATCTTCGACGGCATCGACTCGCCAGTTGCGGCGCAGGATCGCGCCGTGCCGGACGGCGTCCGTGGCGAAGGCAAGCGGTGTGCTGAACGGACACAGGATGCCTTCGTCGGGAATGGCGACCGCGCCGGTGAGACCGTGCGCCAGATGCGGTTCGCGACGGTGCACCTCGTGGGCGTCGAGCTGGGTGGCCGCCTCGTAGCCGTTCTCGCGTGCTCGATCGAGGATGGCCGGTAGCCGGTCGTGCTCCTCGTCCGACCACGCGACGACCAGTGCTCCCGTCCGTTCGACAGGAATGCCGAGCTCTGGACCTATCGTTGCCAGCAGGGCATGTCCCCTGCGGACGAGGTGCGATTCCAGCGTGCCGGGAGTCGCATCGAATCCCGTGTGCCATATGGCGGTGTTGGCTTTCGACGTGCCGGCCCCCACGTCAGCAGCGGCTTCGATGAGCGCCACCCGTACGCGGCGTCTGGCCAGAGCCCGCGCGATGGCGCATCCGACCACTCCGGCACCGATGACGGCGACCTCCAGTGGTTCACCGGGGGTGTTGGACGGTCTGCAGGGGTGCTCTTTCATATGGGCTCCGGATGCGGTCTGGTCCTTCGCTTCGCAAAGGCGCACCAGGCGACCTCCGGGACGGGTCCGATCGTCGCGAACTCCGCGCGCGATGGCCGTGTCGGCGGTCGCGCCCGGGTGTCGGCGTGGACGGCCGTTCACATGACTGGTATATACCAACTGGTATATACCAGTTGGTATAGGGAGGTCAAGGCGGCCGTGTCATCGAAAGCCGCAACGGATCGGTGCCCCGTCGTTATCGGTGTCGACCAGGGGACGACCGGGACGACGGCCGTCGCGTGTGCGGTCGAGGGGGAGAAGCTCCTCCCACTCACCCGCGCATATCGTCGCGTCCACCCGTCGTTCCCACGACCGTCGTGGGTCGATCAGGACGCCACCGAACTGCTCGATTCGGTGGTCGAGACCGTCGGAACGGTCGTCGAAGCCGTCGGATGGCAGCGGGTGCAAGGTGTCGGGCTGGCCAACCAGGGCGAGACGTCCCTGGCATGGGATAATGGCACGTCGGCTCCCGTCGGGCCTGCGCTCTCCTGGCAGGATCAGCGCACCCAGCCCGTGCTCGATGACCTGGAGCGCCGAGGAGCTGCACAGAAGGTGCGGGCCAAGAGCCTGCTTCCGCTGCATCCGTACTTCGCGGCCTCGAAGTTGAGCTGGTTCGCCAGCCGAAGCGCCGGCGCCGAGCGCGGTGCCGTCGTGCTCGGAACGACCGACGCCTGGATGCGGGCGGTCCTGTCCGGGTCCTCTGCGACTGACCCGGCGACGGCGTCACGCACGCAGTTGCTCGACCTGCAGGCGCGGAGCTGGGACCCCTGGCTCGCACAGGCCTTCGGAGTGCCACTCGAGGCGCTGCCACGGATCGAGCCCAACACCGGCGGTCTGGGGACCCTCGCCGATGCACGATGGCCGGCACGCCTGCCACTGACCGCGGCGACGGTCGACCAACAGGCCGCCCTGGTGGGACACGGTTGCACCAGGCCGGGAGAGGCTGTCGCGACCTACGGCACCGGCTGCTTCGTTCTCGCCAACGCGGGTGGACACGTTCCGAACGCCAGGGGGTTGATCCCCACAGTCGGGTGGGACGACGGCGAAACCGCGGCATATGCGTTGGATGGCGGGGTACTGACCGCGTCCGCAGTGTTCTCGTGGCTGGTCCGCATCGGGGTGCTGTCGAGCGCAGACCAGGCCAATGCGGTGGCGGCGACCGTCACCGATTCGGGTGGTGTCCGTTGCGTTCCGGCCTTCGCGGGGCTGGGAGCGCCCTACTGGCATCCGGGGTCCCACGGAATGTTCATGGGTCTGTCGATGGCCACCGAGGTCGGGCATGTCGTGCGGGCGGCGATGGAGGGCATCGCGCACCGCGTGGCTGACATCATCGACAAGGCTCAGGAGGTCACCGGGCCGCTTACCGCGCTGCGGGTCGGGGGTGGATTGTCGGGCAGCCACACGCTCATGCAGATTCAGGCGGATGTCCTGGGCGTACCCGTCGAGATCGCCGAAGACCGGGAGATGAGCGCGTACGGCGCTGCTCGACTGGCAGCGGTGGGTGCGGGTTTCATCGATGGTGTCGCCGACTTGCGTCCGGGCGGTTCGACGGTTCGGGTCGAGCCGGTGTGGTCCACCGATCGTCGCGACGTCGAAAGGTCGCAATGGCGTGCCGCGATCGAGGTGGTGACCGAGGGTGGTTCGCCTGCCGAGGGTGGGTCCCCCTGATGGTCCGCAGCAAGGACGATCCCCGTGTGTTGTGAGTCCACCGTGGAGATCGACGTTCCACCGGCCGCCCTCGAGATGCTTGCGCGATATCGGCGGGACCGACAGTCGACGGGCATGTGGGGCGAAGAACCCTTCCGGACCAAGCTCACGCTGCTCGCCCGCCATGCGCCGTTCCTGCCTCACGACCACGCGGCCGAACTCGTCGAGGACCGGAGCATGTCCGTCGACGCCCTCGCCGACTGGCTGCAGGGGCCGGAGTTCGTCCGGTGGCTCCACGAGCAGCACGGCGCCGAGCCGCCGGACGGTCTCCTGGTGGCCAGTGTCCATGGCCATGAGGTCGTGTGCTCGCCGTGGACTCCGAGGCCGCTGCTCCCCGGTGCCGCGCTCGACGCCCACCTGCTGGTCGTGGCGAACGGACGTACCGGTGTGCGTCTCGAGGACGGCAGTGGACGGGATGCTCCCGTACGCGGAGTGATGCTGTCCCCGGTGCGCTTCACCGCAGCCGGACCACCGGTCGGTGTGCTCGTCGATCGCCGCCGCACGGTCATCGAAGGTGTGCGTCCTGCCTCACCGGTCGTCCTGGCGTTGGTGGCGCAAGCGTGTTCGCGATGGTCGGTCGTCGACGAAGCCGGGCAGGCCCACTTCCCCGATGGCGCACTGCAGAAGTGGGATGTGCATGGCCGTGGGTTCTTCCACGCGCGCTCAGAGGCGTTGACGGTGCCGGATGGGCGGGTGACGGTCCGGGTGAGCCGCGGTGGCGAGTTTCGATCCGTCGTCCGGGATCTGGAGCTTGCGCCAGGGTCAGCTCCTCGGCTCGAAGTGGAGCCTCGACGTTGGATCGACCCGAGTGCTGATGGCTGGTACTCGGCCGACCTGCACGTACACATGAACTATGGCGGTGCCGAGGTCTGCACCCCGGAGCAGGCAGCACGGATGCAGTTGGGCGAAGGGCTCCACCTGATGAATCTGGTCGCCGGCAACCGGACGACCGCGCTCGTCTACGACCGTGAGGCGTTCGAGAGCTCGGCCGGCCGGGACCTGTGGTCGACCGACGGCGCACTCGCACGGATGGGGGTCGAGTTCCGAAACGACCTGCTCGGGCACGTTCACGCGACAGGCCTCGAAGCCGCGCCCGGGAGGTACTCCACCGGCCATGCCGGCAGCGACGACCCCGAGGACTGGCCCCCGAATCTTGCGGCGCTCGAAGAGTTTCGGAGCCTCGGCGCGATCGTCGGCTACTGCCATCCGGTGGCGGCGGAGCTGCGGGAACACGGCCCGCCGGATCCGGTGTTCGCCGAACCCCGCACGATGGAGTGCCGCGAACTCGTGGCCGACGCTGCGCTCGGGGCCGTGGACTCCATGGACGTCCTCTCCAACCATCGTGACGCCTCCGCCGCGATCCTGTTCCGGCGTCTGCTGGGGGCCGGTATCGAACTCGCGGCCACCGCGGGAACGGACTCGATGCTGTCCTTGGCTTCGGCGGGAACGTTCTCGAACCCGCCGGGCTGGGCACGGGTCTACGCGGCCGTCGAGGGTCGATTGTCGCTGGCGTCGTTCATGGCGGCGATCCGGGCCGGTCGCACGATCGTCACCAACGGCCCGTGGCTGCATCTGCAGGTCGATGGGGCGGGACCCGGTGAACGGTTGGACGTGCCCGCTGGAGCGACCGTCCACATCGAGGCCGACGCCACTGGTCCTGGTGTCGGCCGGATACAACTCCACACCGCCGATGGCCTCGTCGCCTCCGCCGAGGGAGTCGACGAACGTGCCCGACTGGAGGTTCCGCTGCGGATCGACGCGCCCACGTTCGTCGTCGCGAGCGTGGTCGGCGAGCCTCATGAAGACGTCCTCGATGAGCGAGCGATGGCGCACACCAGCGCCGTCTACCTCGATGTCGACGGGCAGCGGGTAGCCCGAATCTGGGATGCGGCCTGGTGCCTTTCATGGCTCGATCAGCTCGCTGAGCTGGTCGACACGCACGGCGTCTTCTCCCTCGATGAACGGCGCGACGAGGTCCACGATGTGATCGATCGTGCGCGTGCCGTCTACCGGCGGATCATCGACGGTTGACACGCCCCCGGAGTTTCGTTAGGTTCTGTATCGATTTACTAAATCGATACAGTATTCGGAACGTGAGGGTGGTCTCGAGTTGGTGGACATCCCGTGGTGGCGTGAGGCGGTCGTCTACCAGATATATCCGCGGAGCTTCATGGACAGCGACGGTGACGGCATCGGTGACCTGCAAGGGATCCGCGCCCGCCTGGACCACCTTGACGGTCGCTGCGGCGGGTTGGGTGTCGATGCGGTCTGGCTGTCCCCTTTCTACCCGTCACCGCTCGCCGACGGCGGGTACGACATCGTTGACCACTGTGACGTCGACCCCCGGCTCGGAACTCTCGACGACTTCGATGCGCTCGTGGAGGAGCTGCACGAGCGGGATATGCGCATCCTTGTCGACTTCGTACCGAACCACACCTCGGACGAGCACGCGTGGTTCCGCCGATCCCGCCGCGATCGCCGTGGCGATCGGCGTGACTGGTACGTCTGGCGCGATCCTGCGCCGGACGGAGGGCCACCCAACAACTGGATGTCGGCGTTCCCGGCGGTCGGGTCCGCATGGACCCTGGACGACGCCACCGGCCAGTACTACCTGCACTCCTACCTCCCACAGCAGCCCGACCTGAACTGGGACAACCCTGACGTCCGTGCGGCCATGTACGACGTCATGAAGTTCTGGTTCGACCGCGACGTCGACGGATTTCGCATCGACGTGGTGCACAAGATCGGCAAGGACCCGCTGCTGCGTGACGATCCGATGCCCTCGGCGCCCGCCGGGGTCCGACGTACGGTCTCCTACAACGAAGACTGGGACACCGCGCACGAACGTGTCCGTGAAATGCGAAAGGTGGCCGACGGATACCGCGATCGTGTACTCGTCGGTGAGGTCTATATCTACGACCAGCAGCGGATGGCGGCGTACGTCCGTCACGACGACGAACTCGATCTGGCACACGACTTCACGTTCCTCACGCAGCCGTGGTCCGCGTCCGGATTCGCTTGTTCGATCGATGCGGCTGAGCAGCTGCTGCCTGATCCAGCACAACCGGCGTGGTGCCTGAACAACCACGACCACTCGCGTGTCGCGACTCGCTACGGGCAGGATGGCAACGGCTACGCGCGTGCCAGGTTGGCGGCCTTGCTGCTGCTCACCCTGCGTGGAACTCCGTTCCTCTACCAAGGCGAGGAGCTCGGGCTCGAGGACGTTTCGATTCCAGCGGATGCGGCGCACGACGTGCATGGCCGTGATCCGGTCCGCGCGCCCATGCCCTGGCAGGCCGCGACCCGTGACGAACCGGGTGCCGGCTTCACCTCCGGGATGTCCTGGCTGCCCCTGCCCCCAGCCACCGAGAAGTGCGCAATCGCTGTCCAAGACGGCAACCCCGCATCGATCCTGGCGTTGTACCGACGGTTGCTGCGCCTACGAGCCGATCGACCAGAGTTTCGGCGCGGCTCGTTCCAGCGGATCGAGGTCGGTGGTGACGTGCTCGCCTACCTGCGCGAACACGAAGCCTCACGAAGCATGGTTCTCGCCAACTTCGGCGCGGAGCCGTTCCGGCCGACGTTGCCGGACAGCTTCGGTCTCACCGGCGTGGGCGTACTGCTCGCCTCGACCGATCCGACACGGGACGGGCTCGGAAGCGCTGTGACCCTCGACCCCTTCGAAGGGGTCGTCATCGACGTGGCCGGCGTTTCCATCGCGTCAAGACCCGCACCAACTTCCGATCTGGTCGAAGGACGGCGCCCGTGAGCTCCCGTGCCACCAGAACCGACACCGCCGGCGAAACAGCCGGCGTACGTGCCAGGGATGTTCAGGCGTATCTGGCGTCGCTCGCTGGCGATTGGCAGTACCCCGCTGACACGGTCGACACGTTCAAGGCGGGTGACCCCGATCGGGTCGTCCAGGCGATCGCGGTGGCCTGGATGAGCAGCACATGGGCCATCCAGCGGGCGGCTGAGCTCGGTTGCAACCTCTTCGTCACCCATGAGCCGACCTATTACGACCACCGTGACCGCCCACCCGAGGATCAGAACCGGATCCAACTCCAGCGCAAACGTGCCGTGGTCGACGACTGCGCCATGACCGTCCTGCGTTGTCACGACCTGTGGGACCGATTCCCAGGTGAGGGTGTGACGGACCGGTGGGGCGCCCAGCTCGGACTCGAAGACGTCATCGAAGCCGGTGAATTCACCCGCGTGTACCGGGTGGCGACCACGACCGCGCTGGCGTTCGCTCGGCACGTCGCCTCCGAGGTCAGCGCACTGGGACAGGAGGCCGTGCAGTTGATCGGCGACGTCGACCACGTCGTCAACCGAGTGGCCATCGGGACGGGCGCGATCACGCCCTACCTCGAGTTGATCGAAGCCCACGAATCCGACCTCGTGATCTGCTCCGACGACGGCGTGACCTACTGGCAGGACGGAGCGTTTGCGATCGATCACGGTCCACCGATCGTGGTGGTCAACCACGCCGTCACCGAGGAACCAGCAATGGCGCCGCTCGCGGCGCGGCTTCGCGCCGCGTTCCCGGGCATTGCTGTCCATCACATCGAACAACGATGCACCTACCAGCTCGTCTCGGCTCGTTTCGACGAGTCGAACTGAGGGAACCACCCGTCGGATACATGGCCTGACAGGACGTTGCTGACGAAGCGGGAGACCTGGCCGGGCCGAACACAGAGGAGAGGGACAATGAAAGAGCTTCGATTCCGCACGCGAACGATGCTCGCGGTACTCGGCTGCGTGGCGCTTGTCGCCGCTGCATGTGGCGGCAGCGAGGGCGCCACGCAGCCGGATGACGCCGCTGCGGAGGACGATGACGGTGGCGCCGCCGTCGCCTCGGAAGGACAGGGCTGCGAGGGCGATGAGACCTTGGAGTTCTGGTACTTGACCAGTGGCCCCGAAGGGCTCGCACAGATGGAGGAGTTGTCACGCCGATTCGAGGCGGACAACCCCGACGTCGAGATCGACATCAATGCGGTTCCGTTCGAGGACATGCGTCGCAACATGCCGCTCGCCCTGGATGGAGGCAGTGGGCCGGACATCGCCACCGTCTCGTCTGGTCCGCAGGCGTCCGATCTGTATGCCTGGGGAGGCCATCTGGTCGACCTGACCGAGGTCGCTGAAGAGCGAGGCTGGACCGAGATTCACCCCATCGACATCATCGAGTACAACAACGCTGGAACGCCAGGTCAGATCTTCGGGGTGCCGATCTTCGTCCAGACGGTCGGTGTCTTCTACAACGTGGACCTGTTCGAGGATCTCGATCTCGAACCGGCGACGACCTGGGACGAGTGGCACGAGCTCGTCGCGGACCTCCAGGCGGCAGATCAGGTGCCGTTGTCGACGGGTGGGCTGGACGGATGGCCCCTCAACCACGTCTGGGAACAGATCCTCCATCTGACCACCCCGATCGAGGTGATCGAGCGGCTCGAACAGCTCGATCCGGACGTGGGCTACGACCACGAGGGGTTCGTCCGCGCCAACGCCGAACTGCTGGAGTGGTTCGAGAGCGACTACTTCAACGACGGCATGCTGGCGACGAGTTACTCCGATGCCAACACCTTGTTCATCACGGGCGAGGTCGCGATGAACATCGGCGGCACATGGGCGGCACCGGAGTTCCAGAGTGAGCCGGAGTTCGAGGTGCGCTTCTTCCCGCTGCCGCAGGTCGATCCGAGCCTGCCGTGGCACATGGGCGGATTCGCGCCGTCGAACAACTTCGTGATCCCGGTGTACGGAGATCACATCCCGTGCGCGATCGAGTTCATGGACTTCATGCTCGGCGAACAGGCTGCGACCTACCTGTGGGAGCAGGGACAGCTCGTCACCTACCGCTTCGCTGACACGCCTGCCGCGGAGACGAACCTCCAGAGCGACGTCTACGAGGCCATGCAGAACGCGGGACCGGGCTACTACATGGGTGTCGTCAACGGTGAGATCCAGACGGCGACGTGGGATGCTGTTCAGCGGCTGGTGCTCGGCGAGGTCGATGCGCAAGGCGCGGCGGACCATATCCAGCAGGTCTACGAACGAGTCGTTGCGGCGGCCGAAGCCGGAGAACTCGAAGACGGCTAGTCGTCCCGAAGGGCGCTGAGGTGGTGGGCCATCCGACGAAATGGCCCACCGCCTCGCGCTCGAGACGCACGGTTCACGGGTGAGCCCGACAGGAGGTAGAGGTGACGGCCAGCTCAACGCTCGAAACGGCGCCGCAGACGCATCAGATGGACGCCTCCGGTCGACGTCACGATGATGCGCGACCACGCAGTCGTTCGCGTCCCTGGCTGTTTCTGCTACCGGCAGCGGTTCTCTACACGTCGTTCGTTCTGTGGCCCACGTACCGGATGTTCGAGCTGAGCCTCTTCTCCTGGGATGGGGTCCGTCCGCGCAGGTTCACGGGTGCGCTCAACTACCAGCAACTGGTCGCCGATCCACTGTTCTGGAGCTCGTTCAAGAACAACGCGCTTTGGATCGGCGCAGCCCTCGTCGTGCCGGTGTTTCTCGGACTGGCGCTGGCGATACTGCTCGCTCGTACCCGCGTGATGGGTCGGATCTTCTTCCGTACGGTGTTCTTCCTCCCGCAGGTGCTGTCGACCGTTGTTGTCGCCGTCATCTGGGGCTGGATCTACAACCCCAGCTTCGGTGCACTCAATACGACCGTTCGTGCGCTCGGGTTGGATGCGCTCGCCCAGCCGTGGTTGGGGTCGCGCACCTTTGCGCTGCCCGCGCTACTGGTCGCGTGGAGCTGGGTGCACTACGGCCTCGCAATGGTGATCTTCCTCGCCGCCCTCGCGAACATCGACGAGACCTACTTCGATGCTGCCAAGGTCGATGGCGCGAACGGGCTGCAGCGGTTCTGGCACATCCTGCTGCCCGCGATTCGCGGGCCGTTTACGACGGTCGCCCTGATCACGGCGGTATCCGCGTTCCAGATCTTCGACCTGGTGTTCGTCCTCACCCAGGGAGGCCCGGGTCGAGCGACGACGGTGCTTGCCTTCTTCATGTTCCAGGGAGCGTTCTACTTCCAGCGTGTCGGATACGGCGCAGCGATCGCCGTGGTGCTCACCGCGATCATCCTCGTGATGACACTGGTCCTGCTGCGTGTGCGCAGGGCCTTCGACGACGAGGCAGGGCCATGAGCACGACTTCCCCGTGGGTCTCGATGGCACCGCGCCGCATCGTGCGTTCGGTCGCCGCCACCACTGTGGCCGGGGCGTTCGCGGCGGCCTCGCTAATCCCGCTGTTCTGGGTTCTGGCAGCATCCGTCAAAGACCGTGCCGAGGTGCGCCGCAACCCGCTCGGCTGGCCCGAAGCGATCAACTGGCAGAACTATCCCGACGCGTGGATCGCTGGCAACTTCGCCCGTTTCTTCATGAACAGCGTTCTCGTGGTCGTGCCGACGGTGGCAGCGGTCCTGGTGTTGTCGCTGATCACCGCCTATGCGTTCGCGCTCATGCCGTTCCGATTCAAGCGCCTCCTCTATGCAGTGCTGCTGGTCGGAATGATGGTTCCGATCGGGGTGCTCGTCATTCCGCTGTACTACCAGATGCTCTCACTGGGGCTGCTGAACACCCTGTGGTCGTTGATCCTCCCGCAGGCCGCCATCGGGATTCCGATCAGCACGCTCATTCTGCGCAGTTTCATCGAGGACCTTCCCTCGGAAGTGCTCGAAGCCGCCCGAGTGGACGGATGTGGCGACTGGACCCTGTTGCGCCACATGGTCTTTCCGCTCTGCCGAGCGCCGCTGCTCGCCCTTCTGGTGCTCCAGTTCATGTGGGTCTGGAACCAGTTCCTGCTGCCGCTGGTGTTGACCCAGCGCCAATCGGCACGAACGTTGCCGTTCGCACTGAACGCGTTCCTGGGCCAGTACAGCACCGATGTGCCGCTGTTGATGGCCGCGGCGACGATCACCTTCGTGCCCGTGCTCGTCGTCTACGTCGTGTTCCAGCGCAGCTTCGTGCGCGGCATGACGGCCGGTGCGCTCAAGTGAAACGCGGCTCGCCCCCCATGGGGAACTGGTGGCGCGACCTCGGTCACGAGTCGGGCGCTAGCTCGGCGGTGGACCTGTGCTCTGCCTGACGACCAGCCGGTGGGCGAACATGCGTCGGATGGGCTGACCGTCCTCATCGGTCCTGGAATCCAGGCCGAACAGGAGGCGGCCGGCAGCAACTCCCTTCTCCACCAGCGGTTGCTGCACGGTGGTCAGTCCCGGCTCTTCGAGAGCAGCCTGAGGGATGTCGTCGAACCCGACGACGGAGACATCGCCGGGCACGGCGAGCCCCAGCTCACGCGCGGCATCGAGTGCACCGAGCGCCATTTCGTCACACATGGCGAGGATGGCGGTGGGTCGTGGCTCCGCGGTGAGCACTGCCCGTGCTGCTACGTGACCGCCCTGGCGCGACAGAGTCTGCTCATGGATGGGTACGCGCGTCCAGTCGAGACCTGCGGCTTCGAGGGCTTCTCGATAGCCGAGAAGCCGGTCACGTGTCACCGAGTGGGTCGTCGCGTCCTGACGATTCTGGTCGACGGGGCCCGTATGCCCGTCGGCGATCAGTCGGAACGCGATCGTCGCGAACCGTGTGTGCCCGAGATCCACCAGGTGTTGTGCGATCTCACGTGACGCGGCGCGGACGTCGATGCTGACGAACGGTGCGTCGCCCGGGTGCGGCTGGTCGACGAAGACACAGGGGAGTCCTCGTGAACGGATCGCTTCCAGCAGGCCAGCGTCTTCAGAGATGGAGTAGACGACGAATCCGTCGACGATGGCTTCGCGGACGAGGTCGACGTCGCCCTCCCGTCCGGGCCCGAGCGGCAGGAGCAACAGTCCGGTCCCGGCCTCTTCGCT
>JBJHAX010000036.1:18235-20535 GCA_050480705.1 Nitriliruptoraceae bacterium
GTCCTTCGAGGAACGCTGTTGCGGCAGCGTCGCTGAAGGCGTAGGACAACGCTTCGGTCAATACAACGCCGATGGCTCCGGCGACGCCGCGGCGCAGCCCACGGGCTGCCGGGTGCGGGCCGCCGTAGCCGAGCCGTTGCGCAGCCTCGAGTACGCGTGTACGTAGTTCGGGCGACAGTTGATCAGGCCGGTTGTACGCGTTGGAGACCGTGGATCGCGAGACGCCGACTTCCTCTGCGATCGTGGCGAGCGTCACTCGGCGCGCTTCCGACCGGTTGCTCATCGCGGGTTGCTCGTTTCCGAAGGTGAAACAACGCGACACCATGAGCACACGGTCCGCGACGCTCTGTTGGGAATGGCTGCTGGATCGATTCTAGTGCGGTGCTTTTCGGTTGCGCGGCACCGTTCGAACATCCTGGACCTACAACTGACGGTGGGTGAATTGCAAGGGTCCGGGGAGTCTGGTGGGTTGTGCTTGACGAATTGATCGCCGACGGTGAGCTGGCCACCGTACTGTCCACGGATCGTGTTGGTACGTGTAGTATCGGCGCATGGCTGGTACGAGACTCAACGTCACCCTTGATGACGATGCCGCTGAGAAGTTGTCGGCGATGGCTCGGCGGATGCACGTCAATGAAGGGACCCTCGCCCGCTCCCTGCTGTCCACCGCGATCGAGGGCGCTGACCCCGACCCGGCCAACATCGTCGCGCTGCTCGACGGCATCGACGGTGCATGGGAAGACGCGCAGGAGGGCTGGCGGCAGGCCCAGGCCGGCGACACCATCTCCCTCGATCAGCTGTAGCCGTGCTGCGCGTCGAGCTGGCGCGTCGCGCTGTCGCAGACCTGGACCGGCTGGTCGCGACCCACAGCCTGCCGTCCGATGCTCGTGAGCGCGTCAGGCTGGCCCTGCGTCCGTTGGTGAGGTACCCACAGCTCGGGCAGGAGCTGCCGGGACGTTGGTCGGCTCATCGGGTTCTGCTGGGGCCGTGGCGGTGGATGCTTCTGGTCTACCGCATCGATGCGGACGCCGACCGAGTCGTCGTGGTCACCATCCAGGACGGCCGTAGCTCCACGGCCGCGATGCACCCCAACCGCTGACCGCTGCGAGCACACCGCGGCGAGCGAAGTCGACTGGCACGGAGGGACGCGAAAGACCGGCCGCTAGGGCCCGTTTCGCGTGGTGCGCCGCCTAGGACTCGAACCTAGAACCTGCCGGTTAAGAGCCGGATGCTCTGCCAAATTGAGCTAGCGGCGCGTGTGCCCGTGGACAGTACTGGACCGTGTGTTTCACGGGCATCGGGGTGGATGAGGGGACTTGAACCCCCGGCCTCCTGGATCACAACCAGGCGCTCTAACCGGACTGAGCTACACCCACCAGGACATGCCGGAGGTTTTCCTCGGCACGAACGACGCAGGGTACTGCGGCATGGTGCCGACGGCCAAAGCTGCCACCGCGCGATGTCCTGACGGCCGGTGATCACGTCGAGCCGGATGCCGTCCGTGTCGTGCTCAGCCCTCGGTGGCGTCGAGCAGCGCCCTGACCGCTGCGATCTCGGGGTCGAGCGGCCGCGGCGCATCGGCCAGCCCGGTCCGCTCCAGAGTCAGCTGGAGCCGGCCCTGCTGTGCGGCGCGGATGAGGTCGTCGACAGCAGCACGGTCCTTGCCGTCCGGCAGCACAACGTCGCGGCTCATCGTGGTGATCGCGAGCACCGCCGGTCCGTGTGGAGGCGAGGGTGCGACCACCGCCACGCGAACTTCATCGATGCCCGGCGCGACGGCGAACACCTCCGCGGCGACCGCGACGATCCCGGCGCAGACCGCCTGGACGTAGAGCTTGTTGCGCCGGGTTTCGCTCATGATCGCCAACGACATGCCTTGACCATCGGCGGTGGGCTCGCGTTGACCGATCAGCATCTCGGGCGAGTCGACCGCCACCGCGACATGAGCGGCACGATCACCGACGTCGGTGGGGACCGCGGACAATCCCGCCTGCTCGAACGCGACCGTCAGGCGGTGCAGCGTGGTCGCGGGATCGCCGGCTTCGAGCCGCTGCCACCACTCGTCGGCGGCCGCCTGTTCGGCGGCGTGGTCGGCGTCACGGTCAGCTTGTCGGCGCGCGACCTCGGCATCGACGGCTTCACGTGCCGCACGTCGACGTTCTCGCCGGTCGGTCACCCTCCAGAACGGCACGCCGCGCACACTTCGCCGTACCAGCTCCCGACGGACGGCCTGGCGATCCACCGCCGGTGGACGGGCGATCACCGGACGTTGCGCGCGCGACAAGGCGACCTCATGGCAG
>JBJHAX010000037.1:0-19989 GCA_050480705.1 Nitriliruptoraceae bacterium
CTCGATGCCTGCGTAGATGTCCTCGGTGTTCTCACGGAAGATGACCATGTCGACGTCGCCCGGCGTGCGCACCGGCGAGGGCACGCCGGTGAACCAGCGCACGGGACGGACACATGCGTACAAGTCGAGACGCTGGCGGATCGCAACGTTGATCGAGCGGATGCCGCCACCGACCGGGGTGGTGAGCGGTCCCTTGAGCCCGATCTTGAACTCCTCGATGGCGTCGAGCGTCTCCTGCGGCAGCCACACCACTTCGCCGTAGACCTCGTTGGCCTTGTCGCCGGCATAGACCTCCATCCAGGAGATCTGGCGTTGCCCGTCGTAGGCCTTGGCCACCGCAGCGTCGATGACACGCTGCGACGCCGCCCAGATGTCCGGACCAGTGCCGTCGCCTTCGATGAAGCAGACGATCGGTTCGTCAGGGACCTCGAGGGACCCGTCGTCACGCACGTTCACGGGCTGGCCCCGCTCGGGGACGGACACGCGCTGGTAGGTCACGACAGCTCCTTGGCGTTTGACGCACTGTGGCACCGGCGTCGCCGAGGCTAGCTGACCTCCGCTGGCGCACCATGCGCCGGGCGAGCAGTTAGCGTTGTCGGCATGGAATCCCCGGATGTGGTTCGCGTCGATCCGGCGGTTCGACCGCACCCCACGCCCGGCGTGTCCCGGCGTCCGCAGGGGCCGCGGCGGGTCGCGGGCGTGCATCCCGTCGTCTGGATTCCAGCGGTCGGTGTCGGTGCCGCGATGCTGGTGCCCGCCGTCTATCTGCTGGTCGTCGCGGCCGATCTACCTGCGCAACGCATCGTCGAGCTGCTCACCGACCCGTCCACGCTGGCGCTCACCGCGCGCACGCTCGGTCTCGCAGCAAGCGTCACGGTGGCGAGCCTGCTGATCGGTGTGCCCGTGGCATGGCTCACCGTCCGCTCCGACCTGCCTGCCCGGCGCTTCTTCGCCGTCGCCACGGCCCTGCCGTTGGTCATCCCGACCTACGTCGGCGCCTACACGCTCGTCGCCGCGCTCGCGCCCGGCGGGCTCGTCGAGAGCTGGTTCGCCTGGCGCCCGCCGTCTCCGTACGGTTTCGGCGGCGCCTTCGTCGCGCTCACGCTGTTCACCTTCCCCTACGTGCTCCTGACCGTCCAGGCTGGCCTTCGGGGTCTGGAACCGTCGCTCGAGGAGGTTTCGCGCTCGCTGGGTCACGGCCCGGTGTCGACGTTCCTGCGGGTGGTGCTGCCGCAGCTGCGACCGTCGGCCGCCGCAGGCGGGCTGCTCGTGACGCTCTACGTGCTCAGCGACTTCGGTGCGGTGTCGATTCTGCGCTATTCGACGTTCACCCGTGCGTTGTATCTGCAGTACCGGACCGCATTCGACCGCGCGCCGGCAGCAGTGCTGGGGCTGCTGCTGGTGACCGTGACCCTGATCATCGTGATCGCCGAGGCACGGGTCGCACGCGACCGGGGTGGACAGTTCGGTCGGCGCCGTGCCGCGAGGCGGGCGCCACGGGTGCCGCTCGGCCGATGGCGCTGGCCCGCCGTCGCGCTGTGCACCTCGATCGTCACCGTCGGGCTCGTGCTGCCCATGCTGGTGATCAGCTGGTGGCTGGTGCGAGGGTTGGCTGCGGGTGAGGCCGCCAACCTCGCGTTGGGTGCTGCCGGCCGCAGCCTGATCGCAGCTGGCCTGGGTGCGATCGCGGCGGTGCTGTGCGCCGGCCCGGTTGCTGTGTGGTCTGCGAGATCACGCTCGGTGGCTGCGCGGCTGGTCGAACGTGCATCGTTCGCCGGCTACGCCCTGCCGGGGATCGTCGTCGCGTTCGCCCTGGTGTTCGTCGGCGTGCGCGTCGCGCCGGCCCTCTACCAGACGCTTGCCATGCTGGTGTTCGCCTACGTCGTGCTGTTCCTCCCGCAGGCGCTCGGTGCGATCCGCACGTCGCTGCTGCAGGTCGAATCGGATGTCGAATCCGCCGCGCGAACCCTGGGGGCGTCGCGGACCTCGGCGTTGCGCCGTGTCACCGTGCCGCTGGCGCGTCGTGGCGCGGTGGCGGGCGGGGCACTGGTGTTCCTGACCGTGCTCAAGGAGCTGCCGGCGACGTTGCTGCTGGCGCCGACGGGGTTCGACACGCTCGCGGTACGCGTCTGGTCGGCGACCGAAGAAGCGTTCTTCACCCGGGCGGCGCTGCCGGCGATGCTGCTGATTCTTATCGGCTCGGTGCCGCTGGCGATCGCGATGATCAGGGACCGTCGCGAAGACGCATGAAGGTGGACGCGGGCGTCACCCTCGCAGGCCGAGACGTTCGTTCAGCCCACCGGCTGCAGACGCGGCTGTTCGGTCCCGGCGCCGTCGGCCGTGGGAGCGGTGGCCGGAAAGGTCAGTACAGGCCCGTCGACGGTGATGGCGACACGGTCGCCGCGCTCGAGGTCGAGTCTGGGGCCGCGGCGCGCCCGGATGACCCTGCCGTCGGGCATCTCGAGCTGGACGAGCTGGTCGTGGCCGAAGTAGGAGATGGCGACGACCGTCGCGACCCCGTCCGCCTGTTCGCGCAGGCGCAGCGCCTCGGGCCGCACGATGACCTCGACCGACGTCGCGGTCACCGGCTCGGTGGTCGCGAGCCGTCCCACAGGCGTGTCGACATGGAACTCACCGGCGCGCTCACCAGGCAGCACGTCGGCTTCGCCGACGAACTCCGCCACGAACCGTGAGGCGGGTCGTGTGTACAGGGTGTGCGGATCGGCCAGCTGGTGAATGCGACCGGCGTGCATCACCGCGACACGGTCGGTGAGCGAGAGGGCTTCTTCCTGGTCGTGCGTGACGAACACCGCGGTCGCGCCTGCGTCGCGCAGGATGGCGCGAACGTCCTCGCGCAGGCTTGCGCGCAGTGAAGCGTCGAGGTTCGAGAACGGCTCGTCGAGCAGGATCAGGTCGGGGGAGGGGGCGAGCGCCCTGGCGAGCGCGACCCGCTGCTGCTGCCCGCCCGAGAGTGCAGCGGGCAGTCGGTGGGCGACCTCGGACATCGCGACGAGGTCGAGCACCTGGCGGACGCGTTCGTCGCGGGCGCGACGTGACATGCCGGTGAGTCCGAACGCAACGTTGCGCTCGACCGACAGGTGCGGGAACAGCGCGAAGTCCTGGAAGACGAGGCCGACGTTTCGGTGTTCAGTCGGAACCGCGACACCAGGTCCGGTGACGACGCGGCCGTCGATCTCGATGCGGCCGGCGTCGGGCGTGACCAGCCCGGCGATCAGACGCAGCAGGGTCGTCTTGCCGCAGCCCGACGGTCCGAGCAGTGCCGTGAGACTGCCACGCGGCACATCGAGGTCGACGTCGTCGACCGCGACGGTCGCACCAAAGTGCTTGCGCAGGCCTGTGCAGACGAGCGCAGCGGCACGTTCGTGCTGTGGAGGCGGGGGCACGGTTTCCTCAGAATCGGTGACGCACGGCTGGCCGTCCGTCCCGGCCGACTCCGTGCACAGGTAAGGCTACCCTTCCTTGCTCGGATGGCGCGAATCCGGTCGATGCTGATCCGGCGGCTGCCCCGTGGAGATCACCTGCCTGTGGGTCGTGACGGACCGACGGTGCAGGGCGCCTCACGCCCGCTCGGCCGCGCATCTTGACCGAGGCGATGTGGGGCGGGGGGCTCCAGCGCTGTCGCTACGCTCCGGGCATGAGCGATCAGGACGCCACACATGCCGACGTGTCGACCGACGGGCGTGGGCCCGCTGCGCGGTCGGCATCATCCGACGAGCCCCGACGGAGCGTGGTCGTGCTCGGTGACCGCGTGTTGGTGGCGCCGCCATCGGACGCGGAGCGACGGACCAAAGGCGGCATCCTCATTCCCGCGACCGCTGCGTCCGTCGATCGCAAGGGGATCTGGGGCGAAGCCATCGCCGTCGGCCCACACGTGCGGCATGTCGACGTCGGTGACGAGGTGCTCTACGTCCCCGAAGACGCCGTGGAGGTCGATGTGCAGGGCGACCCGTACCTGGTCGTGCGCGAACGCGACGTCCACGCTGTTGCGTCGACACGCCGTGACGGCGCAACCGGTCTGTACCTGTGAGGGATCGGGGCTCGCGGGATCGGTCGCCGCCCGCGTGGCACATCGAGGTTGTGCACGACGACGAGTGAGCACCGTATGACGAACTCCACCGCTGCCGCGAGTACGGTCGGCCCTCCGCCGGGCATGAAGGTGCGCCTGTCGTCCAACGAGTCGCCCTACGGGCCACCGTCGGCGGCGATCGATGCCGCACACGCCATGCTCGTCGACGGGCATCGCTACCCCGATGACGGATCGGTGGCGCTGCGCGAGGCGATTGCCAGCCACGAGTCGTGCTCGATCGATCAGGTCGCGGTCGGCGTCGGATCCGCCGCTGTGCTCATGGATGCGATCGCGCACGTCGCCGGGCCCGGCGACGAGGTGCTGGCCTTCGAGCGCGCCTTCGTCGTCTACCGGCTCGGCGCCGCAAACGTCGGCGCACGCTACGTCGAATCCCCCACGGCAGGTCCTGCCACCCACGGGCAGCCGGGATACCAGCGCGACGTCGAAGCCCTGCTCGCGCGGCTCGGGCCAGCGACCCGCGTCGTGGCGATCGACAACCCGGGCAATCCGACCGGGGCCCATCTGGGTGGTGACGAACTGCGTGCCCTCGTTGATCGGGTGCCCGACGACGTGCTCGTCATCGTCGACGAGGCCTACCACCATTTCGCGACGGGCGACGAGGACTACGCCACGGTCGCCGAACTCGGCCTCGAACACCCGAGACTCATCACGGTGCGCACCTTCTCGAAGGTCTACGCACTCGCCGGACTGCGTGTGGGCTATGTGACGGGCCCGTCCGAGTTGGTCGGCGAGCTCGATGGTCGCCGGTCGCGCTTCAACGTGTCCTCGCCCGCTCAAGCCGCGGCCATCGCGAGCCTCGCGTCGGTCGATCACGTCGAACGAACCATCGACACCACGTTGCGCGGGCGAGCCAGAATGGCTGGGATGCTCGACGGACTCGGGGTCCCACACACCGCGGGCATCGGCAACTTCGTCACCATCGAACTGGGGACCGACGCTCAAGCGATCGTGGCGGACTACGCCCGGCACGGTGTCGGCGTGCGCGAGCTGACGCCCTACGGGATGCACGAGCAGATCCGTGTCTCGGTGGGCACCGACGAGGAGGTCGACGTCTTCCTCGAGGTGTCCGAACAGGTCCTCGCTTCGGTGCCGTCACGACGTTGAGGTACGCCGTGCGACAAGCGGTCACGTGGATCGTCGCCCTGACGCTGGTCGCGTCGGTGTCGGCATGCGGGTCCGAACAGATCCGTGTCGATGACGCAGACACGCCTGATCAGGTGCCACCGCGTGACGCGCAGCTCGCCGATGGCGGATGGCCGGAGACCGCGGCGTGGATCCGCCGCGAGAACGCGGACGGACGGCCCGTGCTCGTCAACATCTTCGCGAGCTGGTGTGCCCCCTGCCGGCGCGAGATGCCGCTGCTGATCGATGCGGCCGCCGAACGTGACGACATCGCCTTCCTGGGCATCGACCACCTGGATCAGCGCGCAGACGGCGAACGCTTCGTCGACGAGATGGGGATCACGTTCCCGACCATCTACGACATCGCCGGCGATGTCGCCGGAGCGCTCGGAGCGCGTGGCATGCCGACGACGGTCGTGTTCGACGTCGACGGGCGGCTCGCCGGGCACCACACCGGCGAGCTCACGGCCAGCTCCCTCGACCGGCTTCTCAACGAGGTCGGTTGACGGCGATCAGCCGAGCTCGGCAAACGGGTGGGCGGCGCGCCGGTCAGCCGAGCCGGTCACGCACCATCTGGGACACGCGCGCACCGTCGGCGCGACCCGCCACCTGTGCCATAACGGCCTTCATGACCTGACCCATCTGCGAGGGCCCCTCCGCGTCGGTTTCGCTGACGGCGCGGTCGATGATCGCGACGAGTTCGTCGTCGTCGAGCTGCGCGGGAAGATAGGCCTCGTAGATCGCCGCCTCTGCGTTCTCCTTCGCGGCCTGCTCGTCACGGCCAGCGCCGGCGAATGCCTGAGCGGCCTCCCTCCGGCGCTTGACCTCGGTCGAGAGCACCTTGATGACGACGTCGTCGTCGAGACGACCCTGTGGGCCCGCACCGTCCTCGACCGCACGATTCTTCAGCGCTGCGATCGCCATGCGCAGCGCGGACGTACGGTCACGTTCGCGGGCCTTCATGGCCTCGCGCAGATCCGTCTCGATGCGTTCCTGCAGGCTCACGGCGGTCCCTTCGGCCTCGGCGGTGCGCACCCCTGCGGGGCACAACGGCTGCGTCAGGCTACGCCGTCACACCGCGCACCGAGATGGTGCGCGACCTGGCGCGCGAGCAGGAGCCGCACGGGCCCCATCCGCAGGTCGAACACGCGCTCAGCGAGCGCGTACAGCTCCTGCCACGTCGCTGCGTCGCTGGCGCGGAATGCGGCCGGCACGAAGACGTCGAGTCGTCCGTGCGCCGTCGGTTCGTCGGCGACGTCGACGATCCTGTAGCCACGTTGCGCAAGTTCGTCGTGGTGCGCGAGCATTTCAGGGCTTCCCAGCGACACGGTCAGCTCGTGTGGCGGGTTGACGGACGGCAGGGCGCGGGCCGCATGAGGGCCCATGACCTGGATGCGCACGAGCGCGGCACCGTCCAGGACGGCGTCGGGCGTCGATGTCGCGCTCATCGCCTGCCCACCTGGTCTCGGGGAAGGCGCATCGTCGCAGGCCGATGCGCGCCAGTCACGCATCCACTGCACGGTGAGGCGCACCCTCCCATCCGGCGGAGCGATCCTCGGTCGTGGTCGAATGGAACGGGTGCCCTCGTAGGCTCGCGCCGACCAGGAGGCGACATGGACAGGATCGCGGTCCTCGGCAGTGCCGGAACGATCGAGCGGATCGTCGTCAGCGAGCAGCTGGCGCGCGGAATCGACGTCGTGGTGCTCGTCGACGCCGCCACCGACGGGTTCGTGACACCCCGGTGCGACGTCCCGGCCTCGCAGGCGCCCGTCGTCGCGGTTGCCGGCGGCGATGAGCTCGCCGAGCGGCTCAGCGACGTCGAGGGGGTCCTCGCAGCGGATGCCCCCGACGGGTTCACCCCCGACGTGATCGCCGAAGCGTCGATCCGCGCCGGGCGAAGTCTGGTGGATCTTCGGGTCGATCCATGCGCGCTCCGGCGCCTGTACGAGCGCGACGCCGATGCGCGTGCCGCGGGTGTGCGGATCGTGCCGGGAGCGAGCGCGATTGGGGACCTGCTCGCAGCGGTCGCGGCCCGAGGCGTCGTTGCGGCGAGCGACGTCCACGTCGCCTACGCATTCCCGCGGGCCGGTGGGCCACGGGTGCGCGTCGCCGTCGAGACGCGCACCACGATGGCTGCGGCGCTGCGCAGTAGCGTGCTGGCGTTGCGTGACGGTCGTCTGGCCGAGGAATCGCCCGGCGAGACACGACGCCTGGCCTGGTTCCCGCGCCCGGTCGGCCCGCGGCACGCCGCAGCGGTCCCGGGGGCCGAGCCGCTGACGCTGCCGCGTCATCTCGACACGGTGCGCAACGCCGGGGTGTACGTGGCCTTGCCGACGTGGCGTGCCGAAATCCTGCAGGCGTACGGCAACGCGACCCGCCACAACCTGATCCGGCGCATCGTCGACGCGCTGGTGACGCGGGGCCTCGACGATCTCGCCGACGACGTACGGTCGGCGACGTCGTGGGGCGTGGTCGCTGAGGCCGCCGACGGCGCAGCGGTGTCGCGCGCCTGGGCGCATGGCCGTGACCCGTACGGGACTGCCGCTGCGCTTGCACTCGGGTTGCTCGACACGTCGGCCAGCGCAGCGCCAGGTGTACTCGCACCGGCGCAGGCATGTGAGCCCGCCGACCTGCTCGACGCCCTGGCCGCGACGACGTCGCTGCGCTGGGGCGCGACGAGAACCTCGCGGGGCGCGTGAATCCGTCGGCGGCCCGACCGGGCTGTGTGCATATCCCAGCGGTACCCTCGAGGCTGCACGCTGCGCCGAAGATTCACGGAGGGTCACGGATGCCTGGACGCCGCAGGACCGACGTGCGCACGATCGCGAGCGACCTGCGTGAGCGCGGTGTCGACGTGTTCGAATCGATTCCCGATCGCTTCGAACAGGCGCGCAACGTTGTGCGGGATCGGGTCGACGACCTCGAGCCGGCTGCGCGGCGCACCGGGGTGGGTGTCCTGACGCTCGCGCAGGCCCTGCTCGCGGTGGGCATCGCGATTCCGCGATTGATGGCGCGTGCCGTGCGTGTCGCGCGCATCCTCACCGAACGTGCGGAGTACGTCGCCGACCGCGGACATCATTGGAGCGAACGCGCCCGGGAAGCCGCGCATGCGCTCGAACCGTCACGACGGGATCAGCGGCGGCGCCGATTGCGCGCGACCGGCCTCGTCATGGGTGGTTTCGGGATCGGATTCGCCGTTGGGTGGATCATGGGTGACGCGCGCGGGCTTGCGGCACGCGCCGCTGCCCAGGACGAAGCGGACGCGCACGCCCGCGAAGTCGCACTGGCTGACGCGATCGACCGCGGCGAGGCGACCGATCGTCCGCATCTGGAGCCCGTCGCCGAACGTGACGGGTTGCGCAGCGCAACGTCGGGTTGGGAACCGCCGCGCACGACCCGTTGAGCGACGATCTGCTCGGCGCGCATGAAGAGTTGCGCGGCGAGGTGCTCGGGGTCTATTACGCCGATCGGGGCAGTGGCTTCGGCGTGGTCGAACTGGATCAGGAGGGCCACGGGAGCGGGGCGCGTTGCGTCGGACCTCTCGCCGACCTCGTCCAGGGCCAGACGGTCCGCCTCGTCGGTGCCTGGGAGGACCATCCTCGCCACGGCCGCAGCTTCCGTGCCGTCTATTACGAACAGACGACGCCGTCCACACGCGAGGGCCTTGCGGCGTTCCTGCGCTCCGAACGCTTCGAGGAGGTTGCCGAGCGCACCGTCACGCGTGTGCTCGTGGCTTTCGGCGCGTCGACCGGACGTGTGATCGAGCACGAGCCGCAACGTCTGGTCGCCGAGGCGGGAATCGACGCCGACGAGGCGGAGCGTCTGAGCCGGGCGTGGCGGTCCGGCCTTGCACTCGCCGAACTCGTCCGGCTGGTGGAGCCGGCGAAGTGGCCGTTCGAGGTGACCCGGCGCGCCCATGCCGCGTTCGGTGGCGAGGTCGTCGATGTGGCCCGCGATGACCCGTATGCGCTGCTGGCCGCCGACCGCGTCGGTTTCGCGCACGTCGACCGGTTGGCACGCACGCTGGGTGTTGCTGCCGACGATCCCCGGCGCCTGGCGGCCGGTTCGTTCGCGGCGGTCGTCGGCGCGCGGCGGCGCGACGGGCATGAACACCTGACCCGTCAGGAGACCATCGACGAGACGGCCCGGCTGCTCGGTGTCGACGCTGTGGTCGCCGCAGACGGTCTGCACGGAGCCGTCACGTCGAGGCTGCTCGAGATCGACACGCTCGATCGCGACGACGTCGTCGCGCCACCCGCCGCGCTCGCGATCGAGCGAACCCTCGCCGCAGCGATCGCCGGGCTCGCGTCGACCCGTGACTCGCGTGTCCGTGCACACGCCCCCGGTGAGGCGCTGCCGGAGGAGTTGACCGACGACCAGCGTCTCGCGGTGACCCGGTCGTTCGAACACGGAGTGTCGGTGCTCACCGGTGGCCCGGGGACCGGCAAGACCCGCGCGGTGCGCGAGATCGTCGTGGCGGCCGACGCGGCAGGTCTCAACGTGGCGTTGTGCGCACCCACCGGGCGTGCCGCCAAACGTCTGGAGGAGATGACCGGCCAGGCGGCGACGACGATCCACCGGCTGCTCGAGGCGCGACCCGACGCAGGTGGCGGCTTCCGGTTCCGGTACGGCGCCGATGAGCGCCTTCCGTTCGATCTCGTCGTCGCCGACGAAATCTCCATGTGCGACACCGCGCTCGCCGAACGACTGGTCAGCGCCATCGACGACGGATCCCACCTGACGCTGGTCGGAGATGCGAACCAGCTGCCGTCGGTCGGGCCGGGCGACGTGCTGCGCGCCGTGATCGCCTCCGAGGTCGTGCCCGTCACGAACCTGATCGAGATCCATCGGCAGGCGGCCGGCAGCCGCATCGTGACGCTCGCCCACGGGCTGCTCGACGGCGACGTCGGTGAGCTGGCCGGGGTCGACAACGACGTGTACGTCGCCGAAGAAGCCGTTCGCGAACGCATCGTCGAGCGTGTCGTACGCGCGGTGGCCGAGCGCATCCCCGAACACCTGCAGGTCGAGGTGGACGACGTGCAGGTGCTGGCCCCGGTCTACCGCGGGCCGGTAGGTGTGGACGCGCTCAACCGGGAACTCAAACGCAGGCTCAATCCGAACGCAGCGGCCGGTGTGCGCGGCATCGACGTCGGCGACCGGGTCATGCAGACGCGCAACGACGCGGACCTCGACGTCGCCAACGGCGACGTCGGCCGCGTCGTCGACGCCTCAGCCTCCGCAGGACGTCTCAGGGTGGCCTTCCCACGCGGCGAGGTCACCTACGACCGTGCGCGGATCGGCGACCTCGTCCACGCCTGGGCCGTGACGGTCCACAAGGCGCAAGGCGGCGAGTGGCCCGTCGTCGTGCTCGTGTGCGACGCCTCGCACCAGCACATGCTCTGGCGCAGCTTGTTGTACACGGCCGTGACGCGGGCGCGCGATGCGCTCGTCGCCGTCGGTCAGCGTGGCACGTTGCGTGCGGCGGCTCGCCACGACCGTGTGGTGCGTCGCCGAACCGGTCTCGAGGCCCGTCTGCGTCAGGCCTTCGCTGCAGCGGGGTGACGTTGCCGCAGCGGCATCAGACCGTGCTGGTCAACGGCGCGGCGTCGAGGCGAGATCACGCTCGCCCGCGACCGCGGCGATCAACTCGTCCCAGTCGGGGAGCAGTGCTCGCAGCGTGCGGGGCGACAGGCCACGTGCCAGCAGGCGGTGGATGACGAGTGCGCGGCGCTCGCGACTGTCCGGCCCGAGGGGAAGGCGGGTCTGTTCGCCGCGCACGACGACGTCGTGGTGCGCCGAGGTGGTGAGGCTGTGTCGGCGGGGTAGCGACGTCTCCGACTCGCCGGATGCGGTGCGGGACGGACGTCGAATCGGTCGCTGCGCTGGGTCCATCGTCGCCATCCTCGTCGTCGGGAGGGTGTCGGCGTGGGATGGGCGCCCGCGCCGAAAGCCTTCTCTGTCCGCATCGGCACCCCAGCCCCCGTCCTTGATCGTCGCCGCCCGTCCGATCGACCATTGGCGCATCGTCGGTGTCGTCGAAGCCGGCGCCGACGATCGGGCAGGGCCGGTGATCGCTAAGGTTCGGCGTGTGACTGGACTCTTCGACGACTACGACCCGGGCGCCTTCTACGACGAGGCCTTCACCTCAGGCCGTGCTGTGCGCGAGCACTACCGGCCGCTCGTCGATCGGCTGGGACGACTCACGCCGGAGGACCTCGAACGTCGCGAGCAGATCCGGGACGGGCTGTTTCGATCCCAGGGGATCACCTTCACGGTGTACGGCGACGACGACGGGGTCGAGCGCACCTTCCCGCTCGACCTCGTGCCACGCATCATTCCTGCCGACGAGTGGCGCCACGTCGAGACCGGTGTCGCGCAGCGTGTGACCGCACTCAACCGCTTCCTCGACGACCTCTACGTCGGGGAGCAGGCGGCCATCCACGACGGCGTCGTGCCCCGTTGGCTGCTGCAGACCGCGGACGGGTTCGTCCGCGAAGCGTTCGGGATCGAGGTGCCGCACGCCGCGCGGTGCCTGGTGGCGGGTGTCGACCTGGTCCGCGACGACGAAGGCACCTACCGGGTGCTCGAGGACAACCTGCGCAATCCGTCCGGCATCAGCTACGTGCTCGAGAACAGGGCCGCGATGACGCGGGTCCTGCCGATCGCGTTCGCCACGCAGCGGCCGCGTCCGGTGGACCACTACGGGCCCCTGTTGCTGCGCGCGCTTCGCGACGTCGCGCCGCGCGCGGCGGGCGAGGACCCGGTCGCGGTCGTGCTCACCCCCGGGATGTTCAACGCCGCCTACTTCGAACACGCGTTTCTCGCCCGCCAGATGGGCGTCGAACTCGTCGAGGGACGCGACCTGGTCGTCGACGAACACGTCGTCTACATGCGCACCACGCGGGGCCTGCGCCGGGTCGACGTCATCTACCGCCGGATCGATGACGCGTTCCTCGACCCGGTCGTCTTCCGGCCCGACTCCCTGCTCGGCGTGCCCGGGCTGATGTCGGCGGCGCGTGCCGGCAACGTCACGATCGCGAACGCCGTCGGCAACGGCGTGGCCGACGACAAGGCCGTCTACGCCTTCGTGCCGGCACTGGTGCGCTACTACCTGGGCGAGGAACCGATCCTTCCCAACGTGGACACGTATCTGTTGTGGGACGACGAACAGCGTGCCGAGGTGCTCGGCCGGCTCGACGAGATGGTCGTCAAGCCGGTTGCGGCCTCCGGCGGCTACGGCATGCTGATGGGCCCTTCAGCCGACGACGAGGAACTCGAACGTTTCCGCGCCACCATCGAACGTGATCCGCGTGGCTACATCGCGCAGGACGTCGTGCGCCTGTCGCGTCACCCCACGCTCGTCGACGGGCACCTCGTCGGACGCCACGTCGACCTGCGGCCGTTCGCAATCGCGGGGGAGTCCGTCGAGGTGATCCCGGGCGGGCTGACCCGCGTCGCGCTTCGCGAAGGCTCGCTGGTGGTCAACTCCTCGCAGGGAGGCGGATCGAAGGACACCTGGGTCCTGCGGGACGCCGCGGAGGTCTGAGATGCTGGCGCGACTGGCCGAGAACCTCTTCTGGGCGGGACGCTACGTCGAGCGGGCCGAGGACACTGCCCGGATGATCGACGTCACCTACCACACCATGCTCGAGTCACCCACCGGCGATGCAGGAAGGTCCTGGGAGCAGCTGCTCGAGGTGCTGCACGTCCGCGGCGCCTATGCCGACGATCTCGTCGCCGAGCAGGTGATGCGTTTCCTCGTCGTCGACCGTGACAATCCGAGTTCCATCACCGCCGCGATGAGCCGGGCGCGCGAGAACATCCGATCGGTCCGTGAGCTGGTCTCTTCGGAACTGTGGGAATCGGTCAACGAACTGCACCTTGCGCTGACGGCGCGGGATCTCACCCGTGAACTGGCCGAGCAGCCGTACACGCTCTTCGGAGCGGTTCGTCGCTCCTGCATGACGATCTATGGCGTCGCGAGTGAGACGATGCCCCGCGACGAGGGCTGGCGCTTCATGGCGTTGGGGCGCATGCTCGAGCGGGCGGAGATGACCTGCCGGCTCATCGACGTGCGCTACGCGCATCTCGAAGCGTCCGGCATGCCCGCCGGCGGCGGTGGCGGCACCGACGGTTCGACGCCGCGCGGCGCGGACCGAACGGACTTCCACCAGTGGGTGGCGGTGCTCAAGTCCGCATCGGCATATGAGGCGTACCGACGCCGCTACCGGGCCTCGCTGGACCCCGTCGGGGTCGTCGAGTTCCTGCTCCTCGAAGCCGACCTGCCACGTAGCGTGCTGTTCTGCCTGGTCGGTGCGATGTACCAACTCGAGGTGCTCAGCGGCGACGGCGGGGGACGTGCGATGCGCCGCCTGGGCCGCAGCGTGGCAGGCCTGAAGTACCGTGATGTCGCCGAACTCTTCGAGCTCGGCCTGCACGACTTCCTCGATGGCGTGCAGGAGGATGTTGCGCGCGTCGCCGAGGCGATCGCCGACGACTTCTTCCGCCACCACCCCGGCGGCACGCTGCGTGCCGTCGCCACCTGAGCTGGTCCGCCTTCTGGGCGAGGACGACACCGCATGCGCGTCGACATCCGATATCTGACCTCGTTTCGCTACCCGCAGCCCGTCTACGAGTCGCAGAACGAACTGCGGGCGTGCCCGGCGAACGACGAGCGTCAACAACTCCTGCACTATCACGTGACGACCACGCCGTCGTCACGGGTGGTGTCGTATGTCGACTACTGGGGAACCCGTGTCGACACGTTCGGGGTGCGCCCGCCGCACCGTGAACTCGCGGTCGTGGCCGAAGCCAACGTGGAGACGGCGGCTCAGTCCCCACCGCCCGACGGCTTGCGTCGATCGATGCTCGAGGAGCCGACGTTCCTGGACGCGAACTTCGCCTACCTGCAACGCTCGCCCCACGCCGACTGGGGGCCGCACGTCGCCGAGGCCGCTCGCGCCGCGGCCGATGCTGCCGCCGACGACGTCGTCGAGCTGCTCCACGCCGTCCACGAACGGGTGGCCGAACTCGACTACCGCACCGATGTCACCTACGTGGGCGTGCCCGTCGACCATGTCTTCGAGACCGGGGCAGGGGTGTGCCAGGACTTCGCGCACCTCGCCGTCGCGATGTATCGCGCGCTGAGAATCCCGGCGCGGTACGTCTCGGGGTACCTGTTCACCGCCGACGACGCCTCCGGCGAGGATGCCGACACCGACGAGGTCGAGGTGCAGACGCACGCCTGGGTCGAGGCCGCCGTTCCGGGATGGGGCTGGTTGGCGCTCGACCCGACCAATCGCCAGCCGGTCGGTGAACGCCATGTGACGATCGGGCGAGGGCGCGACTATGACGACGTGGCGCCGTTCCGCGGCGTGTTCAGTGGACCATCCGAACACGAGGTGGACGTCGGTGTGACCATGCGTCGCTTCGATCCCACGGCCACCGAAAGCGCGCAGCCGGGCTCTGAGGGAGCGGAACGTGCGTCGACGCACCATCGGCAGGTTGCGCAGCAGTAGCTCTGCCCGGCATGCGGCACGGCAGGCGTTGCCAGCCCACAGCTCGGCGGCGTGCGGCCGCCTTGCGCCTGCGTCGCGCCACTCCTACTATCGCAACACAAACGTTGAGAAAAGAGGCGTGCCCGAACGTGGGCACCCCGGACGTCGACGACCACGACACGGAGGCGAGGCATGGCCACGCGCACCGAGGGCGCGGCGACGGTGTCGCCACCCTCGCTCGTCGCCCTGCTCGGTCCGACCCGTGCGGCGATCGTCGATCATCTGCGTAGCGCTGACGGCGCGACGGTCGGCGAACTCGCCGGGCACCTCGACATCAGCGAAGTCGCGACGCGCCGCCATCTCGCGGTGCTCGAGGACGACGGCCTGGTGGCCGCCGAGGTCGTGCGCCGTGCCCGGGGACGCCCCGCCGCGCGCTACCGCCTCACCGACGCGGCCGGACGCCTGCTTCCTCAGCGCTACGATGAACTCGCCGGCGAGTTGTTCACGTTCCTCGAGGAGGAACACGGGCGTGAGGGCCTGCGTGCCTTTCTGCGGTGGCGGATGTGGCGCGAGACCGAACGGCTCGGTGAGGCGGTGACGGCCGAGGACCTGCACGAACGGCTCGACCAGCTTGCCGACGCGCTCTCGCGGGCCGGTTTCGACGCCTCGGTGACCTCCGCCGGGCACAGCTTCACCCTCGTCCAGGGGCACTGCGCGATCGAGGACGTAGCTCGCGACCACCCGGAGGTCTGCGCCTACGAGGCGGCGAGCTTTTCGCGCGTGCTCGGGCATGAGGTGTCCGTGTCGCGCCGCGAGACGCTCGCTGGTGGTGCACCGGCGTGCGTGTGCACGATCGAGCCGCGCGAAGACGCGAAGCGCGCAACTGCGCATGACGACGACAACCGACACCGGCGCCGCGCCGGTGACACCGCGAGGTAGCGCCCGCGGGAACCGACCGGTGTTGCGCCACGCAACGTGACACCGCACGACAGCCGAACGAGACGAACGACGAGGAGTCCAGCGGTGAGCCAGACCGAGATCGAACTGCCGGTCAGCGATGCCCGTAAGCGCCAGGACGAGGTCGCCAAGGAACTGAGCGACTACCGCTTCGGATGGGCTGACCGAGACGACGACTACGCGTTCACGCCCGAGCGGGGCCTGTCGCGTGAGGTCGTGGCTGCGATCAGCGAGCGCAAGAACGAGCCCGCATGGATGCGGGACCTGCGCCTGCGCGCCTACGAGGCTTACCGCCGGCGTCCGATGCCGGGCTGGGGTGCGGACCTGAGCGGTATCGACTTCGACAACATCTACTACTACGTCGAGGCGTCCGAGAAACAGGCGGAGAGCTGGGAGGACCTCCCCCCCGAGATTCTCGAGACCTACGAGAAGCTGGGCATTCCGCAGGCAGAGCGCGAGCGGCTCATCGCCGGTGTGGCGGCGCAGTACGAGAGCACGGTGCTCTACCACAAGGTCCGTGAAGACCTCGAGGCGGAGGGTGTCATCTTCCTCGACACCGATTCCGCGTTGCGCGAACACGAGGATCTGTTCCGCGAGCACTTCGCAACCATCATCCCGCCCAACGACAACAAGTTCGCGGCGCTCAACACCGCTGTGTGGTCCGGAGGGTCGTTCATCTGGATCCCCGAGGGGGTCGAGGTCGACATCCCGCTGCAGGCCTACTTCCGCATCAACAAGCAGAACATGGGCCAGTTCGAGCGCACGCTGATCATCGCGGAACCGGGTTCGTACGTGCACTACGTGGAAGGGTGCACCGCACCGATCTACTCCTCGGATTCGTTGCACTCGGCCGTCGTCGAGATCATCGTCAAGCGCGGTGCACGTGTGCGATACACGACGATCCAGAACTGGTCCAACAACGTCTACAACCTCGTGACCAAGCGTGCCGTCGCCCAGCGCGACGCCACCATGGAGTGGATCGACGGCAACATCGGCTCCAAGGTCACCATGAAGTACCCGGCCGTGTGGCTGACCGAGGAGGGCGCGAAGGGCGAAGTGCTGTCGGTGGCGTACGCCAACGACGGCCAGCACCAGGACGCCGGTGCAAAGATGGTCCACGCCGCGCCGTATACGACCTCGAACATCCTGTCGAAGTCGGTCTCCAAGGGCACCGGGCGCACCAGCTACCGGGGCCTGGTCTCCATCAACGAAGGGGCGCACCACGCGCGCTCGGCGGTCAAGTGCGATGCGTTGATGCTCGACGACACCTCACGCACCGACACCTACCCCTACATGGAGATCGAGCAGGAAGACGCGACCATCGAGCACGAGGCGACCGTCTCGAAGCTGTCGGAAGACCAGCTGTTCTACATGCAGTCGCGCGGCATCGACGAGGACGAAGCCACCGCGATGATCGTGCGTGGATTCATCGAGCCCATCGCCCGTGAGCTGCCGATGGAGTACTCGGTCGAGCTCAACCGGCTCATCGCCCTCGAGATGGAGGGTGCGATCGGCTGACCGGGCCACCTACGTGGCCTGTGCGCCGTCGGCGTCGAGCTGGCGGAATCCGGCTCGCCACGACCTCGAACCGACTGACCCTGCGAGACGACGAGTCCATCTTGAAGCTCGATGACCTGACCGAAGACGCGCTGCGCCAGCGCTCCGACGACACTGGTGAACCGGAATGGCTGCGTGACCGCCGCCTCGCCGCGTTCAAGCGCTACCTGGACCAGCAATGGCCCGACTCGCGCAACGACGAGTTCTGGCGCTCGACGCCCTTCGATCGGCGTGTGGACGTCGACCGTGAGATCGTGGTCGACGCATCGGATGCAGCGCCCGGCGCGTCGGTGGTCGACAACCTGGATTCAGGTGTGTCCGCGCGCATCGTCGACGCTGGCGGAGTCGACGTCGAGTTGTCCGACGAGCTCGCCGGCCAGGGTGTGGTCGTCACCGACCTGGTCACCGCCGCGAACGCGCACGCCGACGTGGTGCGCGAGCACCTCGGTGCGCTCACCACCTCCTCGGCCGAGTCGACCGGCGCCGACGAGGACCGCACCATCACGGTCAACGACGCCGCCTGGACGACGGGCGTGTTCATCCACGTACCCGACGAGGTCGAGGTCGACGAGCCGATCTCGGTGCACCTGCACCTCGCGCGTGATGGGGCCCACCTGCCTCGCGTGCTGGCTGTGGTCGGCATGCATGCCCGCCTGCGCCTGTACCTCGAACACACCAGCGACGAGGGCGTCGATGCGCTCGTCGACGAGGTCCTCGAGGTCGTCGCCGGCGACGGCAGCACGGTCGAGATCGCCTCGCTGCAGCACTGGAGCGCCGGTGTCCAGCACCTGTCGTTGCAGAAGGTCGCCGCGCACCGCGACGCGACCGTGCGCACGCTGGCGGTGACCACCGGCGGCACGACCGTCCGCCTTCGTCCCGAAGTCGACCTCGTCGGTCCCGGGGCGCAGGCGCGGCCGCTCGGGCTGTATTTCGCCGACGACGGCCAGTGGTTCGATCTGCAGCCCTACGTGCGCCACATCGCGCCGCATGCCAGCTCCGACGTGCTGTTCAAGGGCGCGTTGCAAGGGCGCAGCCGCACCGTGTTCCGCGGCAACATCTTCGTTCACCGCGATGCTGTCGGCACGGCCACCGACGAGAACAACCGCTCGCTGATCCTGACCGAAGGTGCGCGCGCCGACTCGACACCGTTCCTCGAGATCGAATGCGCCGACATCACCGCCGGTCACGGTTCGGCGACCGGTCAGATCGATGCGCTCCACCTTTTCTACCTGCTCTCCCGGGGTATCGCCCGCGACGACGCGCTGCGCCTGATCGTGTTCGGTTTCTTCCGCGAGGTACTCGAGGAGATCGACCTGCCCGGCATCGAGGACGCCTCGCTCGCGGCGATCGAGCGACGGATCGAGGATGTGGATCTGTCGGCCGTGCAGGTCAACGACGCGGCGCTGCGCGACCTCGCCAAGGCGGCCGGTGCATGAGCTACGCGGCGAAGCTGTCCGAACTCGAGGATGCGACACCCACGCGGGTCGACGTCGACGGCGTGCCCGTGTGCCTGGTGCGCACAGGTGAAGTCGTCAGAGCTATCCACGACGTGTGCTCGCACCAGCAGTGGTCGCTGGCCGAGGGCATGGTCTGGGGCGAAGGCGTCGAGTGTTCGCTGCACGGCTCGACGTTCGATCTGACGACCGGTGCGCCGTCGTCGCTTCCCGCCACGCGACCAGTCCCGACCTTCGCGGTGCAGCTGGACGACGACGAGATCCACATCGACGTGTCCGCCGCCACCAACGGCGCTCCGTTTCCCGACCACGACTGACCAACGACGCTCCCACGTACGCGCACGACGACGAGGATCCCAACGACATGGCTGATCTCGAGATTCGCGACCTGAAGGTCGAGGCCGACGGCACCGAACTGCTGCACGGCGTCGACCTCGAGCTGGACCTGGGTGACACCGTCGCCCTGATGGGTCCCAACGGTTCCGGCAAGTCCACCCTCGCCTACACCTTGGCGGGCCATCCCGCCTACGAGGTGACCGGCGGGACCATGACGTTCGCCGGCACCGAACTCAACGACCTCACTCCGGACGAACGCGCGCGTCTGGGCGTGTTCCTCGCGATGCAGTACCCGGTCGAGGTCCCCGGCGTGTCGCTGACGAACTTCCTGCGCACCGCGCTCAACGCCGTCACGGGGGAGGACGTGCCGATCCGCGACTTCATGGCGCGTCTACGCGCCGAGATGGAAGAACTCGGTATCCACGAGTCGTTCCTGCAGCGCTCGGTCAACGAAGGGTTCTCGGGCGGGGAGAAGAAGCGTTTCGAGATCCTTCAGGCCGCGCTGCTGCGTCCGAAGCTTGCCGTGCTCGACGAAACCGATTCGGGCCTGGACGTCGACGCGCTCAAGATCGTCTCCGAGGGCATCAACCGGTTGCGCGGCAAGGACCTGGGTGTGCTCATCATCACCCACTACACGCGGATCCTGCGCTACGTCCAGCCCGACCGGGTGCACGTCATGGTCGACGGCCGCATCGCGGCCTCGGGCGGACCCGAACTCGCCGACCAGCTCGAGGCCCGCGGCTACGAGGACGTCGCGTCGCTCGCGAGCGCGTGAATCGCATGGCGTCGCGGACCGCATGCGCCGGCCCGGCAGTGCCAACCCCCGGGTTGGCACGGCGAGGGTGGCCGTCGGTGAGCCGGTCGGGCACGATACGAGGGTGAACGACTCCGAGGTAGCGATGTTCGACGTGCCGACGTTGCGCAAGGAATTCCCCACCCTTGCGCGCGAGATCGACGG
>JBJHAX010000038.1:0-19500 GCA_050480705.1 Nitriliruptoraceae bacterium
ACGAGGCGATCGATGCCGCATCGACCAAGCCGTTCGGCTTCATGCCGTTCCGCCCGGGACCCGGCGTCGGCGGGCACTGCCTGCCGATCGACCCGTCGTACCTGTCATGGAAGGTGCGCACCTCGCTTGGCGAGTCGTTCCGGTTCATCGAGCTCGCCAACGACATCAACGAGCACATGCCGCAGTACGTGGTTCGCCGGATCACGACGGCGCTCAACGACGAACGCAAGCCGGTGAACGGCTCGAGGATCGTGCTGCTCGGTGCGTCATACAAGCCGGATGTCGGCGATCTTCGTGAATCACCGGCGATCGCCATCGCCGATCAGCTGTCCGCGCTCGGCGCCGAGGTCATCGCCGTCGATCCGCATGTGGCTGTGGCCACTCTCGGGACGGTCCCGGTGGTCACCTCGATGACCCCGGCCGGGTTCGCCGAATCCGATCTGGTCGTGCTCGTCACCGACCATGCGGCGTTCGACTACGAGGCGCTCGTCGCCAACGCCCCGTTGATCTTCGACACCCGGAACCGGCTGGCCGCCTTCACTGGCGGCGAGGTGGCTGCGCGCATCGTCCGGCTCTGACCCACGCCGTCCGCGGCGATCCACGGCGTCCGCGGCGATCCACGGCGTCCGCGTCAGTCCGAACGTCGTCAGTTCTTGAGCGGTCGCCACCAGGCCTCGTTGGCGCGGTACCAGGCAATGGTTTCGTCCAGCGCCTCCTCGAACGAGACACTCGGGCGCCAACCCAGTGCACGGATCCGGGTGGTGTCGACCGCGTATCGCTGGTCGTGTCCCGGCCTGTCGGTGACCTGCTCGATCATCTCGTCGCCGAAGCCGAACCGTTCGAGGATCGTGCGGGTCAGCTCGAGGTTCGAACGGTCGTTGCCAGCACCGACGTTGTAGATCTCGCCGGGCACGCCTTCGGTGAGCACGAGCCACTGTGCGGCGGCGTTGTCCTCGACGTAGGTCCAGTCGCGGACGTTCGAGCCGTCGCCGTACAAGGGCACCTGCGCGCCATCGATCAGGTTGGTGACGAACAGCGGAATGACCTTCTCCGGGTAGTGGTACGGGCCGAAGTTGTTGGTCGTCCTGGTCACCGTGATCGGGTAGCCGTGCGTTTCGCGGTATGCGCGGGCGAGCAGGTCGGCGCCGGCCTTCGACGCCGCGTAGGGGTTGTTGGGCTGCAATGCGTCCGTTTCGGTGAAGGCGCCCGGTGCCTCGATCGAGCCGTAGACCTCGTCGGTCGAGATGTGCAGAAGGCGTTCGACGGCTGCGCGCCGGCAGGCCTCGAAGATCACGCCGGCGCCGCTGACGTTGGTTTCGAGGAACACCGCTGGACCGTCGATCGAACGGTCCACGTGTGACTCGGCGGCGAAATGCACCACGGCGTCGACGTCACCGACCAGCTTTTCGACGAGCGTGGCATCCCGGATGTCGCCGTGCACGAAGCGGTAACGGCGGCTGTCTGCCACCTCGGCCAACGACGCGAGGTTTCCCGCGTAGGTGAGCGCATCCAGATTGGTCACGTGCACGTCGGTGTTGTGCCGCAGTACCCAACGGATGAAGTTCGATCCGATGAATCCGGCACCGCCGGTGACCAGGAGTCGCACAGCTGTCCTTCGCTCGGACTGCAGGTTGCCGTCATCTGACCGGTCTGGCCAACGGTAGGCGGTCGGGCCCTGAAGGTGCGCCTGCGACGACGGTCACGTCATCTCGTTGGTGCACGAACCCGGTCACCGCATCGGTGCGCGAACTCGATCATCGGAGCACGGGAAAGGCTCGCGCAGGGTTGCGTTGCTTTCGCGGACGCGAGCGCCCCGAGCCGATTCGGTATTGCGGAATTGACTTTCTCGCCTATGGTCACGTCCCGTTGGATGGCGATGGGCCTCGGGAGGCGGAACGATGCGGGAACTGGTCCTCATCTGGCGGCACGGCTGAGCATCGTGCGCCAATGCCAAGGAGTTCCTTGGCAGAAGTGATGTGGCAGCCCTTCTCGAGCGGGAAGGGATCACCTACATGTCCTTCGACGGCAATGACGGCGCCGAGGGCCAACGTCGCCACGTCGAAGCGGGAAGTCCCAACATTCCTGCCGTGATAGTCGACGGGGTCGCGCACGCCATCCACCACCCCGCGCAGATCGGGTCCTTCCTCGGCCTGGAGCTCGGCACCGACACGTCAGTCGTCGGGATGTGCTGGGACATTCACGGCATGTTGGAACGCTGGCTCGAGATGATCGAACCCGTTCCGTTCGAGGTGCTGCTCGAACCGACCGAGTCCCGTCAGCGTTCCATCCGCAACCTCACGGTGAATGTCCTTCGGCCACTGGGATACGTCCCAGATGCCTGGCTCCACCATGATTTCACGTGGTATACCGGCGAAGCCGATCTGCAGCAGGAAGCACTGCTGCGCGACCACGCCGCACTGCTGTCCTGGGCGACGGATCGTACGCGCGACTTCGCAATGTTCGTTCTCGACCACGACCCGGTGATGGATGAGCAGGATCCGCGGTTGACGTCGAATCTCCACGAGATGTCGTTCTCGACCCTGATCAATGCGCAGCGTTTCCACGTCGGCTTCCACTTCCGCCAGGTAGTAGCACACCTACGTGGGCGGGGTTTCGATCACGTCGAACCCCTTCCGCAGGGCCTCGTCGAAGCGCTGAGCCTCCCGTCGCAGCTCTACTGACACTGGGAACCTGGGCCCTCGGCCCGGTCGCCTGACCAATCGGTCGAGTCCTTCGGCTGGCGTCTACTGGCTGCGTTCAGCCTCCGATGGGCAGGTCACGGAAGCAGATCGCAGCGCGTGCGTCCGTGTGTCGAATCGGATCATCGGTTGACAACACAGGTCGCGTCGTACAGGATGCATACCTGCAATCGGATTTCACAATGTCGAATCTGGGAGATGCGGCGAGGTGGTGGGCGAGGAGCAGTCCAGCAACGCCAGGGGCACCCGCGTCCAGTCCGTGGAACGAGCCGTTCGACTCCTCATGGCCGTGGCGCGCAACGCGACGGACAACTCCGGCAAGGAGTTGGCCCAGCATCTCGGTCTTCCTGTGGCGACCGCACACCATTTGCTGTCCACTTTGGTCGATCAGGGACTGCTGATGCGCACCGACCGGTCGCGTTACGCACTCGGACCGCTCGTGGCGACGCTCGCCAACGCCTTCTACCGGGGCGACAACGCCCCCGAGGCGTTGCTGGGACCGCTGCGGCAGCTCGCGCAGTCGACCGGCGAGACGGCGTACATCACCACGATGCGCGGGGCGGATTTCCGCGTGCTGGCAACACTCGAGGGAACCCAGCCGCTGCGGGTCTCCGTGCCGGCCCAGCCCTACCAGGACGCGCACGCCAGGGCCGCTGGCAAGCTCCTCCTCGCCTACGCGCCTGAAGACGTGGTCACGTCGTATCTGCGGTCCAACGTGTTCCGGCCACGTACGCCGAACACGATCATCGACCCCATCGAATTCGAAGCCGAACTCCTGCGAATCCGCGAGCGTGGATACGCGATCGACAACGAGGAGTTCGAGATCGGGATCAGCTGCATCTCGGTCCCGGTGCTCGACGGAGACGAGGTCCTCGTTGCGTACTCCCTGTCGGTGCCGACCTCTCGATTCGTCGAGCGGCAGGCCTCGCTGCTGCGCGCCGCGTCCACCGTCGCCGAGTCGGTGCGACGGCGCATCACGTTGGATTCGCCCGACGACGATGCGGAGGATGGCGAATGACGGACCGGACGACGACGGTAGACCTCGAACTCGGCGTCGATTCGCTGTGCTGGAACCGGCAGATCGCGCAGGGCATGGTCACCCTCGAAGACGTCGTGTCGTTCGGGCGGGAGCTCGGCGCCGGCTGGTTGCGCCTGCACCACAACCACCTTGGACGTGACGCCGACGACGACGCACTCGAGGTGATCGGCAGGCGTGCGGTCGACGGCGGCCAGCAGATCATCTGGAGCGGCGACGGGCTGGGCCGCGCGGTCGACGGGGTAGATCGAGGAGTAGCCCACGTTCGTGCCGAGATCGCCAAGGCGGCACGTGCCGGGGCCACTTTCGTGCAGTTCTACGCGTCCTGGTTCCGCTACGACATGGATGTCGTTGCCGGCGGTGTGGACCGCGAGCTGGACTACATCGTGGAGGTCTTGCGCACCGTCGCACCCGACGTACGTGAAGCCGGCCTCATCCTGGGGCTCGAGAATCACTCGAACGTCAAGAGCGACGAGATGGTCGAGATCATGGAGCGCGTCGACGATGCGGCCGTGCGGGTGTATCTGGACGTCGCCAACGCCTTCCCCGTCTCCGAAGAGATCCTGCCGTCGGTCGAGCGGCTCGCGCCCTACACCGTCGCGATCGACGTCAAGGACATCCGTGTCGAGTCCCGCTGGGCCAGCGAAGCCTGGCATCGGCGTGGCTACGAAGTCATCTACACCTGGCCGGGCAAAGGGTTCATCCCCTGGCAGGACGTGTGGCACGTGCTCGGCGCTTCGCTGCCGACCTCGCCCGTACCACTCGTCATGGAAGGGCTCGACGAAGCCGACGACCCCTTCGCGTCGGCGTCACAGGCGGCCCGGTTCATGGAGGGCCTCGAAGGTCCTCGCCTGCGCATGATCGGGGACGGGACATGAACGTCGCGGCCGATCGAGCGCATCAGCCGGGGGAGGCATGCCCGTGCCGAAGCTGAGGATGAATCAGGCGATCGCGCAGGCGCTCGGCGACGAGATGCGTGCCGACCCGGACGTGTTCCTGATGGGGGAGGACGTCGGTGCCGCCGGTGGGGTCTTCAAGACCTCCGAAGGGCTGCTCGACGAGTTCGGTGAGCGGCGGGTGCGTGACACCCCGATCTCGGAGATGGGCTTTCTCGGTGCGGCGGTCGGTGCGGCATCGACAGGCTTGCGGCCCGTGGTCGAGATCATGTTCATGGAGTTCCTCGGGGTCGCGCTCGACCAGCTGACCACCCAGGCGGCGAAGTTCCGGTACCTGTCCGGCGGCGTCCTCGATGTCCCGCTTGTCGTGCGCGGTTCGGTAGGTGCCGGGCTCGGGTTCGGCTGCCAGCACTCACAGACCCTGGAGAGCTGGGTCTGCTCGTCGCCGGGGCTGAAGGCCGCGATGCCCTCGGGCCCTCAGAGCGCCTACGACCTTCTGCGTGCCGCCATCCGCGACAACGACCCGGTGGTCGTTCTCGAACCCCGTGCGCTGTACGGCAGGCGCGACGAGGTGGACACCGACGCACCGCCGGCCCAGATCGGTCAGGCGGCCGTCAGGCGCGCGGGCACGCACGCGACCGTCGTCGCGACCGGTCAGATGGTCGGGGTCGCGCTCGATGCCGCCGATGCACTGGCGCCGCAGGTCGACCTCGAGGTGATCGACATGCGGTGGCTCGTGCCCTGGGACCGATCGGCGGTCGCGGACAGCGTCGGCCGCACCGGACGGCTTGCGGTCATCGAGGAGAGTCCCCAGCTCGGCTCCTGGGGCAACGAGGTGGCTGCGTTCGCCGCGTCCGAACTGCACGGTGGTCTTGACGCGCCCGTCCTGCGCATCAACGCCCCGGATGTCCCGGTGCCCTTCCCGGCAGGACTCGAGGAGCAGTGGCTGCCGGATTCACCGTACGTGCAGGCGCAGGTCGGCGCCTGGGCCGCCGGTGGCGCACTGCCTGATCCGTGGTGGGTTGCGGAAGGGGCCCGGGCATGACACAGCAGCCCGAGCACGTCCGAACACGCCGGCTCGCATTGCACGAGGGCGACGTTGAGCGCCTGCGGCGCATGCTGGAGATCCGGTGGTGCGAAGACCGGATCCATGAGCTGTTCGCCGCTGGTGAGGTCCGTGGAACGACCCATCTGTGCCAAGGGCAGGAGGCGGTCGGCGTCGCCATCGCGGCCGTGACCGACCCGGACGATCACGTCACCTGCACCTATCGGGGCCATGGTGTCGCGCTGGCGCTCGGCCTCACGCTCGAGTCGGTCATCGGCGAGGTGATGGGCAAGGAGACCGGTTGCATCGGTGGTCTCGGGGGGTCGATGCACCTGAGCGACGCGAATGTCGGGCTCCTTCCGACGTTCGCCATCGTCGGGGCCGGCCTGCCAGTCGCGGCGGGTGCGGCACTCACCGCGCAGTACCGCGACACCGACCGTGTCGCGGTCGCGGTGTTCGGCGACGGCGCGACGAACATCGGCGCCTTTCACGAGGCGCTCAATCTCGCGGCGATCTGGTCGCTGCCGGTCGTATTCGTGTGCGAGAACAACCTGTACGGCGAGTATTCGCCGCTGGACCGCACGACTCCGGTGGCTGACCTCGCCGTCCGGGCGACGTCGTACGCGATGCCGGGCGAGATCGTCGACGGTCAAGTGCTGCCAGAGCTCATGTCGACCATCGGTGGGGCGGTCGAGCGGGCACGGTCCGGGGGCGGCCCGACCCTCGTCGAGGCCAAGACCTACCGCTTCAGCGGGCACTCACGTGCTGACACCGGCCCGTACCGGCCTGAGGGGGAACTCGATCGTTGGCGTGAGCGGGACCCGATCGAACTCGAGCGCGCGCGGCTGGTCCGGGAAGGCCACCTGGCCGAGCAGGACTTCGACGAGCTCGTCAACGACGCCCGCACACGAGTCGACGAGGCGATCGACCGTGCCCGTGCGGCGGATGAGTCGCCGGCCGAAGCCATGTTTCGTTTTGCGCGGGCATGAGCCCGTGCCACCGACCTACCCCAGGGAGAACACGATGAGCGGCCGGAACGCAGGGGATCTGCGGACCTTGGCGGGTCGACCGCCGAGGTTCCGGCACCCGTGCGTCGGCCCGGCCGTCAAGGTTCCGGCCATGCCCCTGCGCCGGCCCGATCGACAGGATTCCCGCGCCAGCGGGTGGCGCCATGACGGCGCTACCCGGCGGCAAGGGAGGAAACCGGGGTGGGATGCCCGCACTGTGCCCTCGACACGCAGTGGCGCAGAACGGGTGCATTGAACGCAGGACAGGAGGGAGACGCCACGAACGGACACCAGATCACGTTCGCGCAAGCCGCCGGCAACGTGCCGGCGAAGAGCTAGGTGGGAGGTTCACTGATGAAGTTCCGACGCCGTCATACACGGCTCACGATCATCGGCTTGATGATCGCCACGCTCGTCCTCGCCGCATGCGGCAACGGTGCCGAGGACGCGCCCGCACCCGACCCTGAACCCGCGGAGGAACCCGACGAGGCCGCGCCGGCGGAGGAAGCCGACGATGTCGCCGACGTCGAATGGCCGACGCGTGCACTGGAGTACGTCGTTCCCTACAACCCGGGCGGATCGACCGACCCGATCGGACGCGAGTTCTCGCGACTGCTCGAAGAGCTGACCGGGCAGAACGTCATCGTCCACAACCGTGCAGGTGCGGACGAGACGATCGGTATCAGCTCCTACGTCGTCGACGAGCCGGGCAACAGCCACATCATGGGATTGACCTCGGCGACAGGCATTGTCGTCCAGCCGATCGTCAACCCCGACATCGAGTACGCCGACGAGAACGACTGGACCAACGTCGTCAAGATGATCGAGGCTCCCAACGCGTTCCTCGTTCGTGACGATGCGCCGTGGGAGACGATCGAAGACCTGATCGAAGATGCACGGAACCGTCCGGGCGAGATCTCCGTCGGAAGCACCGGTCGTGTCACCAACAACAGCTTCGCGGTCGTCGGGCTCATGGAGCAGGCGGACATAGAGCTGAACCTGGTGGCGTTCACCGGCGCCGGCCCCGCGGTCACGGCAGTGCTCGGTGGCCAGGTCGATGTGGCGATCCCGACGATCTCCGCACAGATCGGGTTCCTGGACGCCGGTGAGCTCCGTTCGCTCGGTCACACCGGTGACCAGGTGATCCCTGCAGCACCGGACTCGGTCCCGTTGGGGACGGTCGGCTACGACCTGCCGTTCAGTTCCGACTACTTCACCATCGCACCCCCCGACCTAGACCCTGGGGAGCGGGATGCGCTCATCGCTGCGGCACTCGAAGTTGCGAACAGCGACGAGTTCCGGCAGTGGTGTGAGGACAACGGCTACATCTGGGACCCGACGGGCCCGGATGAGATGTCCGAGTGGATCGCCAACACGACCGCAGCGAGCATCGCCGCGATCGAGCTGATCAACCGCATGCAGATCGATGAAGTGGACGAGGACGACTGAACGACTGGTCGATCCCGCGTGGTGGGGGCCGGCTGGTCCGGCTCCCACCACGGCCACGACCCCTGACCGGCCGGTGCGAACCCAATCGACTGCACCGGCGACATCCGGCGCGCCTTCCGATAGGAATGCATCCGCGGTGGGCCATTGGGACGTGACCACCGCCACCAGAGGCGAGAACCGAAACGGAGCGTGGATCGATGAGCGACGGCAACGATGCTGATGCCGGGATGAATTCTGGCGAAGGCACCGGTGAGGGCATGTCAACGAGTGGTGGGGGCGGTCCAACCTCGGTTGTCTGGTCGCGGACGCTCGGCAAGGTCCTCATCCTCGTCTTTTTCCTGGCCGTTGCCGTCGGGTACACGAGCTACGCACACCGGAACCTCGACTTCGGCAGGATGCGCCTGCCCGGGCCGGCGTTCTGGCCCTTCATCGTCGGCATCGCGATCATCATCATCGCGCTGATCGCCATCATCGAGGCGGTGGTCGTCGCCGAAGACAATCCGATCGTCGACTGGCCCGTCGGCGAGGACGGACGCCGTGTGATCGCATTCGCTTCGACGGTGCTCGCCTTCGTCTTCAGCCTCTACCACCTGGGATTCCTGGTCAGTGGCATCTGGGCCACCGCTGTACTCATCCGCGTGCTGGGACGCGATCCCTGGTGGAAGGCATCGCTCGCCGGTGTGCTCATGACGAGCGTCATCTACTGGTTTTTCACGTCCGTCCTGCGCGTACGGTTTCCCAATTCGACGTTCATACCCGCGGTCCACTTCTAGCGCCCACGATGCGGTACTCGGGACCTAGTGCCCGCCGTTCGTTCCAACAGATCCAACCGCTCTGAGAGCTTCACACGTACGAAGTCAGATACGGCCATCACGGTGGGGTGTGCCGGGGACACCTGACATCGACAGGCAGGGGAGGGAGAGATGGGTCCGATCGAGGGAGCACTGTTCGGGCTTAACGTGGCCATTTCGCCCGAGCTGATTCTCGCCGCGTTGATCGGTGCGATCGCCGGATCGATCATCGGGCTGCTTCCGGGGCTCGGACCTGTTGGTGGAGCGGCAATCCTGCTGCCGCTGACGCTGACGCTCGGGCCGACGGCCGGGGTCGTGATGATCGCCGGCATCTACTACGGCGTGATGTACGGCGGCTCGACGACCGCAGTCCTGCTCAACATCCCCGGCGAGGCACCGTCGGTCGTCGCATCGTTCGACGGCTACCCGATGGCGCAGAAGGGCCGGGCCGGTCCTGCCCTTGGCATCATCGCGCTGTCGTCGTTCATCGCCGGCACGGGCTCGGTCGTCCTGGCGGTGTTCTTCAGTCCCTTCGTCGCACGGACCGCGCTGGCTTTCGGCCCCGCGGAGTTCCTCGCACTGAGCCTCGGCGGACTCCTGCTGCTCGCCAGGGTGACCGGTGGCAGCCTCGGAAGCGGGCTGATTCCGATGGGGATTGGTCTCGCGCTGGCCACCATCGGGCGCGACGATGTCACCGGCACCCCCCGCTACACGTTCGGACAGCTGGAACTGAGCCTCGGGGTCGACATCGTTGCGGTCGCCATCGGACTGTTCGGCCTTGCCGAGCTCGCGCTCATGGCCGAAAACCCGGGGCGAAAACCGAAAGTTGCGAGTCTGAGATTCCGCAACCTGATTCCGAGCAAGCGAGAACTTCGCCGCAGTATCGGTCCCTGGGCTCGAGGCGGCGCGATCGGATTCGGCCTGGGACTGCTGCCGGGCCCGTCGGCCGCGATGTCGACCTTCCTGTCCTATCGGGTCGAGAAATCGGTCTCGAAACACCCGGAGGAGTTCGGCAAGGGGGCCGTGGAAGGCATCGCCGGCCCGGAAGCAGCGAACAACGCCGCCGCCACCTCCAGCATCATCCCGATCCTCGCGCTCGGCATCCCGTTCTCGGCGACACTGGCACTCATCATCGCCGCACTCATGATGCACGGGATCACGCCCGGGCCATTGATCATGATCCAGCGCCCAGAGATCTTCTGGGGCGTGCTGATGTCGATGTTCGTCGGCAACGTGATCCTGCTGATCCTGAATATGCCGATGATCCGACTATGGGTCGCGGCTCTGCGCGTTCCGCTGCACTACCTCGTGCCCGCCGTCCTTGTCATCGCCACCTATGCGGCCTACGCGGCCCGTCGGTCGATGGTCGACATTCTGTTCGCGGTCGCGCTCGGTGCTCTCGGCTACATCTTCGCCAAGTTCGACTTCCATCCCGCGCCTCTGCTGGTCGGCCTGCTTCTCGGGCCACTCATCGAGATGCACATCAGCCAGGGGCTGAACCTCAGTCGCGGTGAGCTCAGCTATTTCATCGCCTCACCGTTGTCGAGAGGCATCTGGATCGTGGTGGCGTTCGGCGTGCTCTTCAAGCCGACGATCACGTTGGTCCGGCGCATCCGAGAAGCACGACAGCCGGCCGATCTGACCCTGCCATAGGTGATCTGATCCTCCCTCTAATCCTCCACGGAGGCGACTGTCACGACCACCCCGACCGACTCGCAACGTCCCGCAACGATCGAAGGTTGTCCAGCATGGCCCGTGTTCCGTACCTGACGACTGAAGACCTGCCTGAGCGCGACCGGGAGCTGCTCGAGCGCCCGATCCACCTCTTTCGTGCGCTGGCGAACAGCCCGGAGGCACTCCGGCGGTTCGACGGGCTGGGCGACTGGATCCGTTACGAATGTGAACTCGACCCGCGCCTGCGTGAACTGGCGATCCTCCAGGTTGGCTACCTCACGGCCAGCCCGTACGAATGGAGCCATCATGTCGAGATCGGTCAGCGCTTCGGGGTGACGCCCGACGACATCCGGGCGATCGCCGCCGAGTCGGCTGGTGATCCGACCGGGCTTGACGAACCGGCGAAGCTCGTGTTGCGCGCGACGCGGGAGCTCACACTCGGGCTGGCGATCGAGGATGACACCTGGGAGCAGCTTTCGTCGCTCCTGCCGCAGGGCCGGCTCGTCGACCTCGTCGTGATCATCGGGTTCTACAACCAGGTCGTCCGCGTCCTTTCGGCGCTCCAGATCGACGTCGAGGACGACTATCAGGGCTACCTCGACGAGTTCCCGCTGCCGTCGGCGCCCTTGGTCGGGTGAGTAGACGCCGCACGCCGGATTCGTCGATGTCGCCGACCTGATGCGTCGACGTCACCGATCAGCAGAGTCAAGGAGACAGACCATGGGACCATTGAGCGACCTGGACGGCAGGCGGGTTCTCGTCACCGGAGCCAGTAGCGGCATCGGCGCGGCGATCGCGGTTGGCTTCGCCGGTGTGGGCGCACGCGTCGCCATCCACTTCAACAGCAACGAAGCCGGCGTGAACGAAGTGGCCGACCGCTGTCGCGACGCGGGCGCCCCCGACGTGGTGGTCCTGCAGGGAGATTTTCGAGAGTCGGCGACACCGGCACGTGTCGTCCGCGAGGCGATCGAGCAGCTGGGTGGCCTCGACGTGCTCGTCAACAACGCAGGGGATCTCGTTGGCCGTGCCCCACTGGACGAGGTGACCGACGAGACCATCGCTGCGATCCTGCAGTTGAACTATGTCTCGCTCATCACCGCCTCACGCGAGGCGCTGCCGGCACTGCGCGAGACCCGTGGCACGATGATCAACGTCACGTCGGTTGCGGCACGCACCGGGGGTGGTGGGAACTCGACGCTGTACGCCGGCGCGAAAGGTGCGGTGAGCGCGTTCACCCGCGCGATCGCCAAGGATCTCGCACCCGAAGGCATTCGTGTCAACGCACTGTCGCCCGGGGTGATCACCACGCCGTTTCATGATCGGCACACCGATGCCAGCGGCATCGCCGACCGCATCCGACGTATACCGATGGGACGCATCGGTGACCCCGAAGAGTGTGTCGGGACCGTGCTGTACCTCGCCTCGCCCGCAGCGAGCGGCTACGTGACGGGCCAGGTGATCGAGGTGAACGGCGGAATGTTCATGCCGTGACGGACCTTTCGACCCTCGGCCGCACCGGAGCTGGACGGCGTGGACCGACCCTCGACCATGCCCGAACCAGTCGGCGTGGACCGACCCTCGGCCGCGCCCGAACCAGTCGGTGTGGACCACACGGCATCGGTGGCCCGGAACGGTCCGACGATGCGTAGTGCCCGGCGTGACCCGCCGCGGCCAAAGTCAGCGTGGGCGTCGACAGCCGTAGGCGCCATGGTCACGGTCGCCGTCTCGATGCCGATGTTCCTCATCGGTGCGACCTCGGTGTCCCTGCGCGAATCAATGGGGTTCGCCAGCGACGGCATCGGGTTGGCCGTCGCGGTCTTCCACGGCACCGGCGCGTTCGTGGCCGTGTGGATGGGCCGCCTCGTGGACCGGATCGGTTCGATCTGGTCGGTGCGGTTCGCGGCGGCGGGCGCGGCGGTGACATCGTTCTGCGTCGCGTTCCTCGCGGACGGTCTCGCTTCGCTCCTGGCGATCATGGTGCTGGGAGGTGCGGCGGCGATGCTGGCTCAGCCGGCAGCGAACCGGCTGCTCGCGTTCGGTGTGCCCCCTGCACGCCAGGGGGTGGCGTTCGGGGTGAAGCAGTCCGCCCCACCGGTCGCCTCGATGCTCGCCGGCTTGAGCATCCCACTCGTCGTCCTCACCTGGGGATGGCAGACCGCCTACTTGATGGCAGGCCTGCTCGCCGCTGCCGTCGTCGTTCTCGCGGGGCCGCGGCCACCGGCAGCCGTTCGTGCGCCACGCCTGCGGTCGGTGAGGATCCCGCGTGAGGACCGTCGGACGCTGATGTGGTTGTCGGGAGCGATCGGGCTCGCGGCCGCTTCCAGCACGGCGGCGTTCTCGTTCTACGTCGACGGTGCCGTGGCCGCTGGCACCTCGCACGAGCGCGCCGGGGTGATGCTCGCCGTCGCCGGAGCGGCGTCGGTGACCGTCCGGCTGTGCTGCGGCTTCGCCGCTGACCGCATGCGGGGTGACCGACTTCGCTTGTGTGTCTGGCTGCTGTGGATCGGGGTGGCCGGAATGGTGCTGCTCGCCGTCGGCGGCCGGGTGACGATGGCGGCCGGAGTCGCGGTCGCACTCGCCGGGACCTGGGGGGTGAATGGCCTGTTCTGGTACGTGGTCATGCGTGGCTTCACCTCGTCTCCGGGAAGGGCCAGCGGCTCGGTGATGCAGGGACTGCTGGTCGGTGCGACCGTCGGTCCGTTCGTCTTCGGGTTCGTGACCAGGATTGCCGGGATGCGCGCGGCCTGGATCGTCGCCGCCGTGCTGGCGACCGGATCGGCCCTGGCGATGCAGCGGGGAGCAACACGGTTGCGTGAACGTGCCGCGGCGGCGCACGGTGTCGGCATCACCGGAAGCGGCGCCGTCAGTGACGGCGGGGGCCATGGCGACGGCAACCCCGGCAGCAGCGGCAACACGACGGAAGCCGACCCTCCGGCCGAAACTCGGGACAGTCATCCAAGGAACATCGGACAAGGAGAGCGGTGATGGCCTCAGGTCGTCTCGCAGGAAAGGTCTGCCTGGTCACCGGTGCGGGCGCTCCCGGTGACGAGATCGGCAATGGACGTGCGGCAGCGCTGGCCTTCGCCCGCGAAGGCGGGAGTGTGCTCGCTGTCGACCGCGATGCCGGACCGGCGCAGCGGACCGCGGAAATGATCGTCGAAGAGGGGGGTGACGCCGTGTCGTTCACCGGCGACATGACCCGACCCGACGACGTCGAAGGCATGGTTGCCGCGGCCGTCGACCGCTGGGGCAGGGTCGACGTGCTCCACAACAATGTCGGTATCACCAGTCTCGGCAACGTCGTCGAGTCGAGCCTCGACGACTGGAATCGGGTCATCGAGACGAACCTGACCAGTGTGATGCTCACCGGGAAGTTCGCCGTTCCGGTGATGGCCGAACACGGCGGCGGTTCGATCATCACCGTCTCGTCGGTCGGTGCGTTGCGTCCGCGCGGTCTCACGGCATACACGGCCTCGAAAGGCGGGGTCATCGCCCTGACCCGTGCCATGGCCTACGACCACGGACCGCAGGGCATCCGGGTGAACTGCATCGCGCCGGGTCCGTTGTTCACCCCGCATGCGGTCTCCCAGGGCATGTCCGACGAGGACCGCGAACGACGCAGGAACGCCTCACTGCTGAAGATCGAGGGCACGCCGTGGGATGTCGCCCACGCGGCGTTGTATCTCGCCTCCGACGAGTCGCGCTACGTCACGGCGATCGTGTTGTCGGTCGACGGCGGGGTGGCCATGGCAGGCCCGAGCCGCTGATGGTCGGAGATTGGCCGATGCAGACCTGACGGAGGTAATGGACATGGTGGAAGCGAAACCTCGGGTCGTCGTCCTCGACGACTATCAGGGCGTCGCGGCGGTCAGTGCCGACTGGTCGTCGGTGGACGTCGACCTGGTCGTGGTCCGGGAACACATCCGTGACGTGGCCAAGCTCCTCGAGGCGATCGGTGACGCCGCCATCGTCGTCGCTATGCGTGAACGGACGCCGTTGCCCCGACCGGTCATCGAACAGCTTCCGTCGGTCCGCATGATCGTCACCACGGGTGCGCGCAACGACTCGATCGACGTTGCCGCCGCGAACGAACACGGGATCGTCGTCTGTGGCACCGATGCGCTGATCTCGCCGACCGCGGAACTCACGTGGGCCCTCATCCTTGCGGTCGCGCGGCGGCTGCCCGACGAGCATCAGCGCATGCGTTCCGGGGGGTGGCAGGAGACGGTCGGGATCGGACTCGAAGGCCGGACCCTCGGTGTGCTCGGCCTTGGCCGCCTCGGCAGTCGTGTCGCGGCGGTCGGCAACGCCTTCGGGATGGAGGTGACAGCTTGGAGCGAGAACCTCACCGCCGACGCTGCGTCGTCGCAGGGAGTTCGACGGGTCGATCGCGACGAGTTGTTCGCCACCGCCGACGTCCTGACCATCCACCAACGGCTCAGTGACCGGACCCGAGGGCTTGTGGGTCGGGACGAGCTCGCGCTCATGAAGTCCGACGCGATCCTCGTCAACACGTCCCGGGCGGCGATCGTCGACACGGACGCGCTGATGTCGACGCTGCGCGAACGGCGGCTCTTCGGCGCCGGTCTGGACGTCTACGACGACGAGCCGTTGCCAGCCGACCACCCGTTGCGAACGATCGACCGCGTGGTTCTCACCCCGCATCTTGGCTACGTGACGCGCGGCAACTATGAGGTGTTCTTCGACGGTGTGGTCGAAGCGGTCGCAGCGTTCCTGTCCGGATCGCCGATCCGCGTTGTGGAGCCGTGACCGGACAGGTCGGATGACGGGACCGGCGCGACCCGGATAGCGCGGCTCGGACAGCGCGACCCGGATAGCGCGGCTCGGACAGCGCGACCCGGATAGCGCGGCTCGGACAGCGCGACCCGGATAGCGCGGCTCGGACAGTGCGACACAGGATTGTTGTCAACCAGGGAGGTCAGACAGTGAGTACGGCACGACTGGCGGGAAAGACCGCCATTATCAGCGGGGCTGGTCAGACACCGGGCACCGGCGTCGGTAACGGAAAGGCAACGGCCCTGCTCTTTGCCCGTGAGGGCGCGAAGGTGCTCGCGGTCGACCGAAGCCTGGAAGCGGCGACGGATACCGCGAACGAGATCGTCGAGGCGGGCGGCGAAGCCATCGCCTGGCAGACCGATGTGACCGACGAGCAGGCGGTCATCGCCATGGTTCAGGCGTGCATGGACCGCTGGGGACGCGTCGACATCTTGCACAACAACGTCGGTGTGAGCCTGGCTGGAGGCGATGCCGAGCTCACCGAGATCGAACCGGAGGCGTTCGCTCGGGTCACGGCGATCAACATCCAGAGCATGGTGCTCACGTGCAAGCACGTTGTACCCATCATGCGCGAGCAGAAGAGCGGCGTGATCTGCAACATCTCATCGATCGCGGCATGGATCGACTATCCGTTGGTCGGCTATCGCACGTCGAAGGCGGGCGTCCTGGCTCTGACGCACAGCCTCGCGATCCGCAATGCGCCGTACGGCATCCGTGCCAACGCCATCCTGCCAGGCCTGATCGACACGCCGATGGCCATCGAGAATCGGGTGACGGCCGAGACCAGCCGCGAGGAGATCATCGCGCAGCGCGACGCCAAGGTCCCGCTCGGAGGCAAGCAGGGCACCGCATGGGACGTGGCCAACGCCGCGTTGTTCCTCGCATCTGACGAAGCCGCGTTCATCACAGGGGTCTCGCTCGCGGTGGACGGTGGCCAGAGCCTCGTCACCGGATGACGGCGGCAGTATCGGTGTTGGCGACGAGCCGTCCGGCGGGACGTGTCGAATCGTGGCTACGGCGTACCGACAGGTGCCAGGTTCGTGGGGTCGCTACCACGGTCACCGCGTGGAGGACTACTGTGCGCCGGCGCGGTCGGGCGTTGCCGAATGCCTGAGCGCGCAAGATCACTCGACGCGGTGTACGACCGGCACTTCGCACGTACCAGTCGACCGGCCCGGAGAATCGGATCATGCGATTGGTAGGGGGCTCACAGCCCGTTCTTAGCGCCGTCTTGCTCATCTCCGTGCTGCTCGCGGCGTCGTGTGGCTCCGGGCCGGACGAGACCGGCGTTACCGAGACTCCGGACGAAGCGGCGCCCGGCCAGCCAGAACCCGCCACGTCTGACGGCGCTTCGGCCCTGTACGCGCAGATCGCAGAGCTCGGTCTCGATGACGACGAACTCGTCGACTACCTGTACGAGCGGGCGTTGGAAGAAGGCCAGGTCGTCCATTACGCCGGCGGCAACAGTTTCGTCGAGGAATATGTGCGTGCCTTCGAGCACGAGTTTCCGGGGGTTCAACTCGTGATCGTCGACACTGGCGCGAACGAGCTTCCGGAGCGCGTCCTGCCCGAATTTCGTGCCGGACGGCACCTGGTCGATGTCGTCAACTCGATCACGGCCGTCATGGCTTTCGTCGAGCGTGAAGGGGTACTCGCTGAACACCACGGGGTCGTGACCGATCAGGGTCTTCCGAACGAGGCTGTTCACCCCCGGTTGATCGAGTATCGGATCGCGCCGTACGGAGTCGTTTGGAACACCGACCTACTCGATGGAGATGACGTGCCCGGCACGTTCGACGAGATACTCGAAGTGGAGCCTCCAGGGTGTCTCGCGTTACTCCCCGGGACGAATGGATATGTGGCGTTCGTCGACGAGTGGGGGGAGGAGCGCGCGATCCAGTGGGCGGAACGGTTCGTCGATGCCGGCGGAGTCGGCCGGACCCGGATGGATGCCGTGTTGTCCGCGGTTGCTTCCGGCGAGTTCCCCTGTGCTGCCTTCGCGAACGTCACGCGTGCCGAGGCAATGATCGTCGAGGACGGTGCTCCGCTTGCATGGCGTCCCGCGGAGTTCGCCCCCGCGAACTCCGCGGCGCTTGCGATCGCCGAGAACTCGCCGAACCCGCACGCCGCAGCCCTCTACGCCCGATGGCTGGCAGGTGAAGGAGGTGCAGAGGCACTCGTCGCTGCTGGTGAGATACCGCTTCGGTCCGGTGCGCGTCTCGGTGCTGAGCGGCTGGAAGGGTGGATTACCCCGGGAAGCGACTTGAACGGGCTACTTCACTTCGTCGAACCGCAGGAATCCCTCGAACTCCTCGAGGCGGCACAGCGGGTCAGTGACATCATCACGCGTGGCTCGCCGAGCAGCTGACCGTTCTCGGACCGGACCCGTCCTCATGGACTCGAGTTCTCGGCGGTGGTCCAGGTGGTCGCGGAGTCCCGCAGCCGGCGCAGGTCGACCTTGCCAGACGGCAGGGTGGGGAACCCGTGGTGGTACAGGTGGACGGTGCGAGGGACCGCCGCGGAATGGAGTTCGCGGGCGGCCATGGCATCGATTCGATCGCTGATGTCCGCGGAGGCGTTCGGCTCGATGGCCACATGGGCGTCGAGACACAGGTTGCCTTCGCTGACCCGGTTGGCGACGACACGCACGTCGAGAACTCCCTCGACTCCGCTGATTCTGTCGGCGACGTCACCTAGGCCGATGTGGAGGCCTCCGATCTTCACGACGTCATCGAGGCGACCGAGCACCTCGAGCTGCCCCTGATCGTTGATGAGGCCGACGTCCCCGGTTCGGTAACGGACGCGTCCATCGTCGGTGGCTTCGTGCTCGACGCCTCCACGTACGTCAGGCCGTTCGACGATGATCTCTCCCGACTGCCCCGCTGCTTCCGGCTGTCCTTCGTCCCCCCGTATCCAAACGCGCGTGTCGTGGTGCGGAACGCCGACGGGAACACGCCCGGATGCAAGCGGTTGGTCCGCGGGGATCAGCAGTTCGCAGATACCGCCGGTCTCCGTCGTTCCGTAGCCGTGCCGAACGACACACGTCGCCGAGAGCCGTTCGCGCACCGTCCTGACGTCGGACCACGTGATGGCTTCGGAGAACAGGGAGACGAGCCTCAGGTCGGGAAGGCTGCTTCCAGCGGACTCGGCGGCAGCGAGCCGGCGCAAGTACGTCGGTACGAGGGACAGGTAGGTGATCTTCTGCTCGGCGAAGACATCGAGGATCGTTCGTTCGTCGATGGTTCGTGCGTCGACGCAGACGATGCTGGCGCCGTGTGTGAGCGCTTCCAGGATTCGTCGGACGACGCCTGCGGAAGCCCCGAGCAGTGTCCCGAACCGATCGTGACGCTCGATCCGGGTGGGTGGACGGCGCTTGTCGACGTATCGCCCGAGGTCGGCGAATGTCTGGATCCGCAGCTTTGGATCGCCGGTTGTCCCCGACGTGAACGCGAGCAGCGCGGGATCGTCGGGCGTGGGCGAGACGGAAGGTTCCTGGATCGGCGGTCGATCAGGGCCCGCGGAGCGTTGCGTTTCGATATGGCCGACCGCGTGACCGGCATGAAGATGCAGGATGGGATCACCAACCGTGACGGTGACGCCCGCAGCTTCCGCGAGACGTTCGAGTCGTTCGCCCGGCAGTGCGCGATCGATTGGGACGAACGCACGGCCGACCAACAACGCGGCGACGATACCGATCGCCAACTCGATCCCGTCTCTGGGCAGGACACCGATTGCGCCATCCGGAACCGCGTCGTTGATGGCGTTGGCAAGCTGGCTGGCAGCTGCCACGAGCTCCCCGCGTGTGATCGTCGTGGCGTCGGTCGTCATGACCGGAACATGTGGCTCCTCGCGCGCGAGCGCCAGCAAATTGGCGGTCACCGCAGGCGTCCGGTTGATGTCGATCATGGTCACGCTGCGCCGGTATCGGGCACGACGCGGATGTCGTCGGGGCGGACGGTCAACCACACCTCCGATTCATGGCTTGGGACCGTCGTAGGATTCATCCGTGCGAGGAGTCGACTCGGTCCCACCTGGATGGTGACGTCGACCGACGCACCGTGGAACACCACGTCATGTACCCGACCCTTCATGACGTTCACTCCGTT
>JBJHAX010000039.1:0-18822 GCA_050480705.1 Nitriliruptoraceae bacterium
TGCTGGTCGAGCAGGTCAGCGACGTCGTCTTCGAGGTCGCTGCGTTCGAGCGCGCTCATCGACGTCATGGCGGTCGCCGCGGAGGTGCGTTCGGTGACGGCGGTCCACACGGCCGCACGTGCGCGACCGCCGTCAGCAGCGGGCTCGAGGAGCAGCACCATCAGGTGACCGAGCCGGTCGAGCAGGCTGCTCGCAGAGCGCTGTACCGCAGCGGCAGGGTTGTTCAGTTCGTGCGCGATGCCGGCGGTGAGCGTTCCGAGCTGCGCCATGCGTTCGTTGTGGCGCAACTGCTCCGCGGTGTCGTCCATACGTGTGACCAGGCCGCTGAACACCGCACGGGCCGAGTCGGGACTCGACGCCAGCAGATCATCGAACGTCGTCTTCGGGATGCCGACCAGCGACGCCGCGTCCCGGGCCTTGACGGTCGCCGTGCGCGGCACCGCACGCAACAGCGCCATCTCCCCCACGACCTCGCCCGGGCCGTGGACCGCAAGGACGACGTCACGTCCTTCCGACTGTTTGATGATCTCGAGGCTGCCTTCGACGACGACGTAGGCGCGGTCGCCCACCTCACCTTCGTTGAAGAGGACCTCTCCGGCAGCGAGCGCGACCTCGTCGACATTGGCGCACAGCGCCGACAGCGTGTCGGGTTCGATGTCGGTGAACAGACCCACCTGTTGGAGTCGCTCGGCGCCCGGCATCTCAGATCGTCGCGAGGTAGCGGTGCACGAACGACACGCAGATCGCACCCTGCCCGACGGCCGAAGCGACACGGCGAACCGACTGGTCACGCACGTCCCCTGCGGCGAAGATCCCGGGTACGGACGTTTCCAGCAGATAGGGGTCGCGTTCCAGGCGCCATCCTCGCGGACGTGACCCGTTGACAGAGATGTCCGGACCGGTCGGAATGAATCCCTGCTCGTTGACGGCGACGACGCCTTGCAGGAAGTCGCTGTGGGGTACCGCGCCGACGAAGACGAACATCCCGGTCGCCTCGACGATGACCGTGTCACCGTCCGCGTCGATGAGCACGACCGTTTCGAGATGGCCGTCGCCCTCCACACGGGCGACGTGTGCCGAGGTGAGCACCCGGATGGCATCGATCGCTGCGATCTGATCGACGAGGTAGGTCGACATCTTCTCGGCGAGCGAGCCGGCACGCACGACCATGACGACCTCGGCGGCGTAACGCGAGAACATGACGGCAGCCTGCCCTGCGGAGTTGGCGCCGCCGACGATCACCACCCGCTCACCCCGGTAGGCGGCCGCCTCGGGCAGGGTCGCGCCGTAGTACACGCCGGCGCCCGTGAGTTCGGCCACGCCGTCGACGCCGAGCTCGCGCATGCGCATACCGGTCGCCACCACGACGGCGTGGGCGGTCAGTTCACGACCGTCGTCGAGGGTCACGACCCGCGCCGGTCCTTCGGCCCGCACACCAGTCACCTCGACGGGGTGCAGGATCTCGGCACCCAGCCGCCTGGCCTGTGCCGTCGCACGGCGGGCGAGGTCGCCGCCGCTGACACCGTTGGGGAAGCCGAGATAGTTCTCGATGCGCGAACTCGAGCCTGCCTGCCCACCGGTGGCCGAGCGTTCGAGAACGGCGACGTCGAGTCCTTCCGACGCCCCGTAGACGGCGGCGGCAAGGCCCGCCGGTCCGGCCCCGATGATGATCAGGTCGTAGAACGGTGAGCGCGCTTGCGCCGTGAGCCCGATGGCGGCAGCGAGGGCGCCCGTGACAGGTGCCGCGAGCACCTGCCCGTCGGGCAACACGACCGCAGGCAGGCGACTCCTGTCATCGAGTGTCGTGAGCAGCGAGCGTCCCTCGTCGTCGTGTTCGACATCCAGGAAGCGGTAGGGGATCTGATTTCGTGCCAGGAAGTCCTTGATGTCGTGCGCAGCGGCGTCCCAGCGTGCCCCGAGCACCCGGATGCCGTCGATGGCTGGCGGCTGAGCGGCATGCCAGTCGTCGAGCAGCTCGTCGACGATCGGATACAGCAGTTCATCCGGCGGCTGCCAGGGCTTCATCAGATAATGGTCGAGCCCGACCTGGTTGATGCTCTGAATCGCGGCGTCGGTGTCGGCGTATGCGGTCAACAACACGCTCTTCGCCTCGGGGTAGTGGCGCTTGGCCTCGACCAGCAGGTCCGTGCCTTCGAGTTCGGGCATGCGTTGATCGACGACCATGACAGCGATGCTCGCTCCCCGGCGATGCAGTTCGGTGACCGCGGCAAGGCCCTGCGGTCCCCCGTCGGCCGCCACGATGCGGTAGTCGTCGCCGTAGCGACGCCGCAGGTCGCGGCGAACCGCTGCGAGAACGTCGGCGTCGTCGTCGACCGCGACGATCACGGGGCGCTGCCGGCGCCCGGTGCCTTCGGCGAACGTGGCCTCGTCCCGCGTGCGCCGCGTCGCGTCGCTCATGGCCGTACTCCACGATCCAGCTCATCGAGGCTGACGAAGCGATGAGTGACCGCGCCTGCCTCGACCTCGACGATGCGCAGGCCCGACGGGTCGTCGCCCAGCGGCAGGCCGACCGCCGAGGTTGCCACCATCTCGAACGGTGTACCCGACGGGGTCGCGTTCCGGTGGAGATGTCCGCAGAAGTACGCGGCGACACCGGCACCTCCGAACTGCTCGATGACGCGCGAGCGGATCGCCCCCGGCAGGTTCCAGTACGAGTCGGGCTCGGACTCATCCTCGACGTACAGCGGGTGGTGTCCGAAGACGATGATGGGAAGATCCCGGCTCGCGGCTGCCGCCAGCCGGTCGTCGATCCAGTCGAGTTGCCGTCGGGCCTCGTCAGCGAGATGGTCGGGTCGTGCCAGCACCGCGGTGTTGATGATCAGCAGGCTCGCCGAAGCATGCGACATCTCGACGAGATCGGGGCCGTGCCGTCGGCGGTAGCGCTCGAGGCTCGCGCGGGTGGGCACCTCACCGTCGTCGGCTGCATCGTGGTTCCCGGCGACCCAGTGCACGGCAGGATCGAGCCGAGCGAACGCTGCGATCATCGCCTCGTACTGATCCTCGTCGGTGGCGTCATCGACCATGTCACCCCCGACCACCACCAGGTGCGTGTCGAGACCGTTGAGATGGGTGATGGCGCGATCGAGGCGGTCGAGATCCCAGGCGAAGCCGGTCAGTGGCGCGAGCGCCGGGACCTTCAGGCCGTGGTCTCGCTCGATCGTGGCCCGTTCGACCTCGGAAAGCCCGGAGAATCCGGCGGCGCAACCGAGCTGGCAATCCGCCATGAAGCCCAATCGCAGGCGTGCGGCCATCAGTTCACGCCAGTGCGGTGGACGCGCGCAGCACCTCCACGTCGGTCGGCGCCGCGACGCCCTTGAGCGTCATGGTGCGAGTCGTTCCCCTGCCGGAGACACCCGCCGCCGTAGCCGCGGCGCGCGACACGGCGATCTCGCCGGCCGCTGCGGCGCTTGCCAGACGCGCCGTCAGATTGACGTTGTCGCCCATCGCAGTGAAGTCGTTGACCTCTCCCTCGCCGACGAGCCCGAGGAAGACCGGCCCGGTGTGGATGCCCACGCCCACGGGAAGCCACGGATCGTCGTCGAATCCGATCCCGCGCAGCAGCGCCTGCGCAGCCGCAACGGCCTGCCGGGCATGCGACTCGCCCGCGATGACCGGGACGAACAGTCCCACGACCTCGTCACCCACGAACTTGTCGACGAGCGCTTCGTGCTCGAGGAGTGCTCCCGTCGCTGCCTGGAAGAACCGATTCATCTGCTCCGAGAACGCTGACGCCGACATGCCGGCGGCCAGTTCGGTCGAGTCGCGCACGTCGGCGAAGAGCATCGAGATCTCGACCTCGGCGCCACGCACGCCGACACTGCCCATCTCCACGATGCACCTGCGGCAGATGTTGGGGTTCTTGGCCCACCGGGTGAAACCGCGGCGCTTCAGCAGTGCTCCACCGATGCTGCCGAACGGGGCGTAGCACACCCTGCAACGCGGTGACGAAGGAAGGCGCCCGAACCACCTGCGGGACATTGCGAGCGAAGGATGCTCCCCGGTATAGAACTGGCGCAGCTGCTCCTCAGGCGACGCCTCGGGTTGTGCGGGCGAGCCCATGACGGTGACTCCCACTCAGTACCGACAGACTATGCCCGCGACGCGACCCAATCACGGCATGGCGTCGTGCGATTTCTCTCTCCCCCCGCCGAACGAGCAGCCCCGGGCGATAGGGATGTGGCCGTACGGCACACCCGGCGATGCCCCTAGGAGTCGCGAGTTCCTGCGATTCGCACGAACTGCGCTGCCGCCGCGAAGGTCACGAAGGCGACACTGGCCCCTGCGATGAGCAGGGCACTGGACGACTCGCCGGCACTAAACAACGGCGGGATCGACCAGATCACGAACGCGCCGGTCACCGCCATGCCCACGATCAGCCCCGCCCGCACCCACGTCCTGGCTGTGTCGTTCACGACGTCCCCGATCGCCGTGCGGCAACGAAGGAGCGGATCCCGAGCGTCAGATAGACCGCGAGCACCAACACGGTCACCAGCGAGGTGATAGCAGCCGGATCGGCATCGGCGAGTCTGCCGAGGGGCTGCAACGAACCGAGCAGGCCGAGGACGGCAACGACGAGTGCTGCATGGATCGCGCCCGGGCCGGCTTCGGCACGCGCCGCGAGGATGCCGAGCACCCCGATGACGAGACCCAGCAGCGACGGCAGCAGCGCCGTCACGCTCGCGAATCCCGTACCGACGTAGGCCACGACCCCGACCACAACCAGGATCGCGCCGACGAGTTGTGTGACATTGGGCATGTCTTCAACGCTCTCCGCGGACGGGCCAGGGGCAGGGACGAGCGGTCCGCTGCGCGAAAGTGTGCCCGACACGCCATGCGTGCGCAGTCACCGGCATGTGCGGGCAGGGTTGCTGCAGCGGGATTCGCTGCTTGCCGTCGCCGACACTCGCATCGGTGCAAGGCTGCATGACGCGCTGTCAGCCGCATTCGGCCGCGATCGTCAGCGAGGCCGTCGCCAGCGTCCGGTCCTGCTCGAACTCGGTGAACTCCAAGGTGTACTCACCTGCGCGGACGCCGGCGTCGTCGGGAAGGCTTGCAGGCGCCGTGAGGGTGCCGTGCTCGTCGGCGGTTCCCATCACCCCCGACTCGAGCTGGTCGGAATGGCGTGGATCGATCGTCACCGCGTAGTCGACCCCGGCGTCGAGACCGGATGCTCGTGCGACGAATCCGTCCCCGATCTGCGCACAGGCCGCATCGACGTCGAGTGACGCGTCGGCCGCTGCCTCGTCGGCGCCTGTCTCGTCGGCGTCGTGGTCGTCGGCCTCTGTCTGCTCGTCGTCCGCTGGGCCGTCCTCGCTGTGGTCCATCTCCGAGCCTTCCACCGGAGCGTCATCCACGCACGCGGACACGAGCAGTGCCATCGCCGCCCCGATTGTCACGGTCGACCATGCTGGCTGGCGCATCAGGTCCTCCGAACAGGTTGCTGATTTTGGAGCAGATACCGCGACGTGACGCCAGCCACGCCTTCGCACGGCCCGCTGCGCAGGCTGACTCGACCAACGCGGACGTGCACGGCGGCACCACGGCCCGACAGCCGTGGCCGACCGTCCACGTCGATCCGGCCGCCACTGCGGCTATGGTGCTCCGACGGCAAGGGAGACGACGAGGCAGGAGCTCGCCTTCCGAGGCACACCGGCGCTTCGGTGCGACCGCCTTGCCGGACCGACATTGGAGCCAATGATGACGCTCGCGATACTGCTGCTGATCCTCGCGCTGCTGCTCGGCGGCGTCGGCCTGTTCATCGAGGCGCTGCGCTGGGTGCTCATCATCGCCATCGTGCTGCTGATCCTCGGCATCGTGACCGGTCGGCGGCCGCGGCTGTAGGCAGCGCCCTTCGTCCAGATGTCGGACATCACGCCCGGCGACGACACGACACCCGATGATGCCGCTCGGCGATGTCCGGTTCGTCCAGTGAGGAGTGGCCGATCGGACCACTGCGCTACTCCATCAACGTCACCCTTGACGGGTGCTGCGACCATCTCGCGGTAACCCCGAGCGAGGAGCTGCACCGTCACGCGGCAGCAGGCCTCGAACGGTCAGATGCGCTCCTGATGGGCCGGGTGACCTACCAGATGATGGAGACCGCCTGGCGGCGCACGCCGACGGGAAGCTGGCCCGAGTGGATGGAACCATGGATGGAGCCCTTCGCGGAGACGATCGACGCTGCCCCCAAGCACGTCGTGTCGTCCACCCTCGAGGAGGTCGATTGGAACGCCGAGCTCGTGCGCGGCGACCTCGGCACGGCGGTCGAGCAACTCAAGCGAGAGTCCGACAACGGCCTGTCCACCGGAGGCGTGCAGCTGCCGTTGGCATTGACGCAGCTGGGGATGATCGACGAGTACGAATTCATCGTGCATCCCAGGATCGCAGGTCACGGCCCGACCCTGTTCGCAGGCCTGTCGAGCTACGTGGATCTCGAATTCAAGGGAAGCCTCGAACTCGGTTCGGGTGCGGTGGCGATGCAGTATGTGCCACGACCCTGATCTCCACGCCGGCTTCCGTGCCTGATTGGCCGTCGATGGCCGACGTGGTCGTCGCCGAGCACCTGCGGCCCGTCGACGACGGCAAGTGACCTGCCAACCCATCGGTCGGTTTCGTCCTGTGATCTGCACGGGCCGATGAGTTCCCACCCTCGGGAAGGTCTACCCAGTGCAGCGCATGCCAGTAGTGCCTGCTCGATATCGAGCGATGGGATGGCCATGGGACGACAGGTCGTGCACTTCGAGATCATCGGAAGCGATCCCGAACGACTGCGCCGGTACTACGGCGAGTTGTTCGGTTGGACGTTCGAAACGGGCGACGCGTCGAGTGATGCGGTCTCCGAGCCTGGCAACTACGGCTTCGTCGACGGAGCAACGACCGGAGGCATCAACGGCGGGATCGGTGGCGGCGACAGCCACGCGGCGAAGGTTCTCATCTACGTCGGTGTCCCCGACGTAGAGGCCACGCTGACAGAGGCAGAGCGTCTCGGCGGGACCCGCGAGTTGGGCCCCGAGGGAACGCCTGGCGAGCTCGTGGTCGGCCGTTTCACCGACCCTGAAGGAAACCACATCGGCGTCGCCGGCGAGAGGTGACCAGCGTCAACTGCATGGTTGTTGGTCGCCGCACCTGTGAAGCATTCGGGCCGGGGAAGTCCAACGAAACGCGCCCGTGTGCAGGCACTCCTCGGTGTACTGGCACACTGCGCCGCCGATGACGGGCAGGACCCCTACCGCACCCCGACCGATGCCGTAGGAGAATCGTCGTGCCGATCAGCCAGAGCTCCCGTGTGGGCCTGACAGGCCTGCTCGCACTGATTGCGACCTATGCCCTCGGTCGACAGGCGTTCGGGCTGTTCGTGCCGAAGTTCCGGGAAGAGTTCGGCCTGTCCCTCGAAATGCTGGGCTTCTATGCCAGCGCAGCCCAAGCTGGCTATCTCGTCGCCACCGTGGCCACCGGGATCGCCACGGCCCGCTACGGGCCTCGCAGACCTGTTGTGGCCGGTTGTCTGCTCCTGGCTGCCGGCGCGGCCACGATCGCCTCAGCACCGGGCCCGGTCCTGCTTGCCATTGGCGTGATCGCAGCAGGAACGAGCGCCGGAGGGGCGTGGGCACCGTTCTCGGATGCGATCGCCTACAAGGTTCCAACCGAGCAGACCCGGCGCGCTCTCTCACTCGTCAATGCCGGCTCACCGGTCGGCCTGGTCGTCGCGAGCGCACTACTGCTCACAGCCGGGGACCGATGGCGGGCCGTGTGGTGGGCGTTCGCGGCGATCGGGCTGATCGCCGCGGCAGCAGCGTGGCGGGTACTGGCGCCCGACAGCGCCGGTCGGACCTCGGGGCACAAACGGCCACGGCTGAGCTGGTTCCTCAACCCCCGGTCGCTGCGGATGCTGACGGTCGCGCTCGGAATATCGATCACCTGCGGCGCCTACTTCGCGTACGCGCCGGTCACCGCCCAGGACGCCGGGCTGGCCACCTGGATCGGTCCGGCGATGTGGGCGGCCCTGGGGATCGCCGGCGCTTCGGTTGGCGCCTTTGGGGGCAGCATCGCCAATCGGCACGGTGTACGCCGACCGTTGGCCGTGATGCTCGTCCTGATCGGCGGGTCGATACTGCTACTTCTCGCCGCGCCCGGATCGGCCGCCGTCGCCCTCGGGTCCGCTGCCCTCTTCGGGGTGGGCTTCACGACCGGGTTCGCCCTTCTGGTGATTTGGAGCCAGCACGTCTACCGGGATCGCCCCACCACCGGCTTCACCCTCGCGATCGTGTTCATCGCGACCGGATTCATCGTCGGTCCGAGCCTGTTCGGTGTCCTTGCCACCCACGTCGGTGGCGACATGGCGCTGCTCGTCGCTGCCGCACCTGCCCTGCTGGTCTCGCTGATCCCCCCGAAACCCGAGAATCGCCTCAAGCCACCGCTTCGGCTCCGGTGGTGGCGATAATGCCGTTGCGCTCGCCGTCGCCAGCACGGAGGGACCGACGGACGAAGAGCTCGAACGCCGGGCTCGCCTGCTCGAGCGAACCGGCTGGTCTGGACGAGCGAGGCCGCGCACTTGACGCAGGGTGGTCGCGCTGTTTCTCTGCGTGATCACACGTTTTCGGGCTGGACCTGGCGGTGCAGTCGGCGGGACGCACGTTGCGCGCGAACCGACGCGGCGTCGGTCGCCACGGCAGGCAAGGCCACTGCCGTTTCCCCGATCAACCTCGACCGCCGGGCGACCTTCCAGACCGGTGGGGTGACACGTGGGACGCTTGTGGACATTGACCGGACTGCTCCTCTCAGCGCTGATGCTGGGCGCCTGCACCGGCGCTGACGAACCGGACGAGCAACGCGAGGAGCCAACCACGGACGACGCGGCTGAACCGGCCCCGGACGAGCCCTCGACGACCCAGGTCGCGCAACTCAGCACCGCCCACGTCCAGGACCTGTGGCTGTTCGAAGACCTCGCGGTGATCGACACCGAGGGGACACGTGAGATCAGCAACGAGCTGTTCACCTGGCTGGAATCCGCCGTCGACGAGGTCGTCGAACTGCCCGGCGGCGCGACACTGCACATCGTCGACGCGCTGGATGCAGGCCCGTTGGGGCCCGATGAGCAGCCCCGAGAGGACGTCGACGTCGTCGCGGGGTATCTCGAGTTCGAGGACGCCCGCGCCCTCGCAATTCTCGGATCCGCCCACGAGGGTGCACCTCCCATCGGGTATCAGGACCGCCTCGACATCGACGTCACCGCACTCGAAAGTGTCGAGGCAGGCGACGTCCTCACCTACCACCTGGCCTTCCTCCAGACGCTGCCCACCAACGACCCCGAACAGGAAACAAACTCGAACGGGGTCGAGATGCTCGCAGACCGGCTCGAGGCCGGCCGGTATGCGTACCTCGGCTACCGCGACGACGAGGGGCAGATGCAGCCCGGCTACATCGAGGGTGAACTCGCACCGGTCGTCGAGGGTTCGCACCGTGCACGTCCGCCGGCCAAAGCCAACGACATGGTCGACGGCATGGGCGACGCGCTGATCGGTTGCCAGGGCTTGTCCTGCGTTGGCGACTGGTTCCGTAATTTCCTTCCGGGCGGTGGCGGCAACTCGAGCTTAGACAGCGCGTTGTGCAACGGCGACCTCAGCGACACCTGCCCGCCGGACGATCCGGACCCGCCCGGGGGGACCTGCTGGTACGAACCGTGCGGAGGCGCGAACGGCGATCCCTACCTGATGCCCTACGACGGCAACATCGTCAATTTCCACCTCGTCGGTGAATTCCTGCTGACCGCGGGCGACGACCTGGAGGTCCAGGTCCGCATGGAGCCCGCCAGTCCGCGGGGACTGAGCTGGAACACCGGCGTGGCGATCGCCTCCGACGATCGACGCCTCACGGTGGTCTACGACGACGGCGAGGTGGTGTCGCGGGTCGACGGCGAGCCGGTCGACGCAGATCGCCTCGAGGCAACGTTGCGGGAAGCCGGTTGGGCCGCCTGGGTGCTCGATGACACGCGCCTGCAGGTCACCACCGACCAGGGCCACACCGTCACCGTTCTGTTGCGGCTGGGCCGCAACCGCTTCCTCGACGTCTACGTCGACCTCGACGGCGAAACGCCGGGGTTCGTCGGCCTGCTCGGGGCGGCCCACCCTGATGAGGCGACCGGCTTCGTCACCCGTGACGGCGAGGAACTCGGGCGCGAGATCGCCGACCGCAGCATCCGCTACGACGTGTTCGGTGACAGCTGGCGCATCAGCGACGACGAATCGCTCTTCGACTATGCACCAGGCGAGAGCACCGCGACGTTCACCGACCTAGACTATCCACCGGCCGACGGGATCGAATCCGACGACCTCGACCGCGACGACCCCGAGATCGCCCGGGCCGAAGCCGTCTGCCGTGCCGCAGGCGTCGACAACGAACCGATCCTCAGCAACTGCATCCTCGACCTGTGGGCAACAGGCGACCTGGCCGTCGTCCGCTCGGCGCTGACCGCGGAGCACACGCGCCAGGTGCGTGACGGCGAGGTGGACGGCTCGGTGTACGCGCCATGGTCAGCGCACGTCAGCAGCGAGCTTCCCGACGGGGCGGTCGAGGTCGACTGGGTCACGACCGTGCGCAGCCTGATCGACGTGCACGGGCTCGAGGTCGGTGATCTGCTCACGGTCGCGTGCCCGCCCGCGGGCGACGGGCGCACCGACACCCGGATCTGGGGCACCGACGTCTACTGGACGAATTCACCGGTGTGCGCCTCGGCCGTGCACGCCGGACAGGCGAGCCTGGACGACGGCGGATCCTTCGAGGTGGAGATCCTCGATGAGGTCCACCACCCCGACGTGGAGGTGGAGCCACGTCACGGCATCGATCCGGACCAGTGGAGTCGTCGAGCCTCGGCGTTCCAGATCACCGACTGACACGGACCGCTGGGCGGTGCGCTCGACGCCGAGCACGCCGCCCAGCGCCCTGCCTACTGTTCTGACACCGACCAGGTGTAGAGCTGGTTCTCGAAACTGGCTGACACGCTCCACCCGTGCCCTTCGAGGCGCGCGTCCACGAAGCGGTTGATGCCCTCCGAGCCCTCCTCCGCGGAGACGTCCCACCCGTGGTCGGCGAGCGACTCGAAGAACGCGAGCGACTCCCCGGTGTCTTCCTCCGTGCGGTACTGCACGGTGAGAAGCAGCGATCCGTCGCCCATCTCCTCGACCATCACCCTGCTGAGCTCCACTCCTTCGTGCACCGGGAGCTCCTCGGGCCACTCATCGGGCAGGTCGTCGGGCTGTCCGCCTTCGGCAGCCGCGGCGTCGCCTTCGTCGGCTACCTCCTCGGGGGCTTCCTCGGCTGCGGCCGCCTCGTCGCCTGGGTCCTCGACGTCGCCGTTTGCGTCGGCGCATGCGGCGAGAACCAGCGCGATCGCCGCGGCTGCGCATGTCGTCATCTTCGCCTGTCGCGTCATCATCATTCCCATCGTGTGCGCGTCGTCTCGGTCCGTCCCTCGGGCCCGTAGGGGTGCGCCAAGGGCCCGCGAGGGCGACTGACCGTAGTTATGCCGCCACCCTGAGCGCAATGTGGGCGGCAGAGCCCGCCTGGGACGTGCGACACTGTGTGGCAACCATCGTGGCGTCGTTGGCCAATGACGTCAGTGATTCGAAGATCGCACATGAGCACGAAGCTCCATGATCATGCACAGCGAGATGACGCGATGAAGCCGTTCCCCGACGTTGACGCCTACCTCGACGCCTGCGAGCAATGGCCTGCCGAGATTCGGGCCCTTCGGTCCCTGCTGCTCGCAGCCGGCCTCGACGAGCAGATCAAGTGGGGCAAGCCCTGCTACTCATACAGCGACGCGAACATCGCGATCGTCCAGGAGTTCTCGAACAATCTGGCGTTGATGTTCTTCAAAGGCATCCTGCTCGATGATCCTGCGGGAATCCTCGAGACGGTCGGACCGAACTCGCACGCTGCCCGCAGGATGCTGTTCACATCGGTCGATGAGGTCGCAGCGCATGCCGATGCCGTCACCGCATTGGTCGCACAGGCGATCGCCGTTGAGGATGCAGGCACCAACGTGCCACCACGCCCTGACGAGGGAATTGCTGCGGAACTTGCTGAACGGCTCGCCGAGGATGCTGAGCTCGCTGCGTCATTCGACGAGCTCACTCCCGGTCGCCAACGCGAGTACAACCTGTACGTCGCCGGGGCGAAGCAGGCCGCTACCCGCGGGCGACGCGTGGACACGATCGTGCCACGCATCCGTGAGGGCAAGGGCCTCCGCGACCGTTGATGGCCGGCAACGATCCGACGTCTACGGCTGGATCGGATGCACGCACGCCGGGATAGCGTGCCGAGCATCGCCGCACCGTTGGGAGCCAGATGCGCGCCATGATCGTCAGCCGCCGCGTGGATGCCCCACCGGACCGGGTCTGGTCCGTCCTGACCGATCTCGCGCATGCACCCGAGGTGATCCGTGCGATCCAGTCGGTCGAGCTGCACACCGGTGCGGAGTTCGACGTCGGCACGCGCTGGACGGAAACCCGCACCATGATGGGCCGGACTGCCAGCGAAACCATGGAGGTCACCTCGGTCGATCCCGGGCGCTCCTACGTCGTCGAAGCAGACAGCGGCGGCGCCCACTACCGAAGCAAGTTCCGCCTCTCCCCCGACACCGACGGCACGGCCCTGACCATGAGCTTCGAAGGTCAGCCATCCGGCTTGGGCGGCAGGATCCTCGCGGCGACACTCGGACGTCTCGTCGCCGGGGCGACCCGCAAGGCGCTGGCCCAAGATCTCGACGACATCGCCCACGCCAGCGAACGCAACGCCTGACAGCCATGGGCACGCGTGGCAGGTCGACGGTCCGCACGGCCATCGCGATGAACAGTTCGAACTCGTCCGCCAGGCCGGCTGCGATCACCTGGCCGGCAAGATTCGTACCGTCGAGCGCGTGCGTGATCACCAAGCAGCATGCGGACGGGGACGACCCGCGAGCACGGAAGGGACGTACTCGAGCAGTTGAAGTCGGCCGTCGAAGGTCCGGCTGTCGACCATCTCGAGGCCGATATCGGGAAAGCCGTCGTAGATCCGGCGCTGGCCGGTCGCGCCCGTGATGACGGGGAAGACGACCATACGCAGCCGGTCCACCAGACCCGCTTGGAGCAGCGACCGGCACAGCGCGAGGCTGCCGAGCGTTCGCATGGGCCTGGCGCCGTCCCGTTTCATCGCGGCCACGGCCTCGATGGCGTCCCCGCTGACCAGCTCGGTGTTCGGCCAGGACAAGGGGGCCTCGAGCGTTGACGAGAACACCACCTTGGGGGTGTCGGTGAGTGCACTGTTCACGGCGTCTTCGTCGGTTGGTCCGTCCGTCGATGCGTCGATTCTGGCCGCGAACCCCGACATCAGGCGGTAGGTGGTCGCGCCCATGAGGATCGTGTAGGCAGCCTCGGGCTGTTTACCGAGCCATTGCAGGTACTCGGGCCCCTCGAGCCCCCACCATGCGGGCCACCCCTCTGCCGCGGCGTAGCCGTCGAGCGTCGTGATGAAGTCCGCCAGCAGTTCTTGCATCGTCCGTTCCTTGACTCGTTCCTACCGTGACGACGGCTGCAGCGTCGGTGGCGCAGATCGACAGCAGACGTCAGGAACCGGCCGTGTGGCGATCATCACGATCAGGGATGTCTTCTCGCCTCTCCTGACGGTGCTGCTACGGGAGACGAGCGAGCGAGGCGAAACTCATCGTAGACACGGATCTCCGTGTACGAAGGCCTACCCGGCGCTCACCGCCATCGATGCCAGTTGGCATGCGGCTCGGCACCCGCGATGCAGTGCTCGCCGAACAGCACGATGAATGGCGGACCGCCCCCGCAACATGTCCCAGGAACTCCTGGCCACCGCCCACACGCACCACGCTGCCCACGACCTTCATCAACCCCGCGACCAGGAGGGTCAGCCAGCCCTACCCGACGCTGGCTGACCTGACGCCAGCCGCCGACGATGGCACCCAGCCAGACACCGCCCTGACGGGCGTGACCCTCTCGACGCTGAGTTGGCACCGACCACGCAGCGTTCGCCCTTGACCGCGGGCACCGCAGCGACAACAGTAGGGCCTTCGACGACGACGGGAGCGTCATGGCTGAGAGCGTCTACAAGGTCATCGAACTGGTCGGTACCAGTACCGAGTCGTGGGAGAAGGCCGCGACCGCAGCCGTCCAGCGCGCCGGCAGGTCCTTGCGCGACCTGAGGGTCGCCGAGATCGCCGAGCTCGACATGACGATCGAGGACGGGGAGGTGTCCGCCTACCGGGCGAAGGTCAAGGTGTCGTTCAAGTACGAAGGCGAATAGGCCGCCACTGCCCGGGTGGGCGCCGAGTTCTGGTAGCCGCAGACCCACGCGCCGCGGAGGACGGCTGATGCGCCTCGAAGGGACCAAGGAAGGTGCTGCACCGGCGCCTCTTCAGCGCCTGGACGATCTCGAGCGGCTGCGCCGAGTCCGGGACCTCATCGACCGGGAGTACGCGCAACCCCTCGACGTGGAGGAGTTGGCCCGCGGGGCGCACATGTCAGCCGGGCACCTGTCCCGCGCCTTCAAGGCCGCGTACGCAGAGACGCCGTACGCATACCTGATGACACGGCGGATCGAGCGCGCAATGACGCTGCTGCGACGCGGCGACCTCAGCGTGACCGAGGTCTGCTTCGAGGTCGGGTGTGCCTCGCTCGGCACGTTCAGCACGCGCTTCACTGAGCTCGTCGGAGTGCCACCCAGCGTGTACCGGCGCCAGGCCGCGCACGACATGGCGGGGATGCCCCCGTGCGTGGCGAAGAAGGTCACACGACCGATCAGGAATCGAGAAGCGGCGGCGTCCGGCCGTCTCTAGCGTGCCCGTCTTCGACCACAACCACGTCACGAGGTGACGGCATGGACCTCATCATCCACTCGACCTTCCTTCCCCACAGCGACGCAGACGCGTCGCTCGCCTTCTACCGCGACGTCCTGGGCTTCGAGGTCCGAAACGAGGTCGAGTACGGCGGGATGCACTGGAACACGGTCGGCCCGCCACAACAGCCAGAGGTGAACGTGGTCCTGTACCCGCCGGGCGCCGAACCGGGTGTCACCGAGGACGAACTCCGCACCGTCACCGAAATGATGGCCAAGGGCACGTTCGCCAGCCTGATGCTGGCCAGCAACGACCTCGACAGCGTCTTCGAGCGCATCCAAGCGTCCGGGGCGGAGGTCATGCAGGAGCCGACCGACCAACCGTGGGGCGCCCGCGACTGCGCGGTGCGCGACCCGGCCGGCAACCCGATCCGCATCCAACAGCGCGCTTGACCGGCCCTGAGCACGTGCACGGGCCTCGCCGCGTGACCAGCACGAGGTGACCATCGAACCCGATCCCGGCAGCGCGCTCGAGTGGACACCGCGACGCGATCACTGCGTGCGATCGGCGTCGGACTAATCCACTGACACCAGTTGGGTGGCCGCGGCAACGTCGGCGAGCAGGTGCACGACCAGCAGGTACGGCAGGAGGCGTGCTCGCCAGCGAACGACCACGATCACCAGAACGGCGAACGGCACGAACATCAGGGCGCGCCAGGCGACGAACCGCCAGTCGAAGAGCAGCGGCAGGGTCACGTGCTGCAGGGCGAGCGCGCCGGCTGCGAGGCCAACCGCCAGCCAGCGCCGATCGGTGAGCACCTCGAGCCGCGGCTGGACGTAGCCGGCATAGATCGGCAGTTCGCTCGCCGCGACCGTCAGGGGGAACACCACGAGCGCGACCAGGACGGCGGCCATGGGCAGGGGACGCAGAAACTGCTCGCTCGCGGCCTGCGCATCGCCGTAGAGCCACAGGGAAAGGCCGAGGTTGGGTCCGAGGGCCAAACCGGCGGCCAGGACCGCGAGCCCGATCGTCAGCAGCAGATCTGCCCGCCACGACGTCCGATCGAGCCGTAGCAGATCTCGGTAGCGCTGCCCTTCCCGTCGCAACAGCCAGACGAGAGCAGCCAAGGTCACCGCGCTGGTGGCACTTGCCGTCAACTGCCACCAGGCGGCCGCCCGCGTCCAGGGGTCGACGCTGCCCGCCACCAGGTACGCAACGGCGACGGCTGCCTGGCACACAGCGAAGCCCACGGTCCGGGCCGCGAGCATCCCCCAGACCACGCCGGGTGACCAGTCCCCCCGGGCGTGGGCCCGCTCGGCTGCCATGACCGGGTCCGGTGGCCAGGCCGAGATGTTCATCAACCCGTCCTTCCGCACCGCGATCGGGCGCCGAAGCGGTCCGGGTCGACGTGGCCGTCCGAGCTGCCCGCCGACCGTATCGTGCGTGTCACCTCGTTCGGCTCCACCACGATTCCCAACGAGCCCACGGATCACGAACGCACAACACCGCACGCGTTCGGCAACGAACGGCGTCGACATCGTGATGCCGCGTGGACGGGTGGGGGCGCAGAGGCGCATGGTTGGACGGTGCCTGTGGCCTGCAGCCTTGACTCTGACGTTGCGTGAGGCTGCATCCTGGTGTCGCAGCCGCTGGTGGAGGATGTGATGCGCACGGTCAGTGAGGTCGCAGCGCTCGCAGGCGTGTCGATCAGGACGTTGCACCACTACGACGAGATCGGCTTGGTCGTGCCTTCGGGACGGACCGAGGCCGGCTACCGGCTCTACGCCCCGGGTGATCTCGAACGGCTCCAGGTGGTGCTGTTCTACCGCGAACTCGGGTTTGCGCTGCGTGACATCAGGCAGTTGCTGGACCATCCCGGGTTCGACCGCGGCGAGGCGCTGCGGACCCAGCGGGAACTGCTCGTGTCACAGGCACAGCGGCTGGAACACATGATCACGGCGGTCGACCAGGCGATCGCCGCCCACGAGCAAGGTGAGACGATGACCGACGAGGCGATGTTCGAAGTGTTCGGTGAGCAGCACCGCGAGCTGCAGGCCGAAGCCGAGCAGCAGTGGGGCGACACCGACGCCTACCGCGAGAGCCGCCGGCGCACCGGTGACTACACGCGGCAGGACTGGGAGGAGCTCAAGGCCGAATCGGAAGCCATCATGCAGCGGATCGCGCAGGTGTACCGCGAAGGACAGGCAGCGGACAGCGTGGCAGCGATGGACGCCGTCGAGGCTCACCGTCTTCAGATCTGCTCGCGGTTCTACGACTGCTCGCACGAGATGCAGGTCCAGCTCGGCGAGGGCTACGTCCAGGATCCGCGGTTCACCGCGACCTACGAGGCCCTCGAGCCAGGCCTGACCGTCTGGGTGCGTGATGCCATCCGGGCCAACGCGACAAGGGCGGCGTCCTGAGAGGTGCTGTCATGGCCAGTCACTCCAGGACGGTGCCCGATCTCGCCGTCACCGCCGGGACTGGCACGCGAACCGTGATCATGCAGGCCCGCTCGTGAGGTCGCAGACGCCCATCGCCATAGCGTCGAGCAGCCCGCTGTGGACCTGCTGCGTCGGGCCGGTTGTGGTCAGGCCATGCAGGCGCGACGATGGCGTGTTCCAGCACCATCTGGTTCCTGCGATCGCTTGTGATCGATGATCCCGGGCAGGCTGTCACGTCCACCCGTACACGCAACGCCAAGCGACGGCGTCCGACGCCACTGCCGAGGAGGCATCCATGTCACGGATCCGGGTCCACAACTTCTCGATCTCACTCGATGGCTTCGCGACCGGCGAGGGGCTCGGCTTCGATGCGCCGTTCGGGCATGCCGGCCACCGGCTCGTCGAGTGGTTGATCGCGACAAGGTTCGGCGCGCCGATCCTCGGCAGGTCCGGAGGAACCGTCGGTGTCGACAACGCATTCGCCGAGCAGCACGACCCGGGCATCGGCGCGGAGATCATGGGCCGCGGCAAGTTCCGTCCGCAGTCGGGCCCGTGGACCGACCTGGGCACCCCCGACGAGTGGCGTGGCTGGTGGGGACCCAACCCACCGTTCCACACGCCCGTGTTCGTCATGACCCACCACCCCCGGCCGTCGCTGGAGATGGAGGGCGGGACCGTGTTCCATTTCGTCCACGGCAGCCCACAGGAGGTCCTCGACCTCGCACGCGAGGCCGCAGGCGGCCTCGACGTGCGCATCGGAGGCGGCCCGACGATCCTGCGTGACTTCCTGGCCGACGACCTCGTCGACACGATGCACATCGTCCAGGTACCCATCGTCCTCGAACGAGGCGTCCGCCTCTGGGACGGCCTCGAGGAACTCGAGAACCGCTACACCATCGAGACGGTCGCCTCCCCGACCGGGATCACCCATCTGACCTTCACTCGGCGGACATGACCCGGGCCTCGCCTGCCACGAGTTCTTCGCGACACGTAGGGACCCCTGATGCCGTGTCTCGGCATCTCGCCATCACGACATGCAACCGGGGCATCAGCCCACGTTGCATGTCAACCGAACCCCCTGCAGACCCTTCCCGATCGCGACCATCCCGGGTGCCGTGCTGCTCAATACCGATCGGTTGCTCGAGCCTGACCCGGACGCGGATGAGGCCGGTGAAGGATGGTCGCACGTCGAGCCCGGGTCGCAGCGGGTGCTCCTGCTCACCGAGGACGGCACCGTGACTGAGCTCGCCGCCGGGGCCGCGGTCGCAGCCAGCGGCAATATCGCGCTGGTGCACTCGTGCGAACAACCCGACACCGACGAGGACTGCCAGCTCGGCCTGCTCGACACGACAACCGGGGAGAAGCGCACGCTCGAACCATCCGTCGAAGGCACCCTAGGGCTTCCGCGCCACGGGTTGAGGTGACAGACGAACCCTTCCGGGTGTGCGTGTCAGGTTAGGCCGCGGCGCGGTCGCGGTGGGTGGTCAGGACCTGTAGGGGCGTGCGGCCCCGCATGTACTC
>JBJHAX010000040.1:0-18529 GCA_050480705.1 Nitriliruptoraceae bacterium
AACCCACCACCCACGCGTCCTCACACTCGACGGACAACTCCGCGAACGCCTCACCCGCGACAACCCCGGCGACACCATGCTCTACCACATGGTCCGCCCCCTCGAACGCCAATCACTGCGCAGACTCGGAACAAGCCTCGAGCAGGGCGCTTAACCGACCCAGGTGTCAGCTGCCACTCGGCTTGCGGATGACCCCCTGATGACCGCCGCCGTACGCGATCACCGTCGGTTCGACACCGACCTGTTCGGTGAAATCTCGAAAACCGAGGTGGTCGTCGATGTCGTCGGCGACCAACACGCCACCGGGCCGCAGCGCCTCGTACAGCTGCGCGTAGCCCCACGATGCCCCCGCGTAGGACTTGTCCGAGTCATAGTGGGCAAGGTCGAGCGTCCCGGGACCTGCGGCAGCAAGCGCCACCGGCAGCTGTTCACGATCGGGACCGGACAACAGGGTCCAGTAATCCCGGTAGATGTTGGGGACAGCGACCCCAACCCATTCGGCACCACGAAGGTAGGGGTACGGCAGGTCGGTTGACCACAGGTGTCCACCCCGTGGAACGATCGAGGTGAGGATCGCCAGGGATGACCATCCGTAGGCGACCCCCGTCTCGACGACGCGACGTGCCTCAATCTCCTCGCAGAGCTCGTAGATGAGGTCCACGTTTCCCGACCCACCGAATCGCAACGGGGCTGCTACGACACGCAGGCGTGCCTCAGCTACCTCGTCCGGAAAGGTGCGTTCGAACGAATCCGTCGGCTTCCAGTGAACGGCATGCTGCCTGCACCAACGCCGGGCGGGACGTGCATCACGCAGGCGTCGCACGGCTTCGGGCCAGTTCGCAGGCAGTAGCCAGAACATCACATGGCGCACCGAGTTGACACGATTCTTCATGGCAGACCCCGTCTGGCTTCCTCGGAAACCCCGTAGCCACCAATTGCGCGGGCAGTTGCGCTCGAGTCGTAATGCACACGATATGCGGTACTCCGGAGCGTCCTCCGGCCAGCTACGTATCAGAATTGGTACCGTATGCAAGCTTCGAACATAATAATCCTGCCCAGCGGTGCGGCGGAGGTGGCCATCGGCCCTACCTGTCGGCTCAGCCATGTTCTGCGATCCACCAATGGCACGCCGGCGGCCGACCGGCTTTAGCCGCTTGGGGGCGGGGGTGGCTGGCCGCCCATCCCCGGGCCGGAGCCCGGGAGTCCGGGGACCTGGCCGGAACCCGGCATACCTGGTGGGATCGGCAAGCCGTGTGGACCGGCCGGGGGCTGCTGTGGCGGTGGCGGAGGCTCTTCCTGCCGCCGCCGGTCGACCGGCGGCAGCGGCGCGTCGGTGCGGACCGTGCCGGCATTAAGTGTCGCCAGCCGTTCGATGCGCTCGCTGATGCTCGGATGGGTGGCGAACCGGCGGGCCATCTTGGCCGCCCCACCTTTGCCGCGGGTCTCATTGGGCTCCTCGAACCAAAGGTGTGCCGTAGCCACCTCGAACCGCTGAAGTGAGGTGGTGTCCCCACCGATGCGGCGCAGCGCGTTCACCATGGACTGTGGGTCACGCAACGTGTCTGCCGCGGTCGCGTCGGCCAGGTACTCACGCTGCCGCGAGACGGCAAACCGGATCATCTGAGCCGCGATCGGCGCCACGATCAGCGCGATCAACCCGATCACCAGGAAGATCACCTGCGCGCCGCCGCCCTGGTTGTTGCTGCTGCGGCGCTGGCCACCGCCGAACCACATCATGCGCACCATCACGTCGGCCAGCAGTGCGACGAGCCCGGCGGTCGCGACCGCGACGGTGACCGCCCGGATGTCGTCGTTGACGATGTGTGCGACCTCGTGGGCGAGGACCGCCCGCAGCTCATAGCGGGGCAGGCGTTCGACCAGCCCGGTGGTGACCGCGATGTGGCTGTCTTCGAGCTTCAGGCCGGTCGCGAACGCGTTGGGCGCCGGGTCGTCGACAATGTAGAGCTTCGGCTTGGTGCCAAGGATGCCCGCCGACACGCATACCTCGTCGAGGAGGTTGTGCAGTTCGGGCGCCTCCTGGCGGGAAACAGGACGCGCCTTGGCGGCTCGCAGCGCCAGTGCGGGGCCGGAGCGGTAGGCGATGAAGGTGAACAGCAGCCCGATCACGGTGCCGATCGCGGTGATCGACACCCCGATGACCGGATCGAGCACCGCGGGCCCCATCGCGATGCCGGCGATCACCCACACGAGGACGGCGGCGATCACCACCCCGCCGATTAGCAGGAACCGGGTCGCCCGCCGGTTCTGCCGCTGGAGCTCGTCGTAGAGTCCGCCACCGCGCGCCATGGTGCAACGCCTTCTACGACCGTGAGTGGCCGCGGGTCAGCTGAAGTCGACGGTCGGTGCGCCACGCACCTCGATGGTTTCGACTTCGAAGTATTCGCGATCCTCGAAGTTGAACATCGACGCGATTATGGAGGTCGGGAACACCTTGCGCGCTTCGTCGTAGGCACGAACCGACGCGTTGTAGTGTCCGCGCGAGCCCGCCACCATGTTCTCGGTGTGGGCGAGCTCTTCCTGGAGCTGGCGGAAGTTCGCGTCGGCTTTGAGCTGCGGGTAGTTCTCGGTGATGGCCAGCAGCTTCCCGAGCGCCTGGGTGATCATGTTCTCGGCTTCGGCGACCTCGCCGGGCAGCTGCACCGTCAGCGCCTTGGCGCGTGCGGCAGTGACCTCTTCGAACGTCTCGCGCTCGTGGGCGGCGTAGCCCTTGACGGTGTTGACGAGGTTCGGGATCAGGTCGTGGCGACGCTGCAGCTGCGTGTCGATCTGGGCCCAGGCTTCGTCAATACGCACCCGGGAGCGCACGAGCCGGTTGTAGCCCGCGATCACCCAGCCGGCGAGCAGCACCACGATCACGATCAGCACGATGGTTGCGGTCATGGACCTTGACCCTTCCTCCGGGTTGGTTCCACCTGCATTCGCAGGATCCTCGAACAGCCAAGGCTACAACGCGCCGGGGCACTTCGGGGCCCGAACCGCTGCGCCACGGGCGGGTCAGTCCTCCTTCGCAGCCTCGATGTCGCGCATGCAGTCGAGAAGCCCGAGACCGAGATCGATGTAGGTCTCACGCGTCAGGCGTATCCCCCGCGACGAATCGAACGCATACGGGGTGATTCGGTAGTGGCCGGCGACCGATGTCGCACTCAGGTTGATCTCGAGGTTCCCGCCGAGCATCTCGTCGACCATCGCGAGCAGCTCGGCGGTGGTAAGGCGTTCCCGGCCGGCGAGATGGATGACCTGACCGACGAACCGCTCGTCGAGCGCATCGACAGCCATCGCCGCAGCGTCCTGGACGTGGATGTACTCGCGTATCTCTGTCCCGTCACCCCAGTAGTCGATGCGGCCCACCTCGATCGCCTGCCGGAGCAGCCGAGCAATCGCGTTCTCCCCGTCGGCTCGTGGCCCGTACAGCGAACCGAAGCGAAGCACCGTCGTCGGAAGGTCGTAGGTCCGCCCGAACTCGCGGACGAGCTCCTCGGCGGCGCTCTTTGACACCCTGTAGAAGCCACCCGATCGTGACAAGGTGTAGATGGAGCTGGCGAACACGAAGCGGAATACCCCGGCATCGCGAGCGGCCTCGAGGACGTTGAGGGTGCCAATGACGTTGACCTCGATGGCCCGTCGCGGGTCCTCTCGTGCCTCGTCCAAGCCGGCCACACCTGCGAGGTGGTAGACAACGTCAACGTCGGCGACTGCGGAATGAATCGCGTCGGCATCGAGCACGTCACCGATGACCTCCGACTGGTCATCGCGCAGCCACGGCGAGTGGTCGCGGTCCAGGACGGTCACCTCGTGACCGGCGTCCGCGAGGGCGTCCGCGACATGGCTGCCAACGAAGCCACTTCCTCCTGTGACCAGCACCTTCATGCTCGGACCTCCACCACGTCCTGCATCCCCTCCCGATCCAGCCACAGCGGACATCCTCCCCATGTGTCCTCGGCGGCACCCACGACTGCTGTGGCTGATCCCCTGGTCACGGCAGCCACGGTCGGTGCCCCTCCCGGATCCGCTGACGTGCACGGACCCATGACGACTCGAAATGCTCCTGAAGCTCGGCGAGCTCCACTGGCTCGATCGCGGGCCTACCCCAACGGTTGAGGTACCGGCCGGGCCACCGGTGCATCATGTCGACCGGATGGAGGCGCGCAACCCGCAGGATGCGCATTACAGCCGAGTTGACCCGACCACGTGGATTGCGCGGCGAATCGATGAAACGGTTGACGACCCTGATGGTACGGGCGGCCGCACGCTTCAAGCTCACGTTTGACCTGCTCGAAGGTCGTTCCTGCGACCCGTCGAACCGTGTGCCGACGAAGCGCTCCACAAGGCCGGCAGCTCCACCGAAGTCTTCGCGCAGCTGGTCATAATCGAGCAGCAGCACTGCAGAGAACTCCATGTCGTCGATCGCATCGATGAGCGTATTCAGGTCCATCGCGTCGAGGACGTTCGCCTGCTCCAACCACACCGGAAACCGTTCGGTGCCACCCTTCATCACATGCTGGTGGTAGAGGCTCTCGAGATGAGCGGATGGCTCACGTAGTACGAGAAGCAGCCTGCTCCCCGGGTAGGCCTGCGCGACACCTCTCAGCAGACGTTCACGAACATCGCAGTACGAACCACTCACTGGGCTACCTGACAAGTTCTCGTCAGAGATGAGTATCGGTCGCGGCGCTGCCGCGACTGCGTCCACGATGTCGCGGAACCGGCTGACTGTCACGTACGTGCCATGCGTCATGTGTGGGAAAACATGGCGCTGCAGGTGAGTCGACCCGGTCTTCTGGAGTCCACAGTGGAACACGACGTCCTGATACACGCCTACCCCAGCCTGCGTCGGAAGTCGGGAGGACAATGCGAGCTGTGCTTCGCACGGGCGTCGAGGTTAGTTCACGCTACGCGCCCGCTAGCGTCGCATTTCAGCGCGGTTATACGCGAACCCGCCCGCTCCTGCGCGCCGGAGTCCCCGACAGATGAACGTCATGCGGCCGCCAGGCCCCGTCACGCTGGTCATCGAGCATCTGCGTGGAGGTGGTGCAGAGCGCAACATGCTCCGCCTCGCGGGCGCATTGCACGCGCGCGGGATCGAGATAACCGTCGTTGCTGTCGACGCTTCCGAGCGGGTCAGCGCATGGGTCCCGCCTGACGTCGACGTGTTGGACCTGGCTCGCACCAAGTTGGAGTCGGCGATCCTGCCGTTGGCACGGCTTATCCGCACGTCCCGACCGCGCGCCGTCATCTCGGCCGGGAGCGCGGTGAACGTAATCACCGTGATGGCCCGTTCGCTGGCAAGATCGAGCGCCAGGGTCATCGTGACCGAGCGCAACACGCAGTCGAGCCAGCGCGCCGACGCAGTCACGCTCCGGCGCCGGCACATCACCCCCGCGCTAATGCGCCGCACCTACCGACGCGCGAACGCGATCGTCGCGGTGTCCGACGGTGTTGCCGATGATCTTGCGCGATTCCTGCACATTGATCGCTCCGACATCATCACCATTCCGAACCCCATTGTGCACGACGACTTCGCAGACAAGGAATCGCAGCCGTTGCCGGCCCCTTGGAACAGGCGTGTCGGCGATGCCGAACTCGTTCTCAGCGCAGGACGGCTCGTCGCACACAAGGACCACGAGACGCTGCTGCGCGCGTTCGCTCATGTACGAGAGTCGCGCGTCAACGTGAAGCTCGCGATTCTGGGTGAGGGGGAGGAGGGCGGGCGGTTGCGGCAGCTCGTCGAGGACCTGGCGTTGGGCGAATACGTGCTATTCCCGGGATTCCAGGAGAACCCCTTTCCATGGATGCACCGGGCAACCGTGTTCGCATTGACCTCACAGTACGAGGGACTTCCGACCGTACTCATAGAGGCACTGGCCTGCGGCGCACGCGTGGTTGCGACCGATTGCCCGAGCGGTCCAGCCGAGATCCTCGACGGCGGGCGATGGGGAAGCCTCGTGCCGGTCGCCGATGTCGACGCGACGGCACAGGCCCTCACGAAGGAACTCGACAGCGGACGTTGGCCGGTCCGACCGGACGTGGCAGTGGACCCGTACCGCACGGGTACGGTCGTCGACCAGTACCTGTCCGTGTTGGAACGCACCACGCGCACGTGACCACGATGTCGATCTGCATTCGGGTTCGGATGAATCGACGATTTGAACGGACCCCGACGTGAAACGTCGTTCGGCACTGCACTACCTACGACGCGGCAAGTACGCTCGTGCCCTCGCCACGGCTGTGGGCCCGACACTCGCTCGCCGGCCAGTACGACGCATCGCCCGCCTCGGAGGTGAGCGATTCTCCGACGACCAGCGGGCCCTCGCACTGCTGCGTATCACGGTCAATCAGTCGGTCGCTGCTCGCATCCAAGGCGACATCCCGACGATGCGACGTGACACGCGCAGTTCGCTAAGACTGGCGGCGCCCCGACTCGCCACAGCGCTCGGTGCGTCCATTGCCGAGTCACTGGTCGAGGTCACCGAAGACCCGGGTCGCTTCCACGACATCACGGTCACGCTCGCAGACGACATCGAGCGCGCAGATCCTGGGCTGGCGACGGGGCTCGAGTGGCTCCGCCTTCGATTCGTGCTCGCATCGCACGGATTCGTGCACACGAGCACTCTTGCGCGCGTGCATGCCCGCACCGCAGCCTGGACCGCGGGAAACCGGCCAGGCGCGACACGGGACGAACTGATCCTCGCGACAGCTCTTGCCGCCGATGCGGCTGAATCCGGCCACGCTCGTAAGCTCCTGGCACGCATCGAAGGTGACGGCCGGCACCCTCCCGTGCCCGAGCCGCTCGTAGCGTTCATCGCGCTCGGCGAAGGCGCGCGTAACGTGGCGGATCGAGGTGAAAGCCACCTCAGGTCGCAAGACCAACAATTCGCCGATCTCGTGGCGGGGCGGACGGTGGCGGTCGTCGGACCATCGCCATCTCCCAAGCCGCACGGCGATGAGATCGACTCGCACGACATCGTCGTCCGCTTGAACTTCGCCGGACCCGGAACTTCGGGTGACCCCTCGGGCGCCGGAACCCGCACCGACGTGTCCTACTATCGTTCCCCCCGCCGCTTACGGCACAACCTGCCGGTCGACGGCGACGCAGTGCTCTTGCCGTCCGGGCTGCGCTTCGCAGTCACCGAGGACGACATGCAGGCGGGAAATAACCCGCCTGCAGACCGGAGTGGCACCAAGGGCCACCCAACGCGCTACGTCGGGCCGCCGATCCGGACGTCGTTCACGCCACGGCTCCACGGACTCTTCGGAGCCAAGCCCAACGGTTACCAGAAGCTCCAGATGGTGCTGTTCGACCTGCTGCACTTCGCACCGGCCAGGATCCGTGTCTTCAACGCGACCCTGTACGCCTCACCGGAGCTTTATCACGACGGATTCGAGAGCGCGCGCGCGACCCATCAGTCGCCGGTGGAGATCTGCAAGCAGTTCGCGATGCAGGACCCGATCGGCAACCACAACTTCGTGCGCAACCTGCTGGACGTGGGGTCGATCGAAGTCGACGAGCAGGCGCATCAGGTGCTCGCGAGTGACCCACCGACGTACGCGCATGAGCTCGATCGGTTGTTCGGTGCGCCCCGCTGGACGGTCGTGCCGCGCGACGTAGCAGTTCGCGAACGATGACCGAAGTGGTCAATGAGGCGCGCTCGGTCCCGACGGTCGCGATACTCCTCCTCGCGGGTTTCCAAGGCGGTGGCGCGGAGCGGGTCGCCGCAGCACTCGCCTCTGACCCGCCGCACCGGGGCCCGACCCTGATCATTACCAACACTCCCCCGTCCGCCGACCGGTATGCGACATCGCTGGAGGTGCCGCGGATCATCCTCGGCGTCGACCTCGACGAGGCCAACTACGCCTCGACCGGGCTCGCGATGCGGATCGTTGGATTGGCGCGGCTCCTGCGCCGCACCCGCCGCGCACTCCGCCGTCACCACGTCGATGTCGTGATTTCCTTCCTCACCACGGCGAATCTCCTTGCAATCCTCGCGTCGTTCGGGTCACGTAGGCGCACGATCGTCTCCGAACGCAACGACCCGACCCGCGAGGTACCCAAGCCCTCGGCGATTCGGCTCGGCCGCAGGTTGCTGTACCGCTTCGCAGCCAGCGTTACCGCGAACACCGACGTCGCAGTCGATGCGATGCGGCCGTACGTCCCTGCCCGCAAACTCGCGTGCATACCGAACGCGGTCGAGATCCCCGCAACTCACGGCGACCCTGGCGCCAGCCGCAGCATTGTCACGATCGGCCGACTGACCGACCACAAGGACCAGTCGACGATCGTGGATGCGCTGGCACTCATAAGTAACAGCGAACCCGACTGGACGCTCGATGTCATCGGCGACGGCCCGAAACGTTCCTCGCTGTTGGCACACATCGCGGCGCGCAAACTCGACGGGCGGGTGCGCCTGCGCGGGTTCGTGGAGGACCCCACGCCCCACCTTGCATGCGCCGGCGTGTTCGTTCTGGCATCACGGTACGAAGGGCTGCCGAATGCCCTGCTCGAAGCGATGGCAAACGGCCTGCCGTGCGTCGTTGCCGACACGATCGTCGGCGCCCGGTCACTCGTCGAGCATGACGTGACCGGGCTGGTGTTCCGCTGCGGCGACGCCCACGACCTCGCCGACCAGCTCACCCGGCTGATTGGGGACCCGGAGCTGCGCCGCGAGTTCGGTCACCGTGCCAGGCAACGTGTCCGGCACCTCGAACCGGCCGGTGTTCGCGAACTTTGGGCCGGGCTGATCAACGAAGCCGCACGTACGGGGCGGCGATGACGACCAATTCGCAAAGTCGTAGACCGCCGGGGGTCGTCGAGCTCTTCGGACTTCCCGGCGTGGGCAAGTCCACGACCGTCGAAGCACTGGCCCTCGCCATACCAGCCGGTGGGTTCCGTACACGCCTCGACAACGCCAGGCTGAAGCCAGCGCTGGCCACCGTGTTCACACTGGTGATTCGTCCTCGCCGCTGTGCAGCCGTATTGGCCGTCGGTCGCGGTGTCGCCCACGGCATCAATGGCTCACCCAGGTGGAAACTGCGTCGTGCCACGAAGGTTGCGCTCGCGCTGGCGCACATGCACCGTCACGCGCGCTCGGGTGAACGCCTCGTCCTAGACGAGGGCCCGCTCAACCTGTTGCTCGCCGCATCATGGGCATCCGAGGCCGCACGTGCGCGCACGCTGCGCCGAATGGTCGGTCTCTACGCCGAGTTCGGCGTGTGCGTCGTCGTGCTGCAACGATCGCACACCAGCGCGGACATTGCCCAAGAGTCCCAGGATCCAGCCGCCTCCGATCAGGGTTCGGGGCTCGAGCCGACGGCCTCAGCGCAGGCCGCCGGAGCGGTGAAGCTGCCGTGGGAAGCGAGGAGGGCGCAGATGCCCTCGGCCGTGCACGAGGTCGAGCGTTCCGGAGTGCGCACGGTCCACCTGACCATCGGTCCGTCGGACGCCCCCGCCGACGTCGCAACCCGTCTCGCCGATAGCATCCATGCAGGGGTCGCTCGCCGGCGTGACCCGGGCGCAGGATCTGGTGGCGACGATGACTGATCGACGCATGCTGTTCGTGGGCATCGAAACCGTCAGCCGCGAGCTGCCCAGCCAGATCCTGTTCGCACATCATGCGATGGACCGGGGTTGGGACGTCGTGCTGGCCAGCCGGGGCCGAGCCTGGATGTGCAGCGAGATGATCGGACGCGGCGTTCTGATACAGACCTCCGGCAAGCGTGGTGAGCGATTCCCGGCACACCCTGATGAGTTCCCGGGCCTACGCCTTCTCCAATACCACCAGGAGGGTCTGGTCGTGCGTAGCGACGACGAGCTGCTCGCGCGATACCCGGCAGAGCTCGACTTCGTGGACAACGTGCTCGTCTTCGGCGAGTATCAGCGCACGACCATCGACGCTGCACGCCCGGAGATCGGCGGGCGGATAACTGCCGTCGGAAGCCCTCGATTCGACCTGCTCGACACGCACTACCGGGCAACGCTGCGATCGGGGGGGCCGTTGCCCGGATGCCCAGAGGGGCCCTTCGTTCTGATAAATACGAACTTCAAGGCGGGCAACCAGAGTCGGTTGTACCGCCGACCGTTCGAGCAACGCTTCGCCCGCCGCGACTCGGAGGCGTGGACGCTCGAAGACCTCGAACTCCGGCGACACGCCTACACCAAGCTGTACGACGCGTACGTCGACCTGGTGCACGAACTCGCACGTACGTCCGCCGACCTTCCGATCGTGATACGTCCGCACCCGTCCGAGGACCACGACAACTGGCGTAAGCGGCTCAGAGGTCTCGATGGCGTGACGGTGACCTCCGACCGCACCGCCGCTGAGTGGATCGAGCGTGCGAGCGTGGTCGTGCACACCGGTTGTACGACCGGGATGGAGGGTCGCTTCCTCGGCCGCCCGGTCCTGCGCTTCAACCCGATCGGAGAGGAGGTCGATGAACCCGATCTGCCCAACCGGGTCAGCCGGGACATCCACTCCGCACGTGCAGTCATCGACACCGTGAACGCAAGCGAAGGCCGCGCAGAGCTGTCCGCAACGGAACGCGACGTCCTGCGCCCCTACCTAATCAACGCGGATGGACCGATCTCTTCGAGATCTATCCTCGACCTACTCGACACGTTCGACGTCGAACCCGTCGGCGGGCAGGCGCTATCGGGGATCCAACGACGACTGACGTCCAGCCCGCGTGAGGCCGCGACCCATGTGTACCGCGCCGGACAGGCCGTCAAGCGACAATTCGGGCGCGCCGACGCCCGACGGGCCGGGGCGCAGAAGTTTCCCGGGCTCGCCCCACGTGATGTCGTCACGACACTTCGCTCGCTTGAGACGATCGACGCCCGTCCGGCAGCCCGGGTGCGCCGTCTAGGACGGGACGTCGTCGGGCTAACCCGACGGACTTGAGCCGCCCGGCCGCGCACCGCCCAGCGTCACATCAGATGTCATGACGAAGGAGGTGGCGGGCGATATCCGAGGGCCTTCGCTTCACGCGCATACAGTTGCCCGATCCGGTCGATCTGGGTCTGGGTCAGGCCCGCGCGTTTGTCAGCGCTCCGATCGCCACTCGAACGACGCTTGAAATGTGACAGTTGACCGTCCCAGTCGAGCGAAAGCCGGTCGAGCACGACTCGGAGGTCATCAATGAGCCGCTCATAGCGGACGACATGATTGACTGCCAAATCGTCCCCGATCGCATAAACTGGCCAGTTTGACCACGTGTTCCCAATGGACGGATCCAATTCGTACTCGCGTGCGAGGTGTTCGACTTCGTCCAGGTAGGCGTCCAAGCTAAGTCCGTTTGAGCGAGTGCGCCACCTCCAAAGCGAGATGAAGCGATCCCAGGGATCCCTGTCAACAGCGAACTTGTAGTACGACTGCCATACGTCTTCTCCTACGATCTCCCTGACGATCGCAGCTGGCAGGTGCTTTCGAAGCTGAAGGGCCGGAAACATGCCGGTTCGCGCAAGCCACTTCTTGAGTTCACGTTCTTTGGGAACCCATGTCGTCGACGTCCCGAAGCAACGAAAGAAGGGGTGTTCGACGCGCGGAATCTCCTTCGTAATCGCGATCCAATCCGCTGGTCCGACGAATTGCGCAAGCGAAGCCTCAACCGACGAACTTGCGGTCTTGCGCGTCGACAAGAGAATGAAGCGGTGCGTATGCGAAACGATCACCACGATTGCCTCGATCAGCCATTTCGAAACTGCCCATCACGTCTGGCATTGCCGATCACGCTAGTCCGATCGGAGTTCGTCCCGTTCCCGTGTGCGAGAGCCACGTCAACCCCCGCCTTCGATCTGTTACCTCGAACGACGACCGCTTGTGCCTGGATGCCACCCAGAGACGCGGATGTCGTCACACGGTCCACCGTAGCCGGACGCACTTCACGCGCACCGAGCGTGCGAACGGGAGGCTCGATGACCGCGCCACTGTTTCTGCCTCGACCGGACTGCGCACCAGCCAACGGATCGCCCGAGCGATTGGTAGCCTCGGCACGGTGTCGGCGACCCCGCCGCGAAGCTGCTACGCGTATTTGGGCACCCAACACCGGCTAGGACAAACGAGTCGCACGCCACGACCCCGGCACCGTACCTCGCAAAAGGCGACCGCATTGCCTACTTCACACGACCACCAGCGTGCGATGAATATCGCAGACCGGGTGCTGGACGACACGAGTGACTGCTTCGTTATCGCCGAAGTGGGACATAACCACCAGGGCAACATGGAGCTGGCGCACAAGTTCCTCGATGTCGCGAAAGAATGTGGCGCCGACGCGGTCAAGCTCCAGAAACGCGACAATCGTGCTCTGTTCACCCGCGACTTCTTCGACAGCCCCTACACCGGCCCGAACAGCTTCGCGGACACATACGGCGCGCACCGCGAGCATCTCGAGCTCGACCGCCCGCAGTACCTGGACCTCCAGGCCCACGCTGACGACATCGGCATCCTGTTCTTCTCCACCGCGTTCGACCAAGCCAGCGCGGACATGCTTGCCGATATAGACGTTCCCGCCTTCAAGATCGCCTCTGGTGACCTTCGCAATCTGCCACTGATCGAGCACGTCGCCAGGATCGGCAAGCCGATGTTCATCTCCACGGGTGGCGGGCAACTCGACGCGGCGATTCGCGCGCACGACACCGCCCGCGAGCACAACGACAACGTGTGCGTCATGCAGTGCACCGCCGGCTACCCGCCCGACTGGAATGAACTCAACTTGCGGGTGATCACCACCTACCGGGAACAGTTCCCGGAGACGGTGATTGGGTTCTCCAGCCACGACAATGGCATCGCGATGCCGGTCGCCGCATACACGCTGGGCGCCCGTGCGGTCGAGAAACATTTCACCCTTGACCGCACCATGAAGGGCACCGACCACGCGTTCTCGCTGGAGCCCGCGGGCCTGCGCAAGCTCGTGCGTGACCTGCGCCGGCTGAAAGTCGCGCTCGGTGATGGGGTGAAGGCGCCATACGAATCCGAAGTTGCACCGATTCGCAAGATGTCCAAGCAACTGGTTGCCGCCCGGGATTTGCCCGCCGGTCACATCGTCACCGTCGAAGACATCCTCGCCCGCTCCCCAGGCGGGGCGATGACCCCGGACCGGCTCGGCGAGGTCATCGGCCGCACCCTCACCGAGGACATCGCGTTCGAGCGACCGTTCGATGAGAAGACCCTGGCGTGACCACGGGCACCTCCGGCGAGGCGCCGGACTGGGCATCGGTGCGCATCGTCATCTTCGATTTCGACGGGGTCATGACCGACAACACGGTGACCGTCGGTGACGACGGGACCGAGTACGTGCGCTGCTGGCGCGGAGACGGGTTCGGACTTGCCTCCCTGGAACGCATCGGCGTCGAGACGATAGTTCTCTCGACCGAAACCAACCCGGTCGTGACCGTGCGCTGTACCAAGCTCGGTGTCGAATGTGCCCAGGGAATCGCGGACAAGCGCACGCACTTGGAGGAGCTGCTAGCCGACCGGGGCATCGACCCGGTCGAAGCTGCGTATGTCGGCAACGACATCAACGACCTTGGCTGCCTGGAGCTCGTGGGCCTGCCGATCGTCGTTGCCGACGCGCACAACGCTGTCCGTGGCGCAGCCTTGTACACGACCGCCGCGGCCGGCGGGTACGGCGCGGTGCGCGAGGTGTGCGACCGGATCGTCGCCGCCCGCGAGCACCACGGGGCGCTGGCATGAGCGCACGTTTCGATCTTCACGGCGAGGTGGTGGTCGTCACTGGTGCGGCCGGCCAGCTCGGTGGCGCGTTCAGCCAGGCGGTCCGTGACGCTGGTGCCGAGGTCGTGCTGCTCGACCGGGTCCCCTGTCCCGACCTCGGCGAGCGTGCGCACTTCGTGCAGGCTGACGTCACCGACCGCGCGTCCCTCGAGCAGGCGCTGGAGCGGATCCGCGAGCTTGCGGGCTCCCCGACCGGACTGGTGAACTGCGCGGCGTTGGACAACCCGCCGAGCGCCTCAGACGACGTCAGTGGCGCGTTCGAGAGCTACCCGGACGAGGTGTTCGCGCAGGTCTCCGAAGTGAATGTGCAAGGGGTGGTGCGCTGCTGCCAGGTGTTCGGCGGTGCCATGGCCGAGGCCGGGCGGGGCTCGATCGTGAACATCGGGTCGATCTACGGGTTGGTTGCTCCAGACCAGCGGATCTATGCGCACCTGCGCGACGATGCGGGTGCCGGGTTCTACAAGCCGGTGTCCTACACGACCTCGAAGGCGGCACTGATCGGGTTGACCCGCTATCTCGCCGTGTACTGGGCGGACAAAGGTGTGCGGGTCAATGCACTCACCCTCGGCGGGGTGCGCGCCGATCAGGACGAGGAATTCCTCGCTGGCTACACCGCACGGGTGCCACTTGGCAGGATGGCCGACGAACACGAGTACGACGGTGCGGTGGTGTTCCTGTTGTCGGATGCCGCCTCGTACATGACTGGATCGAACGTCGTCATCGATGGTGGTTGGACCGCATGGTGACATTCACGACCGAGAAGCTGACCCCGCCCGAGGTGATCCCGAACCTCATCGGCGGCGAACCCCGACCGGCTACCTCGGGAGGCACTCTCGACAAACACGCGCCTCACGACGGGTCCGTCCTGTGCAAGCTCGCCCGTTCGGACCACCTGGATGTCGACGCCGCGGTCACCGCTGCCTGCGACGCGAAGCGTGCTTGGGCACACACGGCGGCCCCAGCACGTGGCGAGATCCTCTTCCGCCTCGCCGAGTTGCTCGAAGCGAACGCAGGAGACATCGCCGCCATCGTCGCAGCCGAGACCGGCAAGGCTCCCAGCGAGGCCCGCGGCGAGGTCGGCGGCGCCATCGCGCTCGGCCGCTTCTTCGCTGGGGAGGGCGCCCGGCTGTACGGGCGAACAACGACCAGCGCTGTTTCGACCAAGCAGGTCTCGATGGTGCGCGAACCGATCGGGGTTGCCGCCCTGATCATCGCGGCCAACACCCCGATTGCAAATGTCGCATGGAAGGTGTTTCCCGCACTGATCTGTGGGAACACAGCGGTACTCAAAGCCGCGGAGGACACCCCTGCGACCGCCTGGGCGTTCGGGGAGCTCGCTCGCCAGGCGGGGGTGCCCGACGGAGTGCTCGGGGTCGTCCACGGGCTCGGCGACGAGGCGGGTGCGCCACTCGTCGCCGACGAGCGCGTCGAGGTGATCAGCTTCACTGGATCCAGTGCGGTCGGCCACCAGATAGCCGAGGTCGCCGCACGTCGGCTTGCGCGCGTGTCGCTGGAACTGGGGGGAAAGAACCCGCTGATCGTGTGCGATGACGCGGATCTCGGCAAGGCCGTGGACTGGACAGTGAAATCGGCGTTCTCCAACGCCGGCCAGCGCTGCGCGTCCGGCAGCCGCATCGTGGCCACCGAAGGGATCTACGACGAGTTCCGGGACGCGTTGCTGGCGCGCACCGCCGAATTGCAGGTCGGCCCTGACGACGACGTGGACCTCGGGCCGGTGATATCGGAGCGTGCGCTGATCCGGATCACGGACCGGTTGGCGGCGGTGGACGGTGTAACGGCGCGGGTGCTCGCCGGAGGGCATCGGCTCGATGATGATGCCCATGCCGGCGGCTACTACCTGGCTCCCACCGTGGTCGAGATCGACGCCGCAGACCATGAGCTGTCGGAGGTGGAATTGTTCGGGCCGGTCGCGCAGCTCTATCGGGTCCCCAACTACCGCGCTGCCCTCGAGCTGGCCAACGACTCGCCCTACGGGTTGACCGCGGCGATCCATACCCGTGACTTCGACCGGGCGATGCACTTCACCCGAGAGGTTTCGGCCGGGGTAGCCGTGGTCAATGGCGGAACATACGGATCCGAACCGCACATGCCGTTCGGAGGACGCCGTGCATCGGGCAACGGCACCCGCGAACCTGGCACGGAGGCCCTTGACGTGTACTCGGAGCTCAAGGCCGTCTACCTGTGGGTCGACGAGCCAGCACCGTGACTGCGACGACCGACATTCGTGCGGTCGCGCTGGTCCCGGCCCGCTCCGGCTCGAGCAGGGTCGCCGACAAGAACGTTCGGGTCCTGGCGGGTCATCCGATGATCGCCTACACGATCTGCGCGGCCCGGTCGTCCGGGGTGTTCGATTCGGTGATCGTGTCCACCGACGCCGAGCACTACGCCAAGATCGCCCGTCACTACGGCGCCGAGGTTCCGTTCCTGCGTCCGGTGGAGCTCGCACGCGACGACAGCCCCGACATCGGATGGATCTCTCATCTTCTGGGCTGGCTCGCTGACCGAGGGCGCGAACCGCAGGCATTCGCGATACTGCGCCCGACCAGCCCGCTTCGCGGGCCACAGGTGATCACCGATGCCATGGCGCGTTTCCTCGCCGACGACCACGCCGATTCGCTCCGGGCGGTCGAGCCGGTCAGCCAGCATCCGGGCAAGATGTGGACGATCGACAGGGGCCGACTGGTTCCGCTGCTGGGCGGCGAGGTGGAAGGGGTGCCATGGCACAGCAGCCCAACCCAGTTCCTGCCGAAAGTGTGGGTGCAGAACGCCAGTCTGGAGATCGCCTGGACGCGATGCGTCACCCATCACGGCACGATCGCGGGACAGCGCATCGTGGCGTTCGAGAACCTGCCGCCCGACGGGTTCGACGTGAACACCGCTGAGGATTGGGAGCGCCTCCAGCGGCTGGTTGCCGCCGATCCGTCGCTGCTCCCAGCCGTCGACGTACGGCCATTCGGCGAAATCACCGACGACACCGAGGAGCACACACGTGGGTGACCAGATGGGCACGTCAGGCGACCACGCGACCTTCGTCCCACCCTCCGAGGTCCGGCGCCTTGTCGGTGTCGACGCACCCGCGCGTACGGTGACCGAGACGTTCGCGACGCTCTGCCGGATCAATGCGCTCGGGATGATTCACCTAGCCGGATCCGGACACATCGGCAGCACCTTCTCCAGCCTGGATGTGGTGAGCTGGCTCGTGCTCGAGCATCTGGACGAAGAGGACGTGTACTTCTCATCCAAGGGCCACGACGTCCCCGGCTTCTACGCGGTGATGCTGGGCCTCGGGCGGCTTGACTGGGAGCTCGTGACACGGCTGCGCCGGCTCGGCGGGCTGCCCGGACACCCGGACGTGCGCACTCCCGGAGTTTCGTTCAACACCGGCTCGCTCGGCATGGGCATTTCCAAGGCCAAGGGCCTGGTCCGTGCCGACCGGCTGGCGGGCCGTGATCGGAGGGTGGTGGTGATGACCGGGGATGGCGAGCTGCAGGAGGGCCAGATCTGGGAGTCGCTGGCGACCGCCGCCCGCGATGGCATGGGCGAAATCACCGTCGTCGTTGATCACAACAGGCTGCAGTCCGACATGGCGGTCGCCAAGGTCAGTGACCTCGGCGACCTGGAGGCCAAGTTCGGGGCGTTCGGCTGGAGCACGGCACGATGTGATGGCCACGATATCGGCCAGATCGCCAAGGCGTTTGCACACGACCGCGGCCAGCCGCACGTGGTGATCGCCGAGACTCGCAAGGGAGCGGGCGTCACCGAACTCGAGCACACCAGCCGACCCGCCAACGAGCGCTTCTACCCGTTCCACTCAGGAGCACTTCCTGCGGACCAGTACGAACAGGCCCGTGACGTGCTGCTCGCCGAGCTCTCCGACCGGTTTTCCACGCTCGGGCTCGGCGTGCCCGCCCTCGAGGAGGTGAACCGGTCCGACGCGCCGGCACCCGCAGCGACAGTGGAGCCCCAGCGCCTGCTGGAGGCCTACGGCGCTGCGCTGATGCAGGCCGGTCGTCGCGACGAACGCATCGTGGTGCTCGATGCGGACCTGATGGTGGACTGCCAGTTGGTCGAGTTCGCCGACGCGTTCCCGGACCGTTTCGTCGAGTGCGGAATCGCCGAGCAGGACATGGTCTCCCAGGCTGGCGGGCTCGCAGCCGGAGGCATGCTGCCGGTCGTCAACAGCTTCGCGTCCTTCCTGTCACAGCGTCCCGCTGAACAGATCGCGAACAACCACGGCGAAGGCCGGCGAGTCATCTACATGGGGGCGCTCGCTGGACTGATCCCAGCGGCACCGGGCCATTCCCACCAGGCCACCCGCGATATCGCGTTGTTTGGCTCCCTGGAGGGGGTGACGGTGATCGCACCGTCCACCGAGCGACAGGTCGCTGACGCGCTCGCGTGGGCCACCACCGAGCACGACGCGAGCGTGTACCTGCGCATGACCCCGGTGCCGGTCCCGGTGCCCTTCGAAACGCAGCCGCTGCCCCGTTCCGGTCATGGCACAGTCGTGCACGTCGGCGACGGAACGCTGACTGTTGTCGCCTACGGACCGGTGCTGCTGACCGAAGCGTGGCACGCGATCATCGGCCACCCACGACTGTCCAACTCGACGACGCTGGTCGATCTCCCGTGGGTGAGCGACCCGGCCGAGGAGTTCATCGCCCAGGCGTGCGCCGGTGCGACACAGATCGTGGTCCTCGACGACCACTGGGTGCGCGGCGGGCTCGGCGAGCGCTTCGCTGCGCGGGCGGCACGTCTGGTGGTGC
>JBJHAX010000041.1:0-3720 GCA_050480705.1 Nitriliruptoraceae bacterium
AGGTGGCACGACTCGTCCTCACCGCCAGCGGAGGGCCGTTCCGTGGCTGGACGCTCGATGAACTCGCGACCGTTCGTGCCGAGGAGGCGCTCGCGCACCCCACGTGGGACATGGGGCCGATGATCACGATCAACTCGGCGACGCTGATGAACAAGGGCCTCGAGCTGATCGAGGCGCACGAACTGTTCGGGATTCCCTGGGATGCACTCGACGTCGTCGTGCATCCCCAGTCGGTCGTGCATTCGATGGTGGAGTATCTCGACGGCTCGACGCTCGCACAGATGTCGCCGCCCGACATGCGCCTGCCGATCCAGCTCGCGCTGGGCTGGCCCGAACGTCTGGATCACGCGTTCGTGCGGTGCGACTGGTCCACGGCGACGACGCTCACGTTCGAACCTGTCGATCGCGCGACGTTCAGGGCGCTCGACCTCGCCGAGGAGGCGGGCAGGCGGCGCGGCACCTACCCGGCGGTGATGAACGCGGCGAACGAAGTCGCCGTCGAGGCGTTCCTCGCCGATCGGGTCGGATTTCTGGACGTGACTGCACTGGTCGCCGAGGTGCTCGAGTCATGGGACAGCCAGCGCCCCGCCGAGCCGGTCAGTGTCGACGAGGTGCTCGAGGCTGATGCGTGGGCGCGCCGGCGCGCCGGTGAACTGCTCGTGCGCCACGACCGCAGGACAGTCGCGCCATGAGTGGTCCGTTGGCGATCACGGCGTTCGTCGCCAGCATCGTGCTGGCGATCATGCTCCACGAGCTCGGTCACTACCTGACGGCCAGGCGCTTCGGCATGCGGGCCGACCGCTTCTTCCTGGGCTTCGGCCCGACGCTGTGGTCGACGCGTCGAGGCGAGACCGAGTTCGGGGTCAAGGCGCTGCCACTGGGTGGGTTCGTCCGGATCATCGGCATGAGCCCTGACGACGAGCGGCTGCCCCCGCTGGCCGTCGAGGTCTACCCCGACGGCGCCACGGTGACCGCGGCGGACCTCGACGAACTCGCACGTGCCGCTTCAGCCCGCGGTGCGAATGCCCGTGTCGTCGAGCGCATCGTGCGGCGCACAGGTGCCGTGGTGGCCCCAGGCGACGCACCGGCTGACGCGCGTGCGCGGTTGCACGAGATTCTCGTCACGGAGGCCGGCGCTCCCGAGCGCGTCGGCGATCTGGCCCACCGGCTCGTCCACGGCGATGCCGGTCGGTTCTTCCACGAGCGTCCGGCTTGGCAGCGCGCGGTCGTGCTCGTCTCGGGGTCGCTCGCCCACTTCCTGATCGCCATCGCCGTGCTCGCGGGCGCCTACGCCTTCCTGCCGCAATGGACCGGCGGGTTCGATACCCGGGTCGCGTTCGTCGACCCCGGCGCCCCGGCCGACGACGCCGGCCTGGTGGCGGGCGACCGGGTCGTCGAGGTGGACGGGGTCGTCTCCGACGACTACCAGCAGTTGCGTGACGAGATCCGGGCACGCCCCGGGATCCCGACACGGCTCGTCGTCGAACGCGACGGGGCTCTGGTCGACCTCACGGTCGTGCCCGAGCCCACCGACGACCCCGAAACGTCCGAGGTCGTGGGAGTGGTCGGATTCGTGCCGGAGCTCGACCTGCAACGGATGGATCCGGTTGCAGCAATGGAGCACGCGCTGCTCGGCCAACCGAGTCTGGGCAATCCAGGCGGGTTCGTGCCGATGTTCACCGGGTCGCTCTCGGCGTTGGCCAGCGTGTTCAGCCCGTCGGGGATCATGGACATCTTGCAGCAGGCCACCGGGCAGGAGGAACGATCCGTCGAAGGCGCGGTGTCGCTCGTCGGCGCGGCATCGATCGCGGGGCAGGTCGGTGACGACGCGCTGGGTCTGGTGCTGTTCATCGGGTTGATCGCCGTCGTGAACGTCTTCATCGGCATCTTCAACCTGGTGCCGCTACCACCGCTCGATGGCGGCCATCTCGCCGCACTCGGCATCGAGCGGTCCGTGAACTTCGTGCGGCGCCTGCGTGGACGCCGTGAGGACTACCAGCTCGACCCGCGGGCACTCGCCGCTGTTGCGGTCCCGGTGCTCGCGCTGCTGGCGGTGATCGTGCTGGCGCTGCTGTGGATGGACATCACCGATCCGATCCGCCTCGGGTGAACGGCAAGTGTGGACGTCGGGTCCCCAGCCACGACGCGCCATGCGCACCGCTACCTTCGTCGACGCCCGTGACACGCCGGGAGACCCCGTGACCACTTCGCTGCCCATCGTGCCGACGCCCCCCGTCGCCGCCGCGCAGTCCTCGGCCGCGCCGGCGGGTCCCACGCGTCGCCAAACGCGCAAGATCCGGCTCGGCCCGCTCGAGGTCGGCGGCGACGCACCGATCACGGTGCAGACGATGACGGTCACGCCGACGCACGAGGTCGACCTGACGCTGCAGGCCATTGCGGCGGCGCAAGCGGCCGGTGCCGACATCGTGCGCGTCGCGGTCCCGCGCCAGCAGGACGCCGAAGCGCTCGGGGCGATCGCCGAGCACGCGCGGATCCCTGTGATCGCCGACATCCATTTCCAGTGGAAGTACGCGGTGATGGCGATCGAGGCCGGGTGCGCGGGCGTTCGCATCAACCCGGGCAACATCAAGAAGCACGACAAGGTGGCGCTGCTCGGACGCCTGGCGTCAGAGGCGGGGGTGGCGATCAGGATCGGCGTGAACGGCGGCAGCCTCGAACAGGCGGTACTCGACGAGTTCGGCGGCCCCACCCCCGAGGCGATGGTCGAGTCGGCGATGCGCGAGGTCCAGCTGCTCGAGGACGTCGACTTCGGTGACACCAAGATCAGCGTGAAGCACTCCGACCCGTGGGTGATGATCGAGACCTACCGTCTACTGGCCGACCGCACCGACTATCCGCTGCACCTCGGTGTCACCGAGGCGGGGCCGCTCAAGACCGGATCGGTCAAGTCGGCTGTGGGCATCGGCACGCTGCTTGCCGAAGGCATCGGCGACACGATCCGCGTGTCGCTGTCAGCTGATCCTGTCGAGGAGGTCAAGGCGGGCATCACCATCCTCGAGTCGCTGCATCTGCGTGAGCGTGGCCTGGACGTCGTCTCCTGCCCATCGTGCGGCCGGGCCCAGGTCGATGTGTGGACACTGGCCGAGGAGGTGCAGAAGGGGCTCGAAGGCATCGATGCGCCGTTGCGCGTCGCCGTCATGGGCTGTGTCGTGAACGGTCCCGGCGAGGCACGTGAAGCAGACCTCGGTGTTGCGGCCGGCAACGGCAAGGGCGACATCATCCGCAAGGGTGAGAAGATCGCGACGGTGCGCGAAGAGGACATCGTCGAGGCCATGGTGCACTTCGCGACCGAGATGGCCGACGAGATCCGTGCTGAGCGCGGCGAAGGCGCCCCGAGCGTCGTCTGACCGCCGTACCGGGCCTGTCATACGCGAGCGTTGTCGACCCGGAAACTGGCGTCGTTCGCCTGCTGGCGCCGATCACGACGCCGAGCGCCTGCTCCTGCGACGGCATGGCGGCCCTTCATCGTGCGTGGTACCGTCGTCGGTCAGCGGTGCGGGCCGTCCTGCGGCCCGCTTCGCGCGTTCGGACCGGACGCGCACCGGACCACCCCGGTGTGCGTGCCGCGGACCGGACCCGACAACGGACGTCCGACGCGGCGGGGGGGGCCCGCCGGGGCGCCGGGGGCGCGGGGGGGGGGGGGGGGGCGGGCACCCCGGGGGGGGGGCCCAGGGGGGGCGGGGGGGGGCGGCCCCGGGG
>JBJHAX010000041.1:3730-18389 GCA_050480705.1 Nitriliruptoraceae bacterium
ACGTCCGACGCGGCGGCCGGCCCTCGCGGGCCGGCCGTTCACGTGGACGGGTGCAGGCCGACGACAGCAGGCGAGGTGCCACGATGGCGAGCGGGCGCGATGCGCAGCTGGCCGCGCGTGTGCGCGAGCTCGCTGCTGACATCGCGGCGTCCCTCGACGCCGACATCCTCGACGTCGAGGTTCGCGGCCAAGGGCCGCATCGTGTGCTGCGCGTCGTGGCGGACACCCTCGATCTGGACCCCGACGCGGCGCTCGACGTGGACGCGATCGCACTGCTGTCGCGACGGATCGAGGATGCGCTCGACGCTGCGGACGCCGTCCCCGGTTCCTACACACTCGAGGTCACCTCGCCTGGCGCGGACCGGCCGCTTCGTACCGAGCGGGACTTCGCACGCAACGTCGGTCGTGACGTGCGTGCGCAGCTCGTTGACGGTGGTGAACTGCGGGGGACGGTGACGGGGATCGCCGACGGCGGGGTCGTGCTGGACATCGACGGCGACGAGCGGCGTATCGAGCTCGCCGACGTCGACCACGGCCGGGTGGTGCTGCCGTGGTGATCAGCGAGGAGGCCCGCCCATGAAGATCGACATCGACGCGCTGCGACAGATCGAGCGTGACAAGGGCCTGGACTTCCAAACCGTCGTCGAGGCGTTCGAGGTCGCGCTCGCCTCGGCGTACAAGCGCTCGTCGCAGGCCACCGCCGACGAGGCGCGCGTGTCCGTCGACCGTGTCAGCGGCGAGGTGACGGTGTACGCGCAGGAGCTCGACGACGACGGCAATATCGTCTCTGAGTGGCAGGAGGAGCCCAGCGACTTCGGACGCATCGTCGCTCAGACCGCCAAACAGGTGCTGCTGCAGCGGCTGCGTGAGGCTGAGCGCGAGGCGACCTACGGAGAGTTCGCCGGGCGTGAAGGCGACATCGTCTCGGGCCAGGTGAGCCAGCAGGGCAATGTGACCCTCATCGAGCTCGGCAGGACCGAGGCGCTGCTGCCCTACTCCGAGCAGGTGCCCAACGAGCGCCTCGAGCACGGTGCGTTCACCCGTGCCGTGGTCATCGAGGTGCGCAAGCAGTTGCGTGGCGCACAGATCGTGTGCTCGCGGACACATCCGGCGTTCGTCGTGGGCATGTTCGCGCTCGAGGTGCCAGAGATCGAGGAAGGGATCGTCGAGATCCGCGGCATCGCACGCGAAGCCGGCCACCGCACCAAGGTCGCCGTGATGTCCAACGATGCCGACGTCGACCCCGTCGGCGCCTGTGTCGGCCCCGGTGGCCAGCGCGCGCGGGGCGTCCAGAAGGAACTGCACAACGAGGAGCTCGAGCGCATCGACATCGTGCGTTGGGCCGACGAGCCCGAGCAGCTGGTCGCCAATGCCCTGTCACCCGCGAAGGTCAGCAACGTCTATCTGTATCCGGACGACGGCACCGCACTCGTCGTCGTGCCCGACTACCAGCTCTCGTTGGCGATCGGCCGCGAAGGCCAGAATGCACGCCTTGCCGCGCGGCTGACCCAGTGGCGTATCGACATCAAGTCTGAGACACAGTTCGCCGAGGAGCAGCGTGCGTTCCAGGAGGCGTTCGAACAAGGCCTCATCGACGAGTTCGGCAACCCGCTGTCCGAGGAGGGCGAGCGGGCCATCGAACAAGCCGTCGAGTCGGCCCGCGCCGTGCGCGACACGGCGATGGTGGCCGAAGACCCAGACGTCACCATCCATGCCGACGGTGTGGACGTGCCCGACGAGACCGACACGTCCAGCGAGGACGAGACGGCGACAGGGACCTAGCGCGCCGGCGTGCCCCCACCCCCGGTGGGTGGCGGACGCGCCGACGTCGTCGACCCGTATGCATCCGACCATGACCGTGGAGGAAGTACCCTTGGCGCCCCGGACGCCGGTCCGCACCTGTGTGGGCTGTCGTCGACGCCGGCCGCAGGACGAGTTGCTGCGTCTCGCACGGACGCCGTGGGGGATCCGTTGCGAGGCAGGGCGGCGACTTCCCGGTCGCGGCGCCTACGTCTGCCCCGACCCCAACTGCATCGACATGACCTCGCGTCGTGACGCTGGTGCGCTGCGCCGGGCGCTGCGAGGCGGGACGGCTGACGAGGCCACGCTCGCGCTCGAAGGGGCGCGCGCGATGGTGGAGGCCCACCAGGTCCCGGAGGGGACCGTGAGGAGCGAGAACGCGTGAGCAACAAGGTCCGCGTGTACGAACTGGCCAAGGACACAGGCCTCCCGAACAAGGAGGTCCTGCGCCGCCTGGACGCACTCGGGATCGAGGCGAAGAGCCACTCGTCGTCGGTCACCGAGGCGGATGCATCGCGCTTCCGTGAGTCCCTGGGCAAGACCGAGGCGGAACGCAAGGCCGAGGAGGAGGCGCAGCGCAAGCGTGAGCAGGAGGAACTCGAGCGCTACCGCTCGATGCAGGCTGCCGCGCCACCTGAGCGCAAGAAGGCCGCCAAGGTTCTCCCGCCGCATCTGCGTGACCAGCAGCCCGCTGACGACGCGGGTGCAACGGCGCCGCAGGAGGAAGCGGCCCCTTCGGATCCTGCGTCGGCGCCAGCAGCCAAGGAGGTGACGGCCGCGGATGCCCCGCCGTCGGACGCCGTCGCCGAGGATGGCGAGATCGATGGCGACGGTGCCGCCGATTCGTCGCAGCCGGCACGCCGCATGCCAGGTGCCCCGCCTCCTCGTCTCAAGCCCGGCGAAGCGCCGCTGCGCCCGTCCACGCCACGAACGCCGCCGCCGTCGCCTCTGGTGACCGGTGACGGCCCCGTGCCCCGTGGGCGCGGCGAGCCCGGCCTACCCCAGGAAGGGTCCGGGCGGCGCGCTATTCCTCCGCCGCTGCGCCGCGCGCCGGCGCGTCCCCAGCCCGGTCAGGCGCCCGCCGCCGGCCAAGGCGAGCGCTCAGCGCCCGCTGGAGGGCGTGGCGCGCCCGGAGGAGGCGCGCCTGCGGCCGGACGTGGACGCCCGCCGTCGTCGCCGTACCGGCAACCGGTGGGGCGTCAGGGCCCTGGTGGCCCGGGCGGTGGTCGCGGCGGCCCTGGTGGCCCTCCAGGCGGGGGCACCGGCGGTCCGGGCAGCGGCAAGACGCGGCGCAAGAAGCGGCGTGAGAAGGAGTCACCCGCCGAACAGGAACTGATGCGCGGCCCGATCCGACGTGATCTGCCCATCGAGGAGCAGATTTCCGTCGAGCGGGTCGAAGTGGTCTCGGGGGTCACCGTCGGCGAACTGGCTGACAAGCTCGGCGTCTCCGGTGCCGCACTCGTCAAGAAGCTGTTCGAGATGGGCGAAATGGCCACGGTCCAGCAGACGCTGCCCGACGACACCGTCGAGATCCTGTGCGCCGACCTGGGCGTCGACGTCTACTTCATGTCGGAGGAGGAACTCGAGTTCGGGATCGAGGTCCCCGAGGATCCCGAGTTGCTCGAGCCACGCGCTCCGGTGATCACCGTCATGGGGCACGTCGATCACGGAAAGACGCTGCTGCTCGACGCGATCCGCCAGACCGATGTGGTCTCAGGCGAAGCGGGCGGTATCACGCAGCACATCGGCGCCTACCAGATCACCAAGGACGGGCGCGCGATCACGTTCATCGACACGCCTGGTCACGAAGCGTTCACGGCGATGCGTGCCCGGGGCGCCCAGGTGACCGACGTCGCGATCCTCGTCGTGGCGGCGAACGACGGTGTCATGCCACAGACCGAGGAAGCGATCGCCCACATCCGCGCGGCCGAAGTTCCGGTGGTCGTGGCGATCAACAAGATCGACGTCGAGGGTGCCGATTCGAGCCGGGTCAAGACCCAGCTGACCGAGCACGACCTCGTCGCCGAGGACTTCGGCGGCGACGTGTCGATGGTCGAGGTCTCGGCCAAGACAGGCCAGGGCCTCGACGACCTGCTCGAGGTCGTGCTCCTGCAGGCCGACATCCTCGAACTGCAGGCGAACCCGGACAAGTCGGCGCGTGGCCGTGTCGTCGAGGCGCATCTCGACCGTGGCCGCGGTCCGGTCGCGACCGTGCTCGTGCAGGCGGGGACGCTGCGTCGCGGCGACGTACTCGTCGCCGGAACGGCTGACGGCAAGATCCGAGCGATGTTCGACGAGAAGGGCCAGACGGTCGAGGAGGCCGTACCGTCGCGACCCGTGCAGATCCTCGGCCTCGACGAGGTACCTGAAGCCGGCGACGAGTTCCGTGTCGTCGACGCGGAGCGTTTCGCCCGCGATGTGGCCGAGCGGCGTGCCGCGCGCGAGCGACGCAAGGAACTCGCCGAGCGGCGGCCGACGACCCTCGAGGAATTCACCTCTGCGGTGCAGGCCGGTGACAAGGTGGGTCTCAACGTCATCATCAAGGCGGACGTCTCGGGGTCCGCCGAGGCGATCGAGGACGCGCTGCTCAAGCTCGAACTCGACGAGGTCCAGGTACGTGTCGTGTCGAAGGGCGTGGGCGCCATCACCCAGGGCGACGTGCGCCTGGCGCAGGCATCCGACGCGATCATCGTCGCCTTCAACGTGCGTCCGGGCGCGAACGCCCGGGAAGAAATCGACCGTTCCGGTGTCGACGTGCGGACCTACCGGATCATCTACGAGGTCATCGAGGACATCGAGCGGGCCGTCAAGGGACTGCTCGCTCCCGAGTTCCGCGAGCAGGTCATCGGCGAGGCCGAGGTGCGGGAAGTATTCCGCGTGCCGCGTATCGGGCAGGTGTTCGGCTGCATGGTCACGCGGGGCGAGATCCGCCGCGACGCTGGCGTGCGCGTCATCCGCGACGGTGTCGTCGTCGCCGAGGACACGATGAGTTCGCTGCGTCGCTTCAAAGACGACGTCCGGGAGGTCCGCGAAGGTTTCGAATGCGGGATCGGCCTCGAGAAGTTCCAGGACGTCAAGGAGGGCGACGTCTTCGAGGTGTACGAGACGGTCGAGGTCGCACGTGCCTGAACGAGCGGCACCTTCGGGGCGAGCAGGTCGCTTCGCGCCCCGGGCCACGACCCGCCGCGCCGGCGCGTGAGCGCGTCCCGTGGGTGTCGAAGCCGAAGACGGCACGGTCCATTTCGGCATCGTGCGTGTCGACGTGCACCTGCCGGGCGTACGTAGCCTGAAGGAGAAGCGGTCGCTGCTGCGACGGGTGACCGCATCGCTGGAGGGCGCAGGTTGTGCGGTCGCCGAAGTCGGCGCGCAGGACCGATGGCAGCGCGCGGTGCTGGGAGTGACGGTCGTCGCCTCGCAGGCCGCGGGGGTCGATCGGGTGCTCGACGGCCTCGTTGCGATCATCGAGCGCGATCCGCGCCTGGTCGTGCTCGCCACGGTCCACGAGGTCGGCAGCCTCGGGTCCGACAGCTGAGACCGCCAGCACGACGACGAAGACGAATCAGCAACCGGTGGCGACCGCCGGTGACGATCGAGCACAGGACGGATCCAACGTGGCTGCACGTCGAAACCCCCGCCTCGATTCGCGAGTCCGCTCGGCGCTCGCAGGGCTGCTCGACACCGAAATCCAGGACCCGCGCATCGCCTTCGTGACCATCACCGAGGTCGAGGTGACCCCGGATCATGACGTCGCTGTCGTCTACTGGTCCTCGCTGGATCCGGACGTGGTGTCGGGCGATCCGCAACACACCGGCGGTGACCGCGTCCCGAGCTCCGACGAGGTCGCTGCCGGGCTCGAGTCCGCTGCGCCCCGGTTGCGGTCGCTTCTGCTCGACCGTGTGGAAATGAGGGTCGCCCCCCAACTGCGCTTCCGGCCCGACCCGGTCGTCGAGCAGTCGACGAGGGTCGAGTCGCTGTTGCGCGAGATGCGTGAAGGCGACGCCTGAGACGCGAACGGGTGGTCGGGTGCCGCCCGCGGAGGCGAACACGATGATCGACGGTCACGACGCTGCGTCCGGTGGAGTGCTCGTCGTCGACAAGCCGCGAGGGATGACGTCCCACGACGTCGTCGCGCGGGTGCGACGCGCGGCGGGTCTGCGTCGTGTCGGGCACACGGGGACGTTGGATCCGTCGGCGACCGGTGTGCTCGTCGTGTGCCTGGGCCGCGCGACGCGTCTCGTGCAGTTCCTCCAGGACGCGCCCAAGACGTATGCGGCACGCATGGTCCTCGGCGTCACCACCGACTCGCAGGATGCGGACGGCGAGGTCGTCGCCACCCGCCTGGCGGCCCACGTCGACGAGCAGGCGCTGTGTGAGGCGATGACTGCGTTCCAGGGCACGATCGAGCAGGTTCCGCCGATGGTGTCCGCCCTGAAGGTCGACGGGGTCCGATTGCACGAGCGCGCACGGCGCGGCGAGGTGGTCGAACGCCAGCCACGCGCGGTCACGGTCCACGACCTCGTGCTCGATGAATTCGAACCGGGAGAGCAACCCGAAGCGTCGTTCCTGGTGACCTGCTCGACAGGAACCTATGTGCGCACGCTCGCCCACGACATCGGAGCGCGCCTTGGTGTCGGTGGCAGCCTGACGCGCCTGCGCAGGCTGGCCAACGGTCCCTTCAACGTCGACGAAGCACATGATCTCGACAAGATCTGCGAAGCGGGCGAGCGCGGTGGCCTCGATGAGCTGCTGCTGTCACCTGTCGCCGCGGTCCGCCGGGTTCTTGCGACCGTCGACGTCGACGATGCCGCGATGATTCGTGCCGCAGTCCACGGCTCGCCGCTGCCCGCAGCCGGCCGTGAAGGCCGCTACGCGGTCGTCGCCGGCGACGAACTCGTCGGCATCTACCACGACGACAACGGCACGGCGGTTGCGGATCTGGTCTGGATGCGTCCGGAGGACCTCGCGTGAGCCCGGACGGCCAGGTCGTCTTCGGCCTCGACGACATCGAACCCGGCGCGTCGGTGGTGACCGTCGGCAACTTCGACGGCGTGCACCTCGGACATCAGCTGCTGCTGGGGCGGACGGTCAAAGCAGCCGTGGATCGTGGCGTCCGTTCGGTCGCCGTCACCTTCGATCCACATCCGACGGCCGTGGTCCGGCCCGGTGACCAGCCGCTGCAACTCACCACCCTCGACGAGCGCATCATGCGCATGAGCGCGCTCGGTGTCGACCTGGTTGTGGTGCTGCCCTTCACCGTGGAGTTCTCCCGGCTGACCCCCCGCGAGTTCGTCGAGCAGGTGTTCGTCGAGCGGTTGCGGGCCCAACGCATCGTGGTCGGAACGAACTTCCGCTTCGGGCACCGTGCCGCAGGTGACATGGTCATGCTCGTCGAGATCGGCGACGAGCTCGGGTTCGATGTCGAAGCCGTGGCGCTCAAGCGTGCGTCCGGCCGGCAGGACGCGGCGCGGTACGGCGCGGAGATGTCGTCGAGTGCGATCCGTGCGGCGCTCGCACAAGGCGACGTCGCGTTCGCGTCGCATGCGCTCGGTCGCGACTTCTCTGTGCGGGGTCGCGTCGTTCACGGCGACGGGCGCGGGCGCACCATCGGGGTGCCCACGGCGAACGTGGCCGTCGCCAGCGACGTGGTGTTGCCGGCTGACGGGGTATACGCGGGCATCGCACGATGGGGCGATCATCGCGCACCGTGTGTCACCAATGTCGGCGTGCGTCCGACGGTCACCGACACGCACGAGCGCACCGTCGAGGCCCATCTGATCGACGTCGACGTCGCTTTGTACGACACACTGATCGACGTGTCGTTCGCGCATCACCTGCGCCCTGAACAGCGGTTCGACGGCCTCGACCAGCTCGTTGCGCAGATCCGTGCCGACGTGTCCGAGGCGCGGGCATGGCTGAGCGTCCACCGCGCGCCTGAGGGGTGAGGCGAGGTTTTCGCCGGTGGTGGGCTCAAGACGGGGGCACGGTGTGACGACGCTGGAAGCACAGGGCCCGCCACGGGCGTGGTCCGATCATGGGGTTCGCCGACAGGGAAGGCCACGGCGATGGCGCAGGTGCTTGTCGTCGAGGACGACCCGGGCGCGGCGCGTCTGGCTGAACTCGCTTTGGCCATGGAGGGTCACACGATCGACGTCGTGCGCAGCGGCGCCGACTTTGTCGAACGTCTTGGGGGCGAACCGGCCGATCTCGTGCTGCTCGACGTGATGTTGCCCGACGCGAACGGGCTCGATCTGCTCGAGTCGCTGCGGGGGGCCGACACCTGGCAACAGACGCGCGTCGTGCTCGTCACCGCGCTCGACAGCAACGACGACGCGTGGCGGTTCTGGTCCAGTGGTGTCGACTACTACCTCACCAAACCCGTCGACCTGCCGCTGATGCGGTCGGTCGTCGAGCGCCTGCTGGCGGGTGACGATCCGGAGCCCGAGCCCGTCGAGCGGTGAGCGTCGGCTTGCCGCTCCGGCGGGGGTGTGTCACACTCTTGCGGTCGGCCACCACGGCCGACGTCTCCGTGCCCGTTCGGGCGTCGGGGCTCGCACGGTCTTCCCGGGGCGACGCGTCAACGCATCGTGTCCGGCGACCGGATCCCGTCCGCTGCTTCGTCGTGGACGAACGGGATCACGATCCCCCGGCGGTGGAACACCACCGGCCCGGCGCGGCAGGGACCCCACACCACGACAAGGAAGTGCGTTGGCAGCCACGCTCCCGACCGACAAGCAGGAAATCATCGAGCAGTTCGCCCGGACGCCGGGCGACACCGGATCACCCGAGGTCCAGGTCGCACTGCTCACCCAGCGGATCACGCATCTGACCGAGCATCTCAAGGAACACCACGGTGATCATCATTCACGCCGTGGCCTGCTCATGCTCGTCGGCCAGCGTCGGCGGCTGCTGAACTATCTGCGCAAGACAGACATCGAGCGCTACCGCGAACTCATCGCCGCGCTCGGGCTGCGCCGCTGAGCGCGGCCGTCCGCGAACGTGCAGACCGTGGCGCTCGCGAGGGCGCCGCGACAATCCGGCTGACCGCCGGGTGAGGTGACGGTCGACGTCGGTCGTCAGTGGAGACGGCTCGACCCGCATGCGGGAACGAGACGCCCTCACTGTTGCACCGCCGGGGGGCGCCGTCGCCTCGGACTACAGCGCGCCCAGCGCGCGACGTCCGGGTCGCTCCCGGACGCCACGACACGAGGAGGCCCACGTGGGCACGCTCGGCACACACGAGCACAGCATCGACATCGACGGCAAGACCTTCGTCTTCGAGGGCGGCACGCTCGCCGCGCAGGCGGGCGGGGCGGTCGTCATCAGCCTTGGCGACACCAAGGTCCTCTCGACGACCACAGCGTCGCGGCAGCCGAAGGACTTCCTGCCGTTCTTCCCGCTCACGATCGAAGTCGAAGAGCGGATGTACGCCAACGGCAGGATTCCCGGTTCCTTCTTCAAGCGCGAGGGGCGTCCGTCGGAGAATGCGATTCTCACCTGCAGGTTGACCGACCGGCCACTACGGCCGACGTTCGCAGAGGGCCTTCGCAACGAGGTCCAGGTCATCAACACGGTCATCCAGACCACGCAGATCGACCCCTACGACGTCGTCGCGATGAACGGCTCGTCGCTGTCCACGATGCTCTCGGGCCTGCCGTTCTCCGGCCCGGTGGCAGCCGTGCGGTACGCGATGATGCGCGACGGCTCCTGGGTCGCGTTCCCCTCCTTCGAGGAACTCGAGGAGGAGGCCGTGTTCAACATGGTCATCTCCGGACGGGTCGAGGACGACGGCGAGATCGCGATCCTCATGATCGAGGCGGAGGCGACCCCCGACGCCTGGCTCAAGATCGAGATGGGCGCGCCCGAGCCGACCGAGCAGGTCGTGGGTGAGGCCATCGAGGCCGTCAAGCCGTTCATCCGCCAGCTGTGTGAGGCGCAGCAGGAGTTCGTCGACCGTGTCGGTGTCCGCGACATGGGTGACGTCCCGCTGTTCCCGGACCACTCCGACGAGGTCTTCGACCTGGTCTACGGCCATGTCAGTTCGCGCGTCGAAGAGATCTACCGGCGTGAGGACCTGGGCAAGGAAGGCAAGGACGAGGCCCTCGCCGAGGTCAAGTCCGACGCGATCGAACATGCGGTGGCGACCGGAGCCGGCGACTTCGACGAGGACGAGTTGCGCAAGCAGGCCTCCGAGGCGTTCCGCACGACCGAGAAGAAGGTCGTGCGCCGCCTGATCGTCGACGAAGGCTTCCGTGTCGACGGACGAAGCACCACCGAGCTGCGCCAGCTGTCCGCCCAGGTCGGCGTGCTGCCCAAGACCCACGGTTCGGCGCTGTTCCAGCGCGGCGAGACGCAGGTCATGTCGGTGATCGCGCTCGGCACCCAGCGTGAGGGCCAGCGACTCGACACCCTCGACCCGCAGGACGAGAAGCTGTTCCTGCACCACTACAACATGCCTCCCTACTCGACCGGTGAAGCCGGCCGGGTCGGCTCGCCGAAACGTCGCGAGATCGGTCACGGTGCCCTGGCGGAGCGGGCGATCATCCCCGTGCTGCCCGACATCGAGGACTGGCCCTACGCCATGCGCGTCGTGTCGGACGTGTTGAGCTCCAACGGTTCGACGTCGATGGGCTCGGTGTGCGCGACCTCGCTGGCACTTATGGACGGCGGTGTGCCCACCCGGGCGCCGGTGTCGGGTATCGCGATGGGTCTGGTGTACGAGAACGGCAAGTACACGACGCTGACCGACATCCAGGGCGTCGAGGACTTCTTCGGCGACATGGACTTCAAGGTCGCCGGCCCGGAGAACTTCATCACCGCACTGCAGCTCGACACCAAGCTCGCAGGCATCCCGGCGCAGGTGCTCCAGGACGCGCTGCTGCAGGCGCGCGACGCCCGCATGCAGATCCTGGAGGTCATGAACGCAGCGCTCTCCGAACCGCGCGACGAGGTCGCCGAGACCGCGCCGCGTGTGGAGATCGTGCGGATCCCGCAGGACAAGATCGGTTCGGTCATCGGCCCGCGCGGCGCGATCATCAAGGAACTGGTGGAGGTGACCGGCGCACAGATCGACGTCGACGAAGAAGGCGGCCAGGGAGTCGTCAAGATCTACGCCGACTCGAAGACGGTCGCTCAGGACGCGCTCGACCGGATCAACGCGATCGCGAACCCGCAGCTGCCCGAGAAGGGTGAGCGCTACCACGCGTCCGTGGTCAAGACGGTCGACTTCGGTGCGTTCGTCAACCTCACGCCCGGCACCGACGGCCTGCTGCACATCTCGGAGCTGTCCAAGATCGTCGGCCGCCGGCTCGACCACGCCGAGGAGGCCGTGCAGGTCGGTGATCAGGTGCTCGTCGAAGTCAAGGACGTGCTCGACGGCGGACGCAAGTTCAAGCTCGCCTACGTCGGCGAGAAGGGCGACGACGCCGCATCCGGAGACGATGCAGTGGCTGATGCCGACCAAGGCGGCCGCGAGCGTGCCCCGAAGGACAGCGGAGGCCGTGAGCGTGCGTCACGTGGTAACGAGGACCGTGACCGCGGCGGGTCGGGCGACAGTGGCGATTCGGGTGACGGCGGACGCCAGCGCACCCGCACGCGTAGCCGTAGTCGTGAGCGCGACTGACGGCGGCGGCCGTGCCCCATGAGCACACCCGGTTGCCCAGCGGGGTGACCGTCGTGACCGAGGCGATGCCCTCGGTGCGTTCGGTGGCGCTGGGCATCTGGATTCCGGTCGGGTCCCGCGACGAGGGGCCCGACCACGCCGGATGCTCGCATTTCCTCGAGCACCTGCTGTTCAAGGGGACGTCGCGGCGCAGTGCCCGCGACATCGCCGAGGCGCTCGACGACGTCGGCGGCGAACTCAACGCGTTCACCTCCCGCGAGCACACCTGCTTCTACGCGCGTGTTCTCGATCGGGACCTTCCGTTGGCGATGGACGTCCTGAGCGACATCATCGTCGACGCCAGAAACGACGCCGGGGACGTCGAGGCCGAACGCGACGTGGTGCTCTCGGAACTCGAGATCCATCACGACACGCCTGACGACCTCGTGCACGCCGATTTCGCTACGGCAGTACTCGGCGAGCACCCCCTTGCGAGGGAGACACTCGGGACACTCGCGTCGGTCTCCGTGCTCGACCGCGACGTGATCGACGCGTTCTACCGTGAGCACTACCGGCCCGAGGGCCTCGTGGTCGCAGCTGCCGGCCGGGTCGATCACGACGACCTGGTGCGTCTCGCATCGCAGCTGCTCGGTGATCTGGGTCGTCCCGGCGGCGTCCGGCTGCAGCGCAGCGCCCCCGAGTCCTACGGCGCGGGACAGGTCAGTGTCCGCATGCGGCCCACCGAACAGGTCCATGTCGTGCTCGGCGTTCCCGGCATCGCACGCAACGACGATGACCGCTGGCCGCTGCGGGTCCTCGACGTCCTGCTCGGTGGCGGGATGTCGTCACGGCTGTTCCAGCAGATCCGTGAAGAACGCGGCCTTGCCTACGCCACCTACACCTACGCCTCCTCGTTCTCCGACGGCGGCCTGTTCGGCGCCTACGCCGGGACGTCCCCGGCGCGGGTCGACGACGTCCTGGGCCTGCTGCGTGGACAGCTCGACCATGTCGCCGACGACATCACCGAGCGTGAGGTCGCCCGTGCGCGGGGAGCGCTGGTCGGTCAGATGGTGCTTGCACTCGAGGACACCGCGTCGCGCATGTCGCGCATCGGGCGCCAGGTCGCGGCAGGTGAGCAGGTCATCGAGGTCGAGGAAGCGCTCCAGCGCGTTCAGGACGTGCGTCTGGAGGACGTGCGCCGTGTCGCAGCACGACTGCTCGAACAGCCCCGGGACCTGGCCGTGGTCGGCCCGTTCGCCGCCGACGACGCCGGTCGATTCGCCGACGTCGTGACCTGAACCGGCCACGGCGAGCGACGACGTCGGCGTTGGCCCGCATGGCTGCGGCTCGTCGATGGCGGCTGCCTGCCCCGTCTGTGCCGCACGAGCGCCTACCGTGTTGCCAGACGTCGGGAGGAGTCCACGATGCCGGTGCGTGTCGCAGTCATCGGTGCACTCGGACGCATGGGGTCGGTGACTTGCCGTGCGATCTCGGAGGCAGACGATCTCGAACTCGTCGCGGCGGTGGCGCGAAGCCATGCAGGCGAACGCCTCGGGCCGCTCGTGGGAACCGGCCACGAATTCGCCGTGGCCGCAGACCTCGATGTTCTCGCCGACAGTGGTGCCGAGGTGGCGGTGGACTTCACCGTGCCCTCAGCGGTCGGTGACAACCTGCTGGGGGTCCTCGAACGCGGCGTCCACGCCGTTGTCGGCGCAACTGGCATCGACGACGACACGCTCCAACGGGCACGGCAACTCGCCGAGCGCGGTCCTGCGCGGGCGCTCATCGTTCCGAATTTCGCCATTGGTGCGGTGCTGCTGATGCGTCTGGCTGAGCAGGCCGCGCGCCATCTTCCCGACGTCGAGATCGTCGAGCTGCACCACGACCGCAAGGTGGATGCGCCGTCGGGGACGGCGCTGCGGACCGCCGAGATGATCGCTGCGGCGCGCGGCACCCCGCGGGCCGCCGTCGGCGAGAGCGTGGATGCGCGCGGCGTCGACCACCACGGCGTGCGGATCCACAGTGTCCGGCTGCCGGGCCTGGTCGCGCACCAGGAGGTCGTGTTCGGTGCCACCGGCCAGACGCTCACACTTCGCCACGACACCACCGACAGGTCGGCGTTCATGCCCGGCGTGCTGCTCGCCTGCCGTCGCGTCGGCGACCTCGACGGACTGGTGGAGGTCGACATCGTCGTGCGGGCCCTCGACGGCACCGAGATCACCAGCGGCAGGCTCGTCGCCGACGACCTGGGGGGAGCCCGAGGGAGCATCACCGCGCCGGACAGGGGCGACGACCCGGAACCGGTCGGTCGCGCGCCAGGCGACGCCGGCATTCCAGGTGCGCTCCGGCACGCCGGTCGGTGTCGTGCCGGTATCGGTCTTCGCACTCAGCGTCACGAAATTGGCGTGCAGCTGCAGCCGACTCGTGAACATGAAATTCATGCCCGCCTCGATGCCCCGGGACGTCTGTTCGTTGATGACGATCACGTCATCGGGATTGGCCGAGTCGGGATCACTGATGACCAGGTTATTCTTCGTGATGTCGAACAGTGCGACGCTCCACTGCAGACCGGTGCCGGGCAGCGCATTCTTGATACCGATCTCGAACTGCTCGCTCTCGATCATGTCCGCCTCGCGATGTACGCCGCTGACGGTCACGACGGAGTTACTCGGGTGCTCGGCACCGGTGCCGTACTGACCGTAGAACGCCGTCTCGTCGTTGAGGTCGTAGACCAGACCCAGACGGCCCGTCAGTGAATCTGCGTTACCCCGCACGGAGAACGCGCCCTCGGCCCGCTGATAATGCGTACTCAGGTCCTCGTAGCGCAGCGCGCCGACCAGCGCCACCCGGTCCGTCAGCGCGAAGCGAGCTTCACCGAACACGGCCCACTGATCCAGCTCCGACCAGTTGTCGAGCGTCGGTGTCAGGGCACCGGTGATGCTGCTGAGACTGCCCGGATAGAAGTTGTAGGGATCCACGGTATCGAAATCGCCGGTAGACGCGGCGATAGACCCGGCGAAGTTCCACCAGTCAATCGGATTCGGATTGCCCGGACCCCAGTTCGTCGGGCGCGCGAAAGACAGATCATTGATCTCGAAGCCGACCACACTCTGTATCGTCGCGGTCGGTGTGAAACTGAAACTGGTTCTGAGACCGGTCTGCCTGACATCGTGACCAAGAATCAGGGGATCGGTACGCAGCACGGCGCCTTCATCGGCAAAGTACTGGTAGTACTCGGCGTTCTGCCACCAACGGTCGGAT
>JBJHAX010000042.1:0-3698 GCA_050480705.1 Nitriliruptoraceae bacterium
TCTCCGGTCGCGGCCGCGCTGGGCGGCCGCGACCACAATCTAGGCCAACGCGAGCGGCCCGTCAACGCCCCCGCACCGCCGGGAGCGCGCGTGTGCCAACGTTGCCGATCGACGCGGGCAGGTGCGGCGTCCCCTTCGAGACCACGTACAGCGTGCCGCCTCCGCCGTTGGCACACGACGTACGTGGTCCGTAGCCGTCCGCCAGCGCGAGCGCGTGGCTGGAGTATCGCCACACGGACACACGGACGGCGTGATCGAGGTCCGCATCGAACGAGTCCTGGAACGCCGCGTGTCCCGAGGTGCCGTTCGACCTGCTCCGCTGACGCCGCCGGACCGGCGAAGGCGCGACGGCGAGCACGGGGGCACAGGAGTGCGCGTCGCGAGTGGGCGTCCGAGGCCGATCCGGCGGTGCGTGCCCACACTCGAGCGCGCAGGGACCGAGCGTGACGTCGGCGCGACACACGCGTCGGGTCGGGCGGCGCACGCGAGTCAGCGTGCGTCCGCACGACCCCCTGGCGACGGCGTGGCGGACGCTGCGGTCATCCCCTTCATCAGCGCGCCCAGCACCCGGACGCGGCCGCGTCGCGGCAGCATGCCCAGGGACCAACCGAGCAGCTTCGACAGGGCGCCCGGTCGCACCGTGGTGGTGCGACCCAGTGCGGCCAGGGCACCTTCGGCCACCACCTCCGGCGTCTGGCTGAACGCCAGTCGCATGCCGGCTCGCTCGGCGAAGCCGCTGGCGACCGGACCGGGGACCACCGACAAGACGCTGACACCTCGCGGCCGCAACTCCATCGCCAAGCCTTCGGCAAAACTCTGCACGAAGCCCTTGGTCGCGGCGTAGGTGGCCGATTGCGGCGCACCGCTGAACCCGACGAGGGAACCGAACAGAACGAGGCCTCCGCGACCGGCATCGGCCATGCGGCGACCGAAGCCGTGCGCCAACTCGACGACCGAGCGGCAATTGACGTCGATCATGCTCGACGCCTCGTCGGCCGGCCGGGAGAGGAACGCGCCCACCGTTCCGAACCCGGCCGCGGCGACCACGAGACCGATCGACCGTCCGGCCGTGGCCTCGAACAGAGCGGCGCTCGCCGTCGGCATCGCGAGGTCGGCGACCACGACCTGCACCGACGTCCCGTGGTCGCGCAGCAGCGTGGCAGCCAACGCCGTGAGGCGGTCCTCGCGTCTCGCGACGAGGACGAGGTCGAACCCGCGCCGCGCGAGGGCGACGGCGAACGCGCGGCCGATCCCCTCGCTGGCACCCGTCACCACGGCCGTCGGCCCATAGCGCCGCAGCAACGCGTCGTGCCTCGATCGCAGCACGCCGACGGGCGGCCCGGTCTCGCGACTCGACGGACGACGGTGCCGTGTCGTGGTGGTCGGTGTTCCCGAGCGTACTCCGTTGCGCATGCGGCCTCCGTTACGACGCGCGACCGCCGAGCGATGGTCGCAATGTAAGTAGCGCTAACTTATGGCATCATCGCGCATATGTCAATGGCGCTCACATGCACGGGATCGCGGTGCGTCGCCACGCGGAACGGCCCCGCACGTTGACCGCGGCGAAACGAGGCGCGAAGCCGAAGGCCGCGTACCACCACGGGGCGCTGCGCACGTCACTCATCGACGCCGCGCGACACCTCATCGCCGCACATGGCGAGAGCCGGTTCTCCCTCGCCGACGCATGCAGCGCTGCCGGCGTCTCGACCGCGGCCCCGTACCGTCACTTCGCCGACAAGGACGACCTGATCGACCACGTCGTCGCGGAGGGGTTCGGCGACCTGACGAGGCGTGCTCGCGAGGCCGCTGCACGCCACCCCGTCGGCAGCGAGGCGCGTGTGCTCGAGATCGGTCGCGCCTACCTCGCCTTCGGCCTCGCGGAGCCCGCGCTCTTCCGCATCATGTTCGCCCACATGCCCGGTCGATCGACGAGCGCCCTCGTGAACGCGAGCGGCCATGCCTGCTTCTCGTACGTGCTCGAGGAGGTCGTCCGTTACTGCCAGGTCAACGACGTGGATGGCGCCGCGGACCTCGTCTCCGTGCAGCTCTGGACGTTCGTGCACGGCGTGACGAGCCTCGTCGGAGGCGCCGCGTACGGCGTCGTGGTCCCGGAGGTCGAGGTCGACCGCCTCATGGCGAGTGCCGCCGACCGGTTGCTGTTCAGCCTGCCGCGACGGCACGGCGCTCGAGACAGCAGGAACGACGTCGCGCACGGCTGAGGGCGTCCCCCAACGAAGCGTACGCGTCGCCGCTCAGGAGGGCCGCGAGGTGTTTGCAGAACGAGACCAGGCCGGGTCCCTCGTCCAACGTCGAGAGCACGTGCAAGGCGTCGTCGAGCGCCACAGCGCACTTCACCGTGGAACACCTGCGTGTCGACCCAGACGAGGAGCAGCAGATCGTCGTCTGCGTGCGTGGTCTACTCCGCTGCGCGCGAAAGCGCGGCCACGCCGCCGAGCTCCTTGAACCCGACGAGTTTGGTGTGTTCGCGTCGCAGCTCGAAGAAGAGCTCGGGCCGGTCTCGCAGCCGTCGTAGGGGCTGTTGAAGATCACCGCCGGTAGGGCCGGCATCCAGCCGCGGAAGATCGTCGTGTCCATGCGTTCACGCTCCTCGCTCCTCGGCAAGGACGCGAACGCCGCGGTCTGCTCGACGACACCCGGCCGTCGAGAGACCTTGAGCCGTGCTGGTCGACGCACTCAGCCGATGGGGCACGCACGCCGAGGACCGAACCGCCAGCGCCCGGCTCGTGTGTACAACGACCTTCGGCCGCGATGGCACGCGACGCGAGCGTCGCGCATACTGATGCACCCCAGCGGACGACGCCGCCGAGGGCGGCCGCATCGCTGGAGAGGGGGTCGGCCATGTCGAGACCGTGGTTCGTCGCCATCGCCGGAGCGCTGCTGCTCGTCGCCTGCAGCGGTCCACAGGGGAGCGTGCTGGGCGAGATCGAGATCGCCAACCTCGCCGCGAACGCGTCGACGCGCTTCGTCGCGAACCTCTCGGGCGCCCAAGAAGTGCCGCCGGCCACGACGCGCGCGCGTGGCGTCGCGACGTTCGCGCTCGACGCCTCGGGCGATGCGCTCACGTACCGCTTGATCGTCGCGAACATCGAGAACGTCACCATGGCGCACATCCACCTCGCACCCGTCGGCGTGAACGGTCCGGTCGTGGTCTGGCTCTACCCCGACGGGCCACCGCCGGAGCTGATTCCGGGGCGCACCCAAGGCGTGCTCGCCGAGGGCTTCATCACCGCCGCGGACCTCGTCGGACCACTCGCCGGTGGGACGCTCGACGACCTCATCGAAGAACTCGCCGACGGCAACGCGTACGTGAACGTGCACACGTCCCAGTTCCCGGGCGGAGAGGTGCGCGGCCAGATCCGCTGACCGAACGGAAGGAGGCCGATGCTACGCGCGCGCGTGGCGTCGGTGCGAGCGACGCTGCGCGTGCATCGCAGCATCGCTTCGTGTCCGATCGGTTGCGTTCGGTCTCCTCCATGCAGCTGGAACCTGGGCATGGTCGACGACGATCGAGTCGACCGGCTGACCGCGGTACCTCCGCCCCTGGCGCGGCGGCGCGCCGCCGCCGCGCCGGGGGGGGTGGTGGTCGGGCCCCGCGTGGGCGTGGCGCGGGGCCCGGCGTGTGTGCGGGGGCGGAGGGACGTCGTGGTGGCGTGCACGACCCGTCGACGACCCCCGGC
>JBJHAX010000042.1:3708-18318 GCA_050480705.1 Nitriliruptoraceae bacterium
CCCCTCCTGCCCGCTGGACCCTGGGCTGGGCCGACGCCGAGCGCGTCGCCCGGCTGACCGCGGAACCCCCGCCCCTGGCGCGGCGGCGCGCCGCCGCGTCGACTGGGGGTGTCCTGGTCGTGGAGGTGCCCGCGCCGGCCAAGTGCGGACGCCCGCCCGCCGCACCGGTTCCGATACGGGCGTAGGATCCGCGTCCCGGCGCTCGAACCATCCGTCGCGGCGAGAGCGCCGACCCCGGCCCTGGTAGGAGACCGCGGCCGTCAAGCCGTCATCGCGGCCACGCCATGCGTTCGCCATCCTCCGAGGCTCCGTCGACGGCAAGGCGCGCGTGAGGTCGGCGTTCGAGGCAACGTATACTGGCTGAGACAAGCGCTTGCGCAAGCGGTTGCCGGAAGCGAGGAGGTGTTGGTGCGCGCGACGAACGGTGCCCCCACGATGAAGCACGTCGCCGAGGCGGCGGGCGTGTCGACATCGACCGTCTCACACGTCATCAACGGAACCCGCTTCGTCGGCGACGCCACGAAGCTCCGCGTCCAACGGGCCATCGACGAACTCGGGTACCTGCCGAACGTGGCCGCGCGCAGTCTGACCACGAAGCGTTCGCAGACGCTTGGCGTGATCGTTGGAGACGTCTCGAACTACTTCTTCGGCGAGCTGCTGCAGGGCGTCGAGGAGACGGTGCGCCCGCAGCGGTACAGCCTCATCGTCTGCAACACGGGCGAGACGTTGGAGCTCGAGGACCACTCCATCCAGCTGCTGCTGGGTCACAAAGTCGACGGCATCATCGCCATGGCGACCAGCGAACGATGGATGTCGGTACGCGAGGCACAGGTCCGGCACCTGCCGATCGTGTTCGTCGACCGTGTGTTCGCCGGACTCGAGGACCAGCGGTTCGTGGGCGTGGACAACGTTCGCGGCGCGTACATCGCCACGGAGCACCTCATCGAGCTCGGCCACCGCAAGATCGGAACGCTGGCAGGCGCGCTCGGCCTGTCGACGATGCGCGATCGGTTGCACGGCTTCAGGAAGGCCATGCACGATCACGGGCTCGACGTGCCAGACGAGTGGGTCGCCCCGTCGACGCTGAGCGTCGACGCCGGGCACGCTGCTGCCGCGCGGATCTTGATGGGGGACGACCGCCCCACGGCGCTCTTCATCGCGAACAACTACCTCACGCTCGGCACACTGACCGCGCTGCGCGAACTCGGAGTGCAGTGCCCGTCGGACGTGTCCATCGTTGGCTTCGATGACCACCCGTGGGCGTCGGTGACCCAGCCCCCACTCACGGTGGTGCGGCAACCCGCGATGCGGATCGGCGCGACCGCCGGTCGGATGATCCTCGACAGCATCAGCGGTGTCGAGCACGAGCCGCGGCAGGTGGTGCTCGACTGCGAGCTCGTCGTGCGCCGGTCCTGTCGTTCGCTGCAGGAAGACGACGACGAACGGGAGATGCGGCCGATGAGCCAGGCCGATGGACCAGGGCCTGACGGCCGTCAGGTCGACGAACCGACCAGGTCACGCAGGAGGTAACGGCACACATGAAGCAAGCCGTCATGACCCAGCCAGGTGCGATCGAGATCCGCACCGCCGCGATGCCCGAACCCGACGACCGCGACGTCCTCGTCCGCGTGGAGCGCATCGGCGTGTGCGGCTCCGACGTGCACGTGTTCCACGGCCTCCACCCCTACACCACCTACCCGGTCGTTCAAGGTCACGAAGTCGGCGGCACCATCGCCGAGGTCGGCGCGGCGGTTCGCGGCCTGGTGACCGGCGACGTGGTCACGTTCCTCCCCCAGATCGTCTGTGGATCGTGCTATCCATGCCGGCACGGGAAGTACCACATCTGCGATCACCTGAAGGTGATGGGTTTCCAGGCGCCGGGCGCAGCCCAGGAGTACGTCGCCATACCAGCTGAGAACGTCGTCAGACTCCCTACGGGAGCGTCCGCCGATGAGGCCGCGATGATCGAACCGATCGCCGTCGCCGTCCACGCACTCGAGCGTGGCGGCGGTGCACGCGGGAAGAGGGTACTCGTCCTCGGCGGTGGACCGATCGGCAATCTCACGGCGCAAGTGGCGCGTGCGACGGGAGCCGTGAGCGTGATGCTCACCGACATCGATCCGTTCAGGCTTCGCAAGGCGTCGGAATGCGGGGTCGAACACGTCGTGAACCCGCACGACGTCGACGTGGGGCGCGCCCTCGACGAGCACTTCGGGACCGATCGCGCCGATCTCGTGCTGGAGTGCGTGGGCGCCGAGACCACCATGGGCCAGGCCATCTCGGTCGCACGGAAGGGCAGCACGGTCGTCGTCGTCGGCGTGTTCGCGAAGAAGCCTGCGGTCGACGTCGGCCTGGTGCAAGACCACGAGCTCGACGTGCTCGGCTCGCTCATGTACCAGCGCGAGGACTTCGAGACGGCCGTTCGGCTCGTCGCCGAGGAGCGGTTGGCGTTGAAACCCCTCATCACGCACCACGTACCGCTCGTCCGCTACCTCGACGCCTACGAGACAGCGGTCTCCGGCAACGAAGCGATGAAGGTGATGATCGACGTCGCCTGATCGCTCTCCATTCGCCTCTCACGACACACCATGCAAAGGAGATCGACGTGACAACCACACCGTTTCGGTACTACCAGCCGACGGAACTCATCATCGGGGCCGGGACGGCCGACCGCGCCGGCGCTGTCGTGGCGCGGCACGGAACGCGCTGTCTCATCGTCTCCCGACCGGCGCGGCACGCGTTCGTCGACATCTACCGACGCATCGAGGCCTCGCTCGACCAGCACGGAGTCAGCTACGAGCACTTCGACGGCGTGGTGCCGAACCCGACGACGGACTGCGTCGCAGAAGGGGCCGCGATGGCCCGGAGGTTCGGAGCCGATGTCGTCCTCGGTGTCGGGGGCGGCTCGAGCATGGACGTCGCCAAGGCCATCGCCGTCGAAGCCGTGCACGACGGTGGCGCTTGGGACTACCTGTTCTTCCGCGACACGCAACCGACGGAACGGACGCTGCCGATCGTGACGATCACGACGAACTCCGGATCCGGATCGCACGTCACGCAGGTGTCGGTGATCAGCAACCCCTCGGAGGCCACGAAGTCGGCGCTCTTCCACGAGCGCCTCTACCCGCGCGCCAGCATCGTCGACCCGGAACTCGCCGTGAGCACCCCGAGGCAGGTCACCGCAGCGTCGGGTTTCGACATCTTCTGTCATGCCTTCGAGAGCTACATCCACGTGGGGAGCACGCCCTACACCGCCCTGATGGCCGTCGAAGCGATGAGGCTGACCGCCGCCTACTTGCCCCGATCGGTACGTGACGGCCGCGACATGGAGGCGCGGGAGCAACTGGCGTGGGCGGACACGCTGGCGGGACTGTGCATCGCGAACACCGGCGTAACGCTCCCCCACGGCATAGCGATGACGATCAGCGGGCGGTGCCCTTCCGTCTCCCACGGTGAGGCGCTCGCCTTCATCTACCCGCAGGTGGTCGAGTTCACGCACGCCTCGGCGGTCCAACGGTTCGCCACGATGGCGCGCATCCTCGACCCCGAGCTCGACGGGACCAGCGACGTGGTCGCAGCCGAGCGGTCGTCGGCGGCCGTCGCCGCGTTCCTCGAGAAGATCGGCATGTGGATCAACATCCGAGCGTCCGGCGTCACGGACGAGGACCTGGCCGTGATCGCCGACCACAGCAGGGACCTGCCCGACTACAGGAACAACCCGCGGATCGCAGAGCGCGACGACATCCATCGCATGCTCGTCGATGCGTTCGGGAGGACGCCCGCGAGCGCTGCGAGAACGTAGGACCGGTCGAGGAGCCTCGAGAGGACGGAACGCGGCTCGGCCACGAGTGCACACGGTTCGCGTCGTCGATCAGGACATCGGACAGCGCGACCACGATGTGGCCGGTTCGATCGATGCCGCGCTCGCTCGCTCGATGTCCGTGGCGCACGCGGTGGACGCCTCCGTCGCCCAACCACGCACGACGTACACCGTCATCTCGTACGCCACGGAGGTGACCTCGCGGCACGTGATCACCCGCGTCCCGTGTGGGACGCGGATGATCGGGTCAGGTCAGCGTTTTCAGCTCGGCTCAGCGATCGATGTATGCCTCGTGCAGGAAGAGCGTCTGCGTGAAGAAGTCGTAGCCCTTGACACGCGGGTTGACGGCCATCACCGTAGGTCGGTGCCAGAGGAAGAAGTTCAGCGCGTACTCGTGGAAGAGCCCCTGGCCCTCCAACCAATGCGCGCGGCGCTGGTCGATGTCGGCAGTCGAGCGGACCGCGCCGATGATCTCGCGGAGCTGATCAGCCACGGCCTGGAGTTCGGGATCTTCACTGAAGCGGATCTGCGTGTTGGTCCAGAAGTCGTCAGGGTGTACCCAGCCACCCAGGTACGTCCCCCACGTCGTGCCGCCCTGCGACGTCTTCGAGATCTCGAAGTCGCCCTCCCGCCAACGCGCACCGTAGGTGCCACCCTCGGCAAGGTCGAACAGGGTGTCGATTCCAACCTGACGCAGTTGCTCTTGGATGATCTCGGCCAGCGACGCGAACACCGGAGGGTTGAGGAAGTGCAGTCGAAGCACCTCGCCGTCCCGGTACCGACGGCCATCGTCGGCCAAGATCCAGCCGGCCTCGTCGAGGATCTGGCCTGCGAGCTCCGGATCGTACTCGACACCCGGAACGTCATCGCTGTAGAGCGCAGTTCCAGCAGGGAGACCCGCAAGGCTCAACTCCGCGAAGCCGTACAACACCGAGTCGATGATCTCCTGCCGGTTGACGGCGTGACGAATCGCGCGACGTACTGCGAGCTCGGAGGTGAGCCCACGCGCCGTGTTCATGGTCAGCATGTTGACGTGTGGCCACACCGAGGAGACGATGTCGAGGCCACGACGCTCGAGCAGGTCGACGTCGTCGAGATTGACCCACTGGGACATGTCGACGCCGCCGGCAAGGAGTTCGACCGTGTGAACCGTGAGCTCGGGCAGGAAGCGGAACACGACCCGCTCGATGTTCGGTGCACCACGCCAGTACGCCTCGTTCCTGACGAGCGTGAGCGAGTCATCAGCGATGAAGGACTCGAACTTGAACGGGCCCGTACCGGCGTAGCGCTCGGTCATGGTTGCCGCACTTCGGTTCGGGATGTCGTTCGGACTGATCGGCCGAACCTGCCAATGGGCGAGGACGTCGAAGAGGAAGTTGACGTCGAGCTCCTGCAGGCGGATCTGCACCGTGTACGTGTCGAGTACCTCGATGGCGTCGATGTACTGGTTGAAGCGCTCATGCATCATCGTGTCGGGATCACCGATCGAGCGCTGGAAGTTGGCTCGCACGGCCTCAGCATCGAACCGCGCACCGTCGTGAAAGGTCACGTCGTCGCGCAAGTGCAACGTGTACACCATGCCGTCGTCGCTGACGTCCCAGGCATGGGCGAGCCAAGGGGTCGGGATGCCCTCGGCGTCGAGCCGGATCAGCGGGTCCGTCATGTGATGTGCGGCACCGAATGCGACCCACCCGGAGATGTACGCGAGGTCGAGGTTGTTGGTCGCCTCGCTCCATGCGATGGTCACGGTACCGCCCTGTGGTACGGCATCTCCTTGCGCCGCCACTGGGCCGATCGACATGAGGGACAGTGTCGCCAGGCAGGTGATGAAGGTTCGCGTTGGGTTGGTTCGCATCATGAAATCGGTTCCTCCGAGTCGCAGCTGAAGTGCGTACGACGCAGCACGGCACGAACTCGTGCACGCACCTCACGCGGCTTGCGATCGCTGTACGGCGGGCACAGCACCGTCTCGACTCGCTCACGTCAGGTCATGCGCCGCACCTCCCTCGTGTGGAGGGAGCGAGGAAGACAGCGCTGCTCCGACGAGAGGCTCGCCACAAGGTGTCGAAGGGAACGTGGTGCGTGGCAGAAGGCCTTCGCGAGCCACACGAGGAGCGAGACGCCGGAACCGTGCACGAACGACAGCCTGGAGGGCGCCCAGCCCACGGCCGTCGCCGTCGGATGTCGCGACGCGCCATCGACGACGGACGCTCGGCGCAGGCCGCAGATCGACGGCTCGTGATCGGGCAACGAACGTGCGCAACCTAGACACCCCCGTATCGGGTCGACGTGCTCTCGCATCGATATCCTGGACGTGAAGTATAACCTTATACTCCCTCCATCTGGTTGTCAAGGCGCCGCCTCCGACGTCGTGTTCGCCTTGTGCGACAGCGAACCTCATCACGTACGACGTCGGACGGTCGCTGCTCCGTACGCTGCGAAGGGTCAAGCTCGAAAGACGCGCACGAAGCGCGTTGGTCGCACGATAGGCGGGTGCCCGCCGGTCCAATGCGACGTATAACGTTTCACAGCCGTACGTTGCGATCACCAACCTGTGCGAGAGGTTGCCACGAAAGCGATCCGGTGGTGCCGCTGGAAGTGGTGAGCCGGAGGTCACCGGTGTGCAGGCGTCACGACCGCGCAAGAGCCGATCACGACCCGCCGCCTTGGGTCACCCGGAACGCGGCGGCCGCGGTCGACACGGGTCGAGTTCAGCCAGGACGCGAGTCTGGCTCATCGTCGCAGGCCCAACGAGTCGCCGGGGGGTGACTGTCCGCGGGACGCACCTACCGTGCCTCGCCACCGTCGGACTCCAGACCTCTGGCGCGCTCGTCAGCGCGCTGCGCGCTCGCCTCGCCGCTCCGCGTCGAGCAACGCGCCGAGGTCGCGCACGAGATCGGGGCGCTCGCCGTAGCGGTTGGTGGTCTCGCCGGGGTCGGTCGCGAGGTCGTAGAGCTGACCCGGCGCTCCGGGCACGGGTGGTCCGCCCGCCGGTGGAGGCCATCCTCCGGAGCCCTCGGTGCCCTCGATGAGCTTCCACGGGCCGGCGCGGAGACCGAACACGCCGGCCTCGGAGTGCAGGACGAGGTGGTCGCGCTCGGGACTCGCCGGGGCGTCGGGGCTCAACGCCGACGCGAAGGCGACGCCGTCCGGAGCGGCGCCGTTCGGTAGGGGCACACCGGCCAGCGCGGCGATCGTCGGGAGGAGGTCGACGAGCGACACGAGCCGGTCATCGACGATCCCAGCGCCGCGCAGCTCGGGTGACCGTACGACGAGCGGAACGCGGTGGCCCCCCTCCCATGCGTGCCCCTTCGAGCCGCGCCAACCGCCGGACGGGTCGTGGCCGTAGGTGCGGTACACCTCCTCGCCGGCGTCGTCGAGCATGACGGACCCATCGGCGGACAGCACGCGGTCGCCCGGGAGGGCGCCGTGGTCGCTGGTCACGATGACGAGCGTGCGGTCGGCGACGCCGCCACGCTCGAGCGCGTCGAGCACGCGTCCGACCATCCAGTCGTACAGCCAGGTGAGGTCGCCGCGCGGCCCGGCTTCGCTGCGGCCGCGGGCGAACGGTGGGACCAGGGGCGTGGTACACGGTTCGTGGGGCGCCGAGGCGGCGAGGTAGAGGAAGAACGGGCTTGGGCCGGCGGCCTGCTCCTCGATCCACGAGACGGCTCTCTCCGCGAAGGCGACGTCGACGTCGCGGTGTGACCAGCCAGGCGCCCGCATCCCTTCGCGGCTCGTGTACACGGGATCGTCGTCGAACTCCTGCGGCGGCACGGGGAAGCGGTCGTCCTCGATGAAGGCGTAGGGCGCGTGACAGGTGGGACACCCGGCCGTACCGAAGAAGTGGTCGAAACCGACGGCGAGTGGGCCGCCCTCCAGCCGTGCGTCGAAGTCGATCGCCGCCTCGAAGGCGCGGTCGGTGTACGGCGCGCGAGCGAAGTCCAGGTCGAACCCGGGGCGCGCTCGGAACTCCATCCCCAGGTGCCACTTGCCGACGCAGGCCGTGGCGTAGCCGGCGTCGCGCAACAGCGAGGCGAGCGTCGGGCGATCGGGCTCGATCAAGGGCGGTGCGTAGCCGCTGATGACGCCCCGCTGGAGATGTGTCCGCCAGGCGTAGCGGCCGGTCAGGAGCGCGTAGCGCGACGGTGTACAGACGGCGGCCGCCGCGTGAGCATCGCCGAACCGCACGCCCTGGGCCGCGAGCGCGTCGATGTTCGGCGTCGGGACCTTCGAGGCGGGATGGTAGCAGCCGACGTCGCCGACGCCGATGTCGTCGGCGACGATCACGACGACGTTCATGCGCGTCGGGTCGGTCATCGGACGCACCGCCTCACGCCGCCGGCCGCGCGCGCACCACGTACTCGGGTAGTGCCCCCTCGTGCTCGAGCAGACTCGCCTCGAGCCGCCGTTGCAGGTCGGCGCGCACCGACGCAGCCGCTGGATCGCCGAAGCGGTTGCTGAGCTCGAACGGGTCCTCGTCGTGGTCGAACAGCAGGCAGAAGGGTGCGTCGCGACCGACCGTGTACGTGTAGCGATCGGTGCGGAGACCGCGGTACGGGTGGTCGCCGAAGGCGAAGCGCGGGGTGTCCCACTGCAGCAAGACGTCGTCGCGCAGCGGTGGCGCCGTCGGATGGCGCAAGACGTCGGCATGGTCGACGCCGGCCGCCACGTCGATCGTCGCCACGCCGCTCAAAGCGGCTGTGGTCGGATAGACGTCGACGCCACACATCGGGCCGCCGTACACGGTGCCGGCCGGTAGCACGCCCGGCCAACGCCAGACCATCGGGATGTCGATGGACTCGGCGTACGGCACGTGCTTGTGGCGGAGGCCGTGGCTGCCTCCCATCTCGCCGTGGTCGGACAGGAACACGACGAGCGTCGAGCCGGTGAGCCCGCTCTGGTCCAGGAAGTCGAGGACCCGGCCAACGTTGTCGTCGAGGTGGCGGATCATACGGTAGTACCCGGCGAGCTGGACGCGCGCGGCTGCCTCGGCGTCGGCGGGGACGTTGGGGCGCAGGAGAAGTGCTTCGGGATCGACGAGGTCCTCGTAGGCATCGGGGACGGGGTACCCCGGCGACCGCGGGGTGCCGCCGACGCCCGGGTGCGGTGCCTCGTACGCGAGGACGTGGAACCACGGTGTGCCCGCCGGCTGGCGCGCGAGCATCTCCAGGGTCCGGTCGGTCAGCGCGTCGGTCTGGTGGCCCTCGAGCTGCTCCGGCTTCACCTCCTCACCGGTGGCGACGAAGTTCCGCCAGTAGTTGTTCGACACGTTGAAGCCGCACCACTCCTGGAACCCGCCACGGAAGTCCGGGTGGACCCAGTAGCTCTGCCCGATCCACCCTTCGGGCGTCACGAACGACGCCCCGGTCTCGGGCGCCAGGTGCCACTTCCCGACGTACGAGGTCCGGTACCCGGCTGCTGCGAACGCGTGGGCGGCGGTCGGGGTGCCGGGCGGGAGGTAGTCGCCGTGTCGGACGGTGCCGTTGCGGGGTGAGAGGTTTCCCGTCATGAGGCTCGCGCGGAACGGGACGCACACTGGGTACTGGCTGACCGCTCCGGTACAGGCGACGCCCTCGGCGACCAGACGGTCGATGTGGGGGGTGGGCACGTTGACGTCGCCGCTCGACGACAGCGCCTGGTAGCGCAGCTGGTCGGCGACGATCCACAAGACGTTGGGGCGGGGTGCAGCCTCGCTCATCGCCAGTCCGCGGGCAACAGACCGGCCGCCTCGCCCGCGAACGCCACGAGCAGCGCGATCGTGGCCTCGACGTCGGCGCGATGGGCCAGTTGCACGGTCGAGTGCATGTAGCGGGTCGGTGCTCCGATCGTCGTCGCCCACGCGCCGAGGCCGTGGCGTTGGATCTCGGAGGCGTCGGTGCCGCCGCCGAGGTTGCGTTGGAACGGGATGCCGTGGCGTTCGCACGTGTCGATGAGGCCGCGCACGAGCTGCGGTGTCCCGATCGTCCGGTTGTCCATCAGGTAGATGCCGGTGCCGGAACCGAGCGCGCACTGGCGCTGTTCAGGGCGCGCGTACGGCGTGTCGGACGGCAACGCTCCGTCGATCGCCACGGCGATGTCGGCCTGGACGGCATGCGCGGCGGTCGGCATGCCGCGAACGCCGACCTCCTCTTGCACGGTCGCGACCGCGTAGACGTCGACGTCGACGTCGTCGAGCGTCGCCGCGAAGGTGACGACGTCGCCGACCTCGACGCGGCCGCGGACGTCGGCGGCGCTGCGGCCGAGGTCGATGTAGAGCTCGTCGATCGGGAACACGCGGGACCGGTCTTCCGGCGTGCCGAGCCAACCCGATTGCGCGGCGATCACGCCCGCGAGCGCTCGTCGGTCACCGGATGAAGCGTGGACCGTCACGCGCTGGCTCGGTAGCGTCCGCGCGTCCAGACCGCCGACGGCCCGGAAGCGCACGAACCCGGCATCGTCGACGTGGCTGACCATCATGCCGATCTCGTCGAGGTGGGCGGCGTAGACGAGCCTACGCGGCGCCGAGATGCCGGCCCGAGCGCGCTTGAGGGCAATGACGTTGCCCATCCGGTCACGCCAGATCTCGTCGACGTAGGGCTCCAGGAGCTGGGTGACGACATCTCGAACGGCGTCCTCGAAGCCGGACACGCCAGGGGCATCGCAGATCGCGCGCATGCGTTCGTTCACGTCGGGGCTCCTCGCCAGGGATCGGTGCGGTCGAGTCGGAGGACGGACGGTACGGTTGCAAGATAGCCGAGCGGGGGCGGAGCGTTGCGAGGACGACGATCGCCGTCCTCGCAACGCTCCGTATACGGATCAGCGGTCGATGTAGGCGTCGTGCAGGAAGAGCGTCCGGTTGAAGAAGTCGTACCCCTGCACCCAGGGCTGCAGCGCGGTGACGGTCGGCGCGTGCCACAGCCAGTACGTGAGGGCGTGGTCCTGGAACAGCTGCTGACCGCGTGCCCAGGCGGCGCGACGTTCGTCGAGGTCCACCGTCGCGCGCGCCTCGGCGATGATCTCGCGCAAGTCGTCGGCGACGGCGAGCAGCTCCGGATCCTCGCTGAAGCGGATCTGGTTGACGGTCCAGAAGTCGTCCGGGTGCACGGAACCACCGATGAAGCTGCCCCAGTTGGTGCCGCCCTGCGCGGTCATCGAGAGCTCGTAGTCGCCCTCGCGCCAGCGCGGGCCGTACGTGCCGCCTTCGGCGACCTCGAAGCGCGTGTCGATGCCCACCAGGCGCAGCTGCTCCTGGACGATCTCGGCGTTCGCGGCGTGGCCGCCAGGTGGGTTGAGGAAGTGCGGCCGCAGCGCCACACCATCACGGTAGCGGATGCCGTCGGCGCCCATGACCCAGCCGGCGTCGTCGAGGATGCGTCCGGCAAGCTCTGGATCGTACGCGACGGTGGAGACGTCCTCGGAGTACAGGACGGTGCCCGCGGGCACGCCGGCGCGGCTCAACTCAGCGAACCCGCTCAGCACGGAGTCGATGATCTCTTGACGGTTGATGGCGTGGCGGATCGCCTGGCGTACGGCGAGCTCGGCCGTGAAGCCGCGCGCGACGTTCATGGTGAGCATGTTGACGCCCACCGCAGGCGCCGTGACGATCGCGAGACCGCGGGACTCCAGCAGCGCGATGTCGTCGATGATGAGGGAGGTCGAGACGTCGACGCTCCCCGCGAGCAGCTCGACGGTGTGCACGCTGAGCTCGGGCAGGAAGCGGAACACGACGCGGTCGATGTTGGGCGCACCGCGCCAGTAGTCCTCGTTCTTGACCAACGTGAACGAGTCGTCGGCGACGAAGGACTCGAACTTGAAGGGGCCGGTGCCGGCGTAGCCCTGCGTCATGGTCGCGGCGCTGCGGTTCGGGATGTCGTTGGGGCTGATCGGCCGCACCTGCCAGTGCGCCAGCACGTCGAACAGAAAGCTCGCATCGAGCTCCGCGAGGGTGATGCGCACCGTGAAGTCGTCCACGACGTCGATCGACTCGATGACCTCGGTGAAGCGGGCATGCTGCATCGTGTCCGGATCGTCGAGCGTCCGCTGGATGTTCGCGCGTACTGCTTCGGCATCGAAGCGAGCGCCGTCGTGGAAGGTGACGTCGTCCCGGAGGAACAGCGTGTAGACCATCGCGTCGTCGCTGACGTCCCACGCGTGCGCCAACGACGGCTGCGGCTGGCCTTCCGCGTCGAGCTGGATCAGCGGGTCGGTCAGGTGGTGGGCGGCGCCGAACGCCACCCAGCCGGCGATGTACGCGAGGTCGATGTTGTTCACGGCCTCGGGCCACGCGATGGTCAGCGTGCCGCCTTGGGGTACGTCCTGTTGCGCCGCGACCGTGCCGGACACGGTCAGGGCGAGCGCGGTCAGAGCCGCGAGGGTGATGCGTACGAACGTGCTTCGGTTCATGTGTTGGGATCCTCCAGCGTCCTTCGTTCGGGGGCGCGGTCGAGGCGGGCGCACGGTGCGGTCGCTCGTCGTCAGCGCGGGCGTCGTGGCGGCCGGCCGGGTTCAGGTCATCCGACGCACCTCCGATCTCGGGTCGAAGGCGTCCCGGAGGGCGTCACCGACGAAGTTCACGGCGAGCACGGTCAGGAAGATCGCAGCGCCGGGGAAGTAGCTGAGGTACGGGGCCCTGAAGATGGCGTTGCGCGCGTCGCTCAGCATCGCTCCCCACTCGGGTGTCGGCGGTGGCACACCGATGCCGAGGAAGCCGAGGCCGGCAGCGGTGAGGATCGAGCCGGCCACCGAGAGCGTGGCGTAGACGATGATCGGACCGACGGCGTTGACCACCAGGTGCCGGAACATGATCCGCGCGGAACCGGCCCCGATCGAGTGGCTCGCGATGATGAACTCCTGCTCGCGTAGTGACAACACCACACCACGCACGATGCGCGACAGCGTCGGGATGCCCCAGATCGAGAGCGCGACGATCACGTTGAACAGGCTCGGCCCGAGCACGGCGGCGATCAGGATCGCGAGCAGGATGCCCGGGAAGGCGTACATCACGTCGACGATGCGCATCGCGAGGTGGTCGAACCAGCTCCCGGCCCAGAAACCCGTCGCGAGGCCGATGATGGTGCCGAAGACGACCCCGCCGACCGCGCCAGCGAAGCCGACGAAGAGCGAGATGCGGGCGCCGTGCAGGATGCGCGAGAGCACGTCACGCCCGAACTGGTCGGTGCCGAAAGGATGCTCCCACGATGGGGGTTGCAGCCGGTTCGCGAGGGACTGCAGCCGCGGATCGACGCCGTACACGATGGGCCCGAAGATGGCGACGAGCACGATGAGGACGAGGTAGATGGCGCTGGCGAAGGCCATGGGGTTGCCGCGGACCTCGCGCCAGAAACGGTACCCGAGCGATTGACGGAGGGCGTCGCCGCCGGTCGCGAGCGAGGCGGGTTCACTCATAACGAATCCTCGGGTCGACGAACCCGTAGACGAGGTCGGTGAGCAGGTTGGCCAACACGAACCCGACGGCGATGATGAGCACCGCGCCTTGTACGACCGGGAAGTCGCGGTTGGATATGCCGGTGACGAGGTAGCGCCCCAAGCCTGGCCACCCGAACACGGTCTCGACGATGACCGCGCCGCTCAGCATCGAGCCGAAGCTGAGGCCGAGCAGGGTGATGATGGGGATGAGCGCGTTGCGGAGCGCGTGTTTGTACACGACGATGCGCTCGGAGAGCCCTTTCGAGCGGGCGGTTCGCACGTAGTCCTCGTTCAGGACGTCCAGCATCGACGAGCGCGTGTAGCGTGCCAGCCCGCCCGCCCCGCTGATGCCGATCGTGATCGCCGGCAGGAGCGCGAAGCGCAGGCCCTCGGCGGTGAAGATCGAGCCGCCGAACCCCGATGGCGGGAGGATCGGCCAGTGCAGCCCCACGAGCTGCATGAGCAGCATGCCCAACCAGAAGTTCGGGATCGAGACGCCGAAGAGCGCCAGGGTCATCGCGACGTTGTCGAGCCACGTGCCGCGCCGGATGGCGGACACGATGCCGACGGTCACGCCGAGCACGACCGCGATCGCGAGCGACAAGACACCGAGCTCCAGCGTGGCGGGCAGGCGCTCGAGCAGGCCCTCGGCCACGGGGTTCCGGTGGTGCAGCGAGGTGCCGAGGTCACCTTGAAAGATCCCTGCGATGAAGGAGACGTACTGGACGTGGAGGGGTCGGTCCAGGCCGACCCGCGCGCGCAGCTCCGCGATACGCTCGGGGCTGGCGTCGACCGGGAAGTCCGGTGGGATGTAGAGCGCGATGGGATCGCCAGGCGCCAGGTGGATGGCGAAGAACACCAGCGTCACGGCGCCGAACACCGTCGGGAACACCATCAAGAGGCGCTTGATCAGGTACGAACTCACGCCGTCACCCCGACCCTGTCCTCGGCGTTCGCGAGCGGCACGATCCGGTAGGTCCGCCCGGCCAGCGCCGTGAAGGTCGAGCCCGCCGGTGTGCGCTCGACGGCGCCCGCGTCGAGGACGTCGAGGGGGACGTCCGCTCGAACGGTGCAGGGACCGTCGCGCTGCGCGACCACGTCGGCCTCCACCAGGCGACCGTCGGCCCAGCGCACGCCGACCTCGAAGCCGCCGCGCGCTCGCAGGCCGGCCACCCGTCCCGCCGCCCATGCAGACGGCAGCGCAGGCAGCAAGGAGAGGTACCCCTCGTGCGATTGGAGCAAGAGCTCGGCGACCGCGGCCGTGGCACCGGCGTTGCCGTCCATCTGGTACACGAACGGAGGGTGCCCACGGTAGTAGTGCATGTCGAACAGGTTGGCCTCCGTGTGGGTGCGCAACAGATGGAGGAAGTGCTCGTAGGCAC
>JBJHAX010000043.1:0-18288 GCA_050480705.1 Nitriliruptoraceae bacterium
CACCCGTACCGTGCGCCACGTGACGACACCGCAACCGAGCGACATCGAGCCCGCCCTCGAGGGATCAGCGCTGTGGGGCGCTGAACTCGACACGCGCTACCGCGTGCTCGCTGTAACCATCGAGCCCGGCGAGGCAGGCGCATCGAAACTGGGCGTCGATGGCACCGCAGACCGCCGCCTGCAAGTGCTCGTGCATCCCGTTGCGCTTGTGCTGGCCGTGTTGTTGCGCACCGACCAGGATCCCGCCCAGCTGATGACCTTCGAGGCAGACAACCTGCTCGAGGTCACGACCGCCTTCGGTGGTCGACTGCTCGAGGCGCCACTGTTCGGCAGGCCGGAACCGCCGCCCGGTAGCTGGGCACCTCAGTGGAGCCTGGAGGGGCGATCGAGCGCTCCTGACGGACGCGCGCACACGCTCACCCTCGACGTCGCCGACGACAGCGCACGCTTGCGCATGTTCGCCCGCTTCGACGCATTGACGCTGCGCACCGCCGGCGGCGTCACACTCCTCGACACCGCCAGCTGAGTCCACCTGCGCCACGTGGCGGCACGCCCCCGCGCCGCCGACGCAGCATGGCAAGAACGCACCGCCGATTCTTGCTAGGCGCCGGCCGGGCGGAGCAGCAGGTAATCGACACCGAAGGAGCAGGAGATCTCCTGCCCACCTCCAAGCGCATCGAAGGACGGCTGGCAGTCGTCCAGCATCGGTGGCGCGAGGCCCATGACGAGATGGTCGCTCAGGTCGGAGCCCAGCAGCACGGCAAAATCGGCGCACCCGAGGAAGCCCTGCTCGAGGTATCGGTCGGGAAGTCCGATCTGATATTCCCCGACTGAGGTTTCGATCGGGTCGCAGTAGGTCACACCGTCCTCATCGTCGGGCTCGGGCAGATCGGCGGTATCGGGCCCGAGCGCGACAATCGACGAATCGAACCAGCTGGTGCCGCACGCTTCCCGGTAGCCGTGTTGGATGAGGTATGCGACGCTTTCGATGCACCCCCAGTCTCCGTGCTGGCCGTCGCCGTGGTGCGCTCTGATGTCCTGGGTCAGTTCGTCGGCGGCAACAGCGCAGGCCAGCTGGAGCCCGTCGTTGCTGTCGTACCAGTGCATTGCAATCTGATAGACGGTTCCATCGACCGAGACGGGGGGACAGAAGTCGTCATCGAGGGCGAAGAGCGGCTCGGACGCATCGACGTCAGGCTCTGGATCCTCCTGCGGTGGAAGGGCGTCACCGGTGCCGTCGAGGGGATAGATGGTGAACGCTCCGGAGCCCGTGCGGCAACTCGCTGCATCACCTTCCAGTACCGCTGCGATCGACGGCTCGCAGGTGAGATCGGTGGTTTCCCCCGCGGAGATTGCTTCGATGTTGTGCCTGCCGTACAGATCGCTGACGACATCGCACGCTTCGTTGCCTTCCCACAGTTCGTGGTGTTCGATGACGACCTGGTAGTGCTGTCCGTCAACGGTGAATGGCTCGCAGCCGTCGGGGTCGGCGAGCACGATCTCGTCGTCCGGTTCGCTGACGTCGTCGGGTTCGGCGGTGCCGGGCACCGTCCCGCTCCCGCTGGTTCCGGCCGGGATCTGTTCGGGTTCACCGGTCTCGACGTTGATCGTGTCGAAACTCTCGACTGGTTCAGGTCCCGACTCGACAACGATGACCGTGTCCTCGGAGAATCCACCCCAGGATTGTCCGACGATGTCGGCGTCGTCGGGATCAGAGGTTGCCTCGGCCAGGGGACTGCCGGAGGCGCAACGCACCCGGGGCGCTCCCTGGACGTCAATGAGCACTGCGGTGCCGCGTTGCAGGACCGCGTGGTACGGCACAGCGTCGCCGTCGACCAAGACATGGTTGACGACCTGCGTATCGGCACCGAGGTAGAGCGCGGTGAGCGATTCGAGCATCTGGGGGATCTCTGCTGCGTCGATACCGAAGACACCGGCCCATGCGTCTGCCGTGTCGGGATCGCCTGACAGGTGGCGCGCGATGATGTCAGGGTCGCAGGCGCCCGCTGGTCCAGGACTCGCAAAGACGCCGGCTGCCGTCCCGCTCACGGCAAGTTGGCCGTTTCGCTGCTCCAGTGCAGCCGCGGGGTCGGGTCGATCTGCGGCAAGCGCCGCGTCGGTGGGTTCTGGCGGGCCCTGCGTGGCGAACGCAGCCACAGTGCTGTCGGGGTCAGGCGACGCCGGAGGTGAGAACGGGCTCGGGCCCGCATGACCGATGGGTTCGAGCAGAATCTCGCTGTCGTCAGGTCCGCCGCCTCCCAAGATGACCACAGCTGCGGCAATGACGCCGACGATCACCAGACCACCGGCTGTGGCGCCCAGCGCAATCAGCGGACCGTTCGAGCTGCCACCTTGTGGCGGACCTGTCGCGGCAGGAGGCGGCCCGCCAACGGGTGGACCGACGGGCGGCGGGGGAGCAGCGGGCGGCGGGGGCGGTTGCGGGGGATAGGTCACAGGTCGTCTCCGTGTCCGGCGACCGGACTTTGACCTGACGACCACCCCGTACAAGCGTTGCGGCACCTGCGCTTCGTGCCGCGATCCCAAGCTACGAGTGCTGCCGTGTCGACGCCCGATTCATGTAAGGCGTACAGCCGGCCTCGCCTCGGCGCGGACCGTAGTGGCCATGGCAGCCGAGCGCTTGCCCATTGGCGCAGCGGATTGACGCGCGCGAGTGAGTACGGGCGTCCCGCTCACAAAGCCGTGCACACCCGATCGCTACTCGTCGACGATCATGTCGCCGTGGTGTTCCTCGAGGAAACCGCTCGCGAACACCAGATCACCGCCTGGCGAGCTGCATCCTGGTCGCCCGATGGCATCGCGAACATCGTCGGCAACGACGCCGATGTAGATGTAACCGGTGGTGCACGCCCACCCTCTGACCTCGCCGGTGAATACCTTCTCCTCGGGCGGCAGATCTGCGGCTCCAGGTCCCCAGCCCTGTCGCCAGCTCCCAGCGTCGACGAAGAAATCAACTGCGAGCAGGACCGCTTCGTCGCACGTCACCAGCGAATCGGGGGAGCGGAGTACACCGAAGTCCAGGAACGCTCCATGAGGTGCCTCGGCGGCACCACACAGATCCCAATCGTCGTATGACGCCTCGATCTGTGGCTCGGTGGGCATAGGCACGATGTCGAACGCCATGTGGTCAGAGATGCAGCGCGGGAAGCGTTGACCGTCGCTGCGTTCACAGCGCCAGCCGTCGATTTCCGTCGCGACGTCGTAGTACTCATTGACCCATGTATCGGCCACAGCGGTCATCTCGGCGCAAACCTGGTCGGTGTGGTCCCCGTCGAACAGCACGGCCCCGTACTCATCATCTGTATCGCTTCGGATCACGGTTCCGCACAGGCCGCTCAGGTCAGCGTCTGAAGGGGGAGTGGTGTCCGACGCAACAACGATTTCGTCTTGGTCCCCGAGCGTTCGTACCGGTCGCTCACCCCGAATCGGATCATCAGGACGGATTCCTGAATACTCGAAGCCTCGCAGCGGTTGAGGGGAGCGCTCCACGACGATGACGGTCGTTTCCCGGAAGTTCTCCCAGGGCGTTCCCTCGTACACCGGTTCGGTGACCTCGACGGCGGGCTCGAGCAACGGGTTGCCGCATTCGCAGCGCACGCGCGGCACCCCGAATTCGTCCACGAGGACAGCCGTGCCGCGTTGGAGAACAGCGTGGTGCGGTGTCGCGCGGCCGCCTTCAAATCCGTGGTTGATGACACGCGTGTCCGCACCGAGATTCAACGGCGTCAGCGTGTCGAGAAATGCCGGTATCTCTGCGGCGTCGATGTCGAAGACCGCCGCCCATGCGTCGGCACGATCCGGATTCGCGGCGAGGTAGTCCGCAATCTGTTGGGGGTCACACGAGCCGGCGCGTCCTGTGCCGCCGTAGAGGCCTGGGACCCCACCGTTGACGACTGCCTGGCCGTTGCGAAGTTCGATCCCGTCAGCCGGGTCACTGATTGTCGCAGCGAGTTCCGCGTCAGCCGGTGTTCGTGCACCCTGCTCGACGAACGCCAACAGGTGCTCATCAGGCTCGGGCGCAGCTGAAGGCCCGAACGGGTTGGGTCCCGGCGAGCCGACCGGCTCGAGCAGAATCGCCCCGTCGGCGATGTCGTCGCCGCCCCCGACCACCGACCACAGCAGCAGTCCGCCACCGACGAGCACAATGAGTCCAACGACGCCGCCGAGAACGATCGCGACGATCTTGCCGGCCCCAGAACTACTCGACGCCCCTGCGGGTTGCACCGGTGGGCCAAACGGTGCTGGCGGTCCACCGCCCGTAGGCGGAGGTGGCGGAGCTGATCCTCCTGGCGTTCCCGGCGGTTGTGTGCCCTGTGGCGGGCCAGGAGGCATCGAGTTCACCTGTGCGACTCCAGCTCGTCTCGTGTCAGATACCCGGCGTAAGCGTCAATCTCGCATCTCCCAGGATCCTAGACCGCTGTCTGTCGCGACGGAACCACAATGCGTGGCACACGTGCCCGTCGCGAGCGAAAGGGGATCGCAGCGCGGGCGCCCGTGTTGAGCCCATTCCGGCGTTACTTTACAGAATGTTCCTTATCGGGCTACGGAAGACGTGGGGCCTGCGGTACGTCCGGCTGTTGTCAATCGACAGTCGAGTTTGCAACTTTCCAGATTTACTGTGATCGACTCTGCAGGCGGGCCGCCGAGCATTCACTTCAGCCGACGGTAATCCGGTTGATGACGATCGCGATCGCCAGCAGCACCATCGCCCAGGACAGCGCCCGCAGGGCGGCTTCGATCGGGTCCAGGAGGAACCGCTCGTCGAAGCGATGTATTCCCGTCTTCTTCACGTGGGCATGCACCTCGACGCCCGCGGTCTCGCGACGGATGAACCGTGCAGGCGTACTCAGCGCACGCTGTGCCCAGGAGATGGCGAACGCTGCCGCGCCGGCGAACCCCGCCACGAGATCGAGCGCCTCCGCCTGTGCGTAGTAGGCGGTGACGACCGGGAACGCACCCCATGCTGCGGCGAATCCGACATCGGTATGGAGGCGACCGCCGAACAGTTCGAGGTTGTAGCCGACGACGAGCACGACACCGACCACCATCAGCGTGACGATCCCGGCGACGAACGAGGCGGAGGCCGAGACCTGTACGAGCATGACCACGCCGATGGCCACGGCACCGATCAGTGACAGTGTCGCAGCGGCCACGAGGGCGCGTCCCGGGATCTGCGTGCCCAGCGGACGACCCTTCAGTTCGTCGAGCGCATGGGCGGCGATGCCCAGTGCGAGGAAGAATGCGAGCAGGCTGGCACCGAAACGCAGCGTGTCGAAGCGGGGCGCGAGCGCCGATCCGATGGCGACGTAGCTCAGATGCCACAGCGTGTAGGGCAGGTGGAGCAGGTTCCACCAGTCGCGCCAGCCACCCGACGTCGCGGCGTAGAACGCCGGGCGACGTCCGGACTCACCCATGTCTGGGCTCATGCACTGCGCCTCCTTCCCCAGATGACGACCCCGCCTCCCAGGCTCATGATCCGGTACTCAACGTCGTCGATGCCGGCGTCGCGCCATGCGTCAAGCGTGCGTTCCAAGGGATACTTGCGGTAATGGTGCGAGATGCTCGGGCCCAGGAACCGGCCGACCCCGTACCACGCTCGACCGGCGAGCATTCCGAACGCCGGCAACCCCACACGCGTGTACAGCCACCACGCACCGTGGCGGACGTGCCCGTCCGGGACATGGAATCCGAGGCTCGCGACAACGCCGCCGGGACGCACGACGCGGGCGAGTTCGCGCAGCGTCGCGTACGGGTCGTCGACGTAGCGCAGCAGGTAGGTGAAGGTGAGCGCGTCGAAGCTCGCATCGGGAAACGGCAGCTGCTCGGCGCGGCCCGACACGAGGCGGATACGCCCCCGGAGGTCGTGCCGCTCGACCCGGCGCCGGCCTTCGCGGAGCATCTCCTCGCTGAGGTCGATGCCGGTGATCCCCGCTCGGGTGTGAGCGGCCAACTCGAGGGCCACCGCCGCCGTACCGGTCGCGACGTCGAGAATCGTACGGGGGTTCGCATCGGCGACGGCGTCGACCATCGCGCGCCGCCACCGGGCGTTCTGCCCGAACGAGAGGAGCTCGGCGAGTAGGTCGTACCGGTCCGCAAGACCGCGGAAAACCGCGCGCGCCTGCGCATTGGCGTCCGATGCTGCCGGCGTGTCGACCATGTTCATCGTGCCATGTCACGCTCGTACTGGGCGTCGGTTCGGGTGCTGGGCGTCGCTCCAGGTGGTCTGGATTCGATCACGCATGCCGGACGCTTGCATCACTCTTGGCGATCGTCGCTCAGCGTCTCCAGCATGCGCGCAATGATGTCACGGCGCTCGGCGAGCCCCGGCTGGCCGTACTCGTAGGCGGACACCGCCACGGTGCGACCATCGAACGCGAGGTGGGTGATGTGCAGTCCGACGCCAGCGTCGAGCAGGCCCTCGCCGGTGGACGTACCGTCGATTCGCAACGCGTCGCGCCCGCCGATCATTGTCGGCTCGAGATGCTCGATGTCGATCGATGGGTCGGCAGAGGTCATCTCCTCGACCTCGCCGAACGGCTGGTCGATCACACTGAGCAGGAGCGCGACGTCGAACGGGAATTCGGTCGCCGGCTCGATCTCCGGTGGCTCGACCGCGAACACCTGGCACGGAGCGGTGACCGAGCCGTCGTTGGTGTGCCAGCCTTCCGGAAACTGAATCCGGTAGCCGTCGACATCATTGTGGCACTCGTTGGTGAGTGCCGGTCCGTCATTGGCCTCATCGGGGTCCGGTGACGACTCGCCGTCCGAGCGGCCCTCCGGTGTTTCGACCGGCTCCTCGGCGGGTTCCGGAGTCGGCGTCTCGACCGGCTCGTCAACCGGCATCTCGCTCGGCGCGCCGCAACTGACGGCAATCAACGCCGCCACCGACACCGCCGCAAGGGTTCGGCAGGACTGTGCACGCATCGTGCGGCCTCCTCGACGTCAACGTCATGAGGTGTACGCGACACCGGCCAACCTTCCTACGTCAGCTGTCGGTCGGATGGCCACCTCCTCCAGCGGGGGCTACCAGCCCATGAACGGCGGCATTCCTACGACATCGTGGCTGCCGAATCCGGCAGCACCGCGCTACAACGCCACGTGCCGGTCGGAGTGGTCCGATGGCCCGCCGAGGACGTGCAGTGCGAAACGCTGCCCGTCTGGCCTGGGCGGACGGCGTGGTGACTACGATGCATCGCCGATGCCACGAAGCGCTGCGGGCAGCACGTGGCAACTCAGAGGAAGCGCATGGTGAGCGGCTCGGGTGTACGATGCTGAACCCGGTGCTGGCCGGACGGGCCATGATCGGCGTCGCCATCGTCGGTCTCGTCGCCAGCCTCATCGGCGGCGTGATCGGCCGCCAACTCGTCACCGACTTCGAGCGTGGCGTCGAGCAGAGCCTCGCGCTGTCCGCGGAGGTGCTCGAAACCGTCGACGATTCGTTCGGTGCGGCCGCCGATGCGCTGGCGATCGTCACCTCTGGTGTCGCCGAGGCCGACGGTGCCGTCTCGGCGCTGGGCCGCAGCATGGCCGAAGGCCAGACCGCGCTCGACGCCCTGAAGACCCTCACCGGGGAGAACGTCGCCGACGCCCTCGACGCGCTCACCGCGACCCTGCCCGCAATCGAACGGACCGCGACGGCCATCGACCGGACGCTGCAGGCGCTCAGCGCGCTGCCGTTCGGACCGTCGTACGCGCCGGAGCAACCGTTCGGTGCGACGATCGGTGAGCTTCGCGACAGCCTTGACGGCCTACCCGACGAGCTGCGCGACCAAACGGTGCAGGCCCAGCGCACCAGCGACGAACTCGCCGCAGCGACCGCCCAGACCGTGGCCACGGCAGGCTCGCTCGCGGCACTGCACGAACGTCTCGTGGAGATCGCCGGGCTCGTCGACGAGTACGCAGAAGGCGCCGCCCAGGCCCGTGAACTCGTCCAGGACCAACACGACGCGCTCGCCGCGAGCGCCACCCGGACCCGGATCCTCATCGTGGCCTTCAGCGGCCTGTTCGCGATCAGCCAGTTCGTGCCGCTGTACCTGGGCCTCGCGCTGGTACGTGGACACCTCGTCATCGAGCCGTCCTGACCGATCTCGAGCACGCACTCGCGCTCGTGCACGCCATCAAATCGGTCGAACTGCGCACCAGCACGGACTTCGGTTCCCTGTTGGCAGCTCGCGGGACCCCGTCACCGTCGGTGGTGATGCTCCGCTCGTCTGACCACCTCACTCCCGCGAGATCAGGCGGCGCGATGTAGCCGTCCCACTCCCCTGGCTTCACGTCGAACCGGTGACGTCCGATGGATTCGCCGACTTCGCAACCCCGTTGGCCATCCGGTGTTTCGTCAGCCGGGTAGCAGCACGCAACCCGCGCGCGGATTCGCACGTCAAAGCAGGCAGTTCGACATGCAACGACACCATCGGAGCATCCACCATGACCGCCACCCGCACGGGCGCGCTCATCGCGTCCGTCGTCCTCCTCGCATCGCTCACAGCGGGTTGCGGCGACGGAGAGACCGTCCTTGCCGGAATCACTGAGGCGCCTGGCGGGCAGCCCGGACCTGCTGCGGAGTGGCTCACCGAAGCCGAGCTCGATGCCGTTGCCGTCGAGCACCCGGACATGATGTGGCTTGCAGCAACGTTCCTACCCGAAGGCATCGACGAACCCGTTCGCCTCGACGAATTCGAGACGCGCTACATCGCGTTCGTTCCCGGCGAAGGTCAGCTCGACGTCGTTCCCGCCGCTGAAGCCTTCGCACTCCTGCGGGGCGCACACCCTGACGGTGTCCACAACGCTCTGGCCGATGTCGAGCTCCAACTTCTCGGCTACGCCGTCGAAGGCAGCATCGTCACCGTCGACGTCGGCGAAGGTCTCGCGGCTACCCGTTCGTTCAGCAGCACACAGGGACGGCTCGCGTTCAACCAGTTCACCGGCATGCTCGCCCACTACTTCCCCGAGGCCGGCGAGGCCCAGGTGACCGTCGAGGGCCAGCCTGATCCCGAGACGTTCGGCGGCATCGACACGACCGCGCCGTTCTCGCTGCGTGAGACACAGGCATCAGGCCCCCGGATGGAGGACATCGAGGCATTCCCGAACTTCGGGTTCGTCCACGCGGTCGACGCGTCGGAGTTCCCGCCCATGGTGATCTTCGACGACGCCGAGTTCGTCCCAGGCGACACGCCGACGACCTGGACGAGCCACAACGACACACGCGGTCTGTCGGAATACCCGATGGCCGGCAACGTCGTCATCATGATCGTCGAGGCCGACAGCTCAGAGCAGGTGGTCACCCCGCAGCAGTGGGAGGAGCGCATCTCGGCTCAGGCGCGGAGTGAGGCAGCCTTCTACGAGCCCTACCACTTCACCTTCGCGGAGGGCACGGTCGTCGAGGTCCGCTCCCAGCCGATGGAACGCGAAGGTTAGGCAGGTGCTGCTCCACTCTCGCTCGCGGCGACACCGCTCGAGGTGCACACTTGGTCGGCGTGAGGGCCACACTCGAAGGTGTAACTGTCCAGCCCTTCCGGTAGCGACGACTGCAGGAGCGAAATGACACATCTGCGATGGAAACGGTTCGCGACGACGCTCGTCGTCGCTGCCACCGTCCTGCTGTTGACCAGTTGCTCCCTCGACGGGGCCCGTGAGGCTGTCGGCGAACTGCTCGTCGACGCTGAGTCCGATACGTCTGAGGATCCAACGGACTCCGACGTGTCCGTACCGACGGCGGAGGATTCGGGTCCAGACCCGGCCGTCACCGACGAAGGGCAAGCCGAACCCGCTGTTTGCCTCGTGCCGAGCCCATCTCCTGAGGACGCCGCCATGTGCATCTATGAGGCCGGTTTGTCGGGCGTGATGGATGCCGCTGCGCGACACGCAACCACCGAGATCCTGGAGATCTTCGAACAAGCGAGCCAGGGCGAGTCGTACGCCACGTGGGAGTTCTCGGGCTGCGGTGCACCGATCCTGCTCGACCCACCCACCGGCGTCTCGTGCACGTTCTATGAGCCTCCGTACGCCGATATGATCCATGGCGTCGAGATCGAGCTCGGGCTGGATGAACGTGACGGCGTGCCGTTCTTCACGCAATTCGATGTCGTCGGTTGACCAGCATCGGCGTGAGCCGCGCAGCCGTCCCAGCGATCGCCCTGGCAGACGCCACCATCCCACTCGTGGGTCTTTGCGGGGCGATCACAAATCGTGAGGTTTGGATCAGCCGATCAGGACTGCGTGGAGCAGGGCACCCGCGGCGGCGCTGACCCCCAGCGTGCGCAGCATTGACCAGCGAAGTTTGAATATGGCGAGAAAGGATGCTGCGGCGATCCCAGCGGCGTAGGGGTCGATGCTTGCGACGTCGGGCGTGTACAGCCGCACACCCAGTAGGTGGGTTTCGCCGACATCAGCGAACACGACGTGGAGCGAGAACCACACCGCCAGGTTCAGGATGACGCCCACGACCGCTGCCGTGATGGCGGACAACGCCGACGTGAGCCGGTGATTGCCCCGCAGATACTCGATGTAGGGGGCCCCGAGGAAGATCCACAGGAAACAGGGAACGAACGTCACCCACGTCGTGAGGATCGCCCCGAGGACACCGGCGAGCAATGGGTCGATACCGAGATCGGCCCGGTAGGCGCCCATGAAACCGACGAACTGCACCACCTGGATGAGTGGACCCGGCGTTGTCTCGGCCATGCCCAGCCCGTCGAGCATCTCGCCAGGAAGCAACCAGCCGTAGGTCTGGACCGCCTGCTGGGTGAGATACGCGAGTACCGAGTAGGCGCCACCGAAGGTGACCACCGCGGCGGTCGAGAAGAAGGCGCCTTGCTGGACCCAGATGCTGTCGCGACCGACCCAGACGGCCAGCGCCACGATCGGTGCGAACCACAGGGTCAGGCCAACGACGAGAACTCTCACCGACCGCCGTGTCGAGGGTTTGACGGGTTGTTCGTCGTCCGCGACACGTGCGTGTTCTTCGACCGACCCACCATCTTCGGCGTGCCCGCGGATCACATTGAAGACCTTCGGCCACCAGCGCCCACCCAGGAAGCCCAGCAGGCCTGCGCCGGCGATGATGAACGGGAACGGAACGTCGAGAAAGAAAATAGCGACGAATGCCGCTGCGGCGATGGCGTACATCGTGCGGTTCTGCAGGGCACGTGACCCGATCCGAACGACCGCAGCAGCGACGATGGCCATGACGGCAGGTTTGATCCCGTAGAAGATCGCCGCGACAGCATGCACGTCGCCGAATTCGGCGTAGAGCACGCTCAGCAGCATGATCGCGATGAATCCGGGCAGGACGAACAGACTGCCTGCGATGAGCCCGCCCCGCGTGCCGTGGAGCAGCCACCCGAAATATGTGGCGAGCTGCTGTGCCTCGGGGCCCGGAAGCAGCATGCAGTAGTTCAGCGAGTTCAGGAACCGCTTCTCTGAGAACCAGCGTCGGTCCTCGATGAGGTAGCGATGCATCGCTGCGATCTGGCCGGCGGGTCCGCCGAAGCTGTTGAGCGCGACAAGGCCCCACACCTTCGTCGCCTCGCCAAGGCTGATGCCGTGCCCGCCGCTGCGAGCATCCGGCGGTTCGCCCGTCATCGCACGTCCTGATGGTTGCCCGGGCGCCGCAGTTGGCTCATGACGACGGTCGCCCCACGAAAATCTCAGCGTATGCGGGTGCGCTCAAGATCCCGCTGATCCGAACTGACGGCAGATCAGACGTCCCGGCTCAGGTCCCGGGTTGGCCCTGCATCGGCAACGTCGGGTCATCCAGGTCGTCTGGATCGACGACATCATCTTCGTCGGGCAGTTCGATGGTGCCGCCGAGCCCGAACCCTCGTAGATCGAGCGCGAACAGGGTCGCCGCAGGTCCCCCGCCATCCGTCGGCGGAAGCCAGTCCTCCATGTCGTAGGACACCCGCCAGATCTTGTGGTCGGCATCCACCCACACTTCGATCGGGATCGACCCCTCGTGTGCTTGTGCCTGCCCGAGCATCGCTTCGATGTCGGCGGCGCCAACGAACGCGTCTTCATACGCGTCCGGGTCGGCAGCCATGTCGTCGAGCAGGCCGGTCAGGTCCTCGACGATGTTGTCACGGACGCCCTGCACGTCGGCGATGGCCTCGATCCGTGCCAGCGGGATGCCCGACACCTCCGTGTGCCCAGCCACCTGTGCATCGGTCGCTTGTGCAGCGAGTTCCAGTTGCGCCCAAGAGTTCGTCTCCCCCGGTGTGGGCTCGCCTCGCGCCGACGACACGTCGTCGCGTGGGATGCGTGTCCAGGGCGTGTTGTCGCCGAACCGCAGATACACCGCGTCGTTGGTGAACAGCTGGCTGGTGCCTGCAGCACCGACAAGTGCCCGGCCCTGTTCGAAGTTCATCCTGCCGACCCCGGTCTGCCGGATCTCTCCGTCGATCCGGTACCGGTAGCGAAGATTCACCGACCCGTGCGCCGCGGTGGCATCGACGGCGGCGTTGAGATCGAGCAGCTCCTCGGTGGCGACGTCGTCGAGTTCACGCTCGGGAGCGTCGCCGTCGACGGCTCGCGGCACCTCGCGTGTTCCGGTCGCGAACTGCAGGATCAGCACGACACCGACGACAACCGCAACCGCGACGGTGGCAGATATCAACCACATCTTCCGTCGCGATGACACCTGCGATGCCCCTCCCTGATGAACATGATGGCCGGCAGACACGTGCCCGGAGGATCGTTCGGCGGCGAATCGCAAGCCGCTTCGGGACCGTCGCCGCCAGATCGCCCCTGGTGCTGGCCTAGTCGCTGACTACGACCGAGGGGCAGGGTCGGCTCTGCCTTCGCTCTCGTCAACCTCATCGTCGTCGTGATGGCCCGCTTCGGCCATCGCTTCGGCCGACAGCGGCTCGAGCTTCGGACGGGCGCGCCGCCTCCTGCGCGCCGGAACGAGATCACGCATCTGTTCGAGCTGGCCGAAGCACAACAGCCGGTCATTGGCTTCGAGCTCGCGTGATCCCTTCGGGTTCGGCACGACCTTGGCGCCGCGCGTGAGGGTGAGCACGGTGATGTCGCGGTCACGCAACCCTGAGTTCGCGATCGTCTTGCCGACCATGCCGGAGCCTTCCCCGATCAGAAGCTCGGCGACGCCGTAGCCGGTGCTGACCGACAGGCGCTGGCGCACGTCGAGCTCGGGGAACGCCACCTGGTTGGCGACGAAGTCGATGATCGCGCCGGCGATGTCGAGTTCGCTCGCCGCCTCGATGCCCTCGAGTCCCGGGGAGGAGTTCACTTCCATGATCATCGGACCGACCCGGCTCTCCAGCATGTCGACCCCGGCGATCTTGAGCCCCATGATCTGGGCGGACTGGACCGCCGCGCGCTGGTAGTCCTCATCGAGCTCGACCGCTTCGACCGTGCCGCCGCGGTGGACGTTGGAACGGAACTCGTCGCCTTGCGCCTGGCGTCGCATCGCCGCCACGACGCGGTCGCCGATGACGAACGCGCGGATGTCGCGGCCCTTGCTCTCGGCGACGAAGCGCTGGATCAGCACGTTCTGCCGGGTGCTCTGCAGGGTTTCGATCACAGCTTCGGCGACCTTGCGGTCGGGCGCGAGGATCACGCCGATGCCCTGGGTTCCCTCCAGCAGCTTGATGACCACCGGCGCTCCCCCGACCCGTTCGATCGCAGGGAGCACATCGGCACGGTCACGCACGAACGTCGTCGCGGGAATGCCGATGTCGTGGCGTGACAGGATCTGAATCGAACGCAGTTTGTCGCGAGAGTTGGCGATGCCGGCCGCAGTGATCGGTGTATAGACGTCCATCTGCTCGAACTGGCGGACGACCGCCATGCCGAAGAAGGTGATCGAGGCACCGATCCGCGGCAGGATCGCGTCGTAGTCCGACAGCGGCTTGCCCCGATACTGCAGGTCAGGTTCGTCGCCGGACAGATCGATGCCGAAACGCAGCGTGTTGAGCACCCGGACGGTGTGATCGCGTTCCTCCGCGGCCGCTTTGAGGCGGCGGGTGCTGTAGCTCTCCCGGGCGCGCGACAGGATCGCCAGTTTCACGCTCGTCCTCGCGGTCGTGGAGTCGTGTCACCTCGCAAGGTAATGCCCCGGCAGGCACCGTCGAAGTGGCCACGCGAGCACGCCTACCCAACTGATGGGCCCTGGCGCCGATGCGTCACGACCCGTCGCTGGCACGGCATGTCCAACCCGATGAAGAGCCGAAACGCATCGCTCGGACGGGAGCCGTGCGCACCGAAGCTGGCCCTGTTACAGACGGCTCAGGTCGCGGCGTCGGCTCGCTCGGTCCTGGGTCGCCCGTAGGTCAGCCGGCGCCACAGCCGCTCCAGCGGACCGCGTCCGAACTTTCGCTGCCACAACGTGCACGTCGCGAGCACGAGCACCCAGATGCCAACCACGACCGCCAGTGCCGCCACGTTCGACAGCGAACCGTAGAAGTTCAGGCCGATGAAGAAGATGCTGGCGAGCACGCTCTGGAGGATGTAGCCGGTCAAGGCCATGCGGCCGGTGTCTCGCAGCAGACGCAAACGCCTGAGTGCCCGTTCGTTGAGGCAGATCAGGGCCAGCGTCGCGAGGTAGCCGATGGCAAGCAGCGGGGCGCCGATGGTCTGGCCGATGGCCTCAGCTGCGACCTTGAGCACATTGACCTCCGCATCTGCGGTCAGGCTCGCCGCCCCGAGGCTCCCGCCGAAACCGAGCGGCAGGTTGAGGATCAGGCCGCCGACGAGGCCGACGCCTGCAGCCTGTCGCAGGCGTCGGCGGCGGCCGGCCAGGTCGCCGATGAGCCCCGTGTGGCCGATGGAGAAGCCGATGAGGAACAGGGCCAGCACCCACGGCAGCACCACCATCGATCCGCCCTGGACCACGACGACCTCCCAGATCCGGGCGCTGACGATCTCGCCGACGTCGGAGGAGGTGTAGGCCGCGAGGGTGTGTTCGCTGCGTTCGGCGAAGAACGCTTGCACCTCCTCAAACGCCTGTACAGCCGGATGGTCGGCCGGAGCGTCCGGTGGCGGGCCGGGCGCCATCGACATCGCGAACATCAGCAGGCCGTAGACGGTGAGGATGCCGCCCGCCCACCACAGCCGGACCTTCGTGCTGCGCTTGACGAAGAACAGCAGCAGCAACCCGCACAGACCGTAGATGAACAGGATGTCGCCGGGGAAGAGCAGGAACATGTGCACCAGGCCGAACAACGCGAGCCACAGGTAGCGGCGTGCCAGCAGCCGCCGCGGGGACTGGCCCCTGGCGATGGCGCTGCCGACCATCATCGCTGCGCCGACACCGAACATCAGCGAGAAGCTCGACAGGAACTTGCTGTTGGCCAGCCAGCCGACGAGGAAGCTGACTGTCTCTCCGGCGGCGGTCATCTCGACACTGCGCCCGGCGAGCATCTCGTAGAGCACCGGGCCGCGGAACAACTCGATGTTGACCAGCAGGATGCCAAGCAGCGCGAAGCCACGCAGCACGTCGAGGGTGTCGACACGCTGCGAGGTGGGTGTGGGACCTGAAAGGTCACGTGAGGCAGCACTCAACGGCTCGGACATCACGGCGCTCCAAGGCGGACGAATCGAACGTGGGAAGCGGCGGAACGCTAGCAACGACACGGCGAGGCTGCGTCTGGCGCCGCCAGTTCGTGCGGTGCACAGGCCCGCAGATGCTAGTGCGTTGCGTCGGGTGGAAAGCGACGGGAGGCCTGGGCGTTGAACGTCGCCGCGGGCGCGCTTCAGCCTGGTCGATCATGCCCTGTGGCGGGCGTCGCACCGTCGGACTGCCATGCGTCCGCTCCCCTGCGAAGCTCGTCGAGCCGCTGCCAGTGGCGTTCGAGTGCGGCTCGTCCTGCTGCGGTCAGTTCGACCTCGGTCCGTGGGACCTTGCCCCTGAAGCTCTTGTGGATGGCGACGATGTCCGCGGCGTCGAGTCTCGAGAGATGTGCCGAGAGGTTTCCTTTCGACAGGCCGGTCAGCCGCTGCAGATAGATGAAATCCGCTCGGTCGCATGCGGCGAGCGCCGTGCAGATCGCAAGCCGTGCCGGTTCATGGATCATCTTGTCCAGACCGGCGAGCTGTTCGAACGGCCCGGTCATCGCCGGCCGTCGAGCAGGCGGACCAGACCCCGGTGGCTCGCAACACCGTTCACCAGAAAGAAGGCGGCGAACACGAGCGCCATCGCCCCGCCGTCGCGCAACGGGTGGGCATCAAGGCCCGCGACCATCCCGATCGGCAGCGCGCCTGCGAGTGCGATCACGAACCCGGTGCGGTGCGTCCACGGGTTCACCCGCCTCGCGAGTGGCCCTTGCAGCCAGCCGATCATTCCGGTCACCCCACCGGCAAGCAACGCCGTCCATGCGACGTGAGGCATCTCGGGCAGGAGCCCCGCGACACCTGCCGCCACGACGACGGCCGCGATGGCGATCATCGCGACCACGGCCACGACGATCCGCCGGTCGACGGCCGCCCCCGAGGAGCGTTCCACACGACCGAATCGACGGCGGTACCAGGCCCCGATCGCGGGCATGCCGGCAACGACGCCGACGATGGACAACCAGAACAGCACCCACCACGCCGTTCCCTGCAGCATGCCTGCCTCCGAGGTCCCCCACACGGCGAAGAACACGGCGACGGGAACGAACTTCAGCCCCTGCAGGCCCGCGAAGTTGCGCGTGACGTATTCGATCTCGTCACGCCTGGCGTCACCAACGACGTTGTTCATGCCCTTCCCCAGCCCGCTCGACGATGATCAGCACACGATGCCTCCGTGAACCAGCCATCCTACGCAATGCGGTCTGTTATGCAAACCAGTTTGTCACTGTAGTAGGCTTACGGGAACGACGCTCGTACGGCTTGATCACAGGTGTCGCGCAGCCAAGAAGGCAACCGTACGTAGGCTGCGTCGCACCGAACGCTCCCGTGCCCTTGGACGTCCTGCATGCTGCGCTACGACCGCGCCACCGCCGAGTTCGCCCGCGTCACCAATCTCAGCGATGCGGTCTTTGCCATCGCGATGACCCTGCTCGTGCTCAACCTGGATGCGCCCGGCCCGTCCCGCCGCGGACTCGCTGCAGGCCTGCTGGATCAACTCCCCCAGCTCGTCGCCTTCGTTCTGGCGTTCGCACTCATCGCGAATCTCTGGTGGCAGCACCACAAGCTGATGGCGCTGTTTCAGGCGGTTGAGCCCGGCATGGTCGCCATCATGCTCGCCCTGCTGGGCGCTGTCGCTCTCGTTCCCTACCCGACCAGCCTGGTCGGCAACGCCCCCACCGATCCCGTCGCGGTCCTCGCATTCATCGCGACGTTCGTGGTGTTGTCCCTGCTCTTCCTGCTGCTGGTGGTGCGTGCGCACCGGACGCGCGCGTTCGCCGACACCGTGACCGACCCGCACGCCTCCTGGATGATCGGGCAATGGGCGTCGGGAATCGTCGTGCTGCTCATCGCGGCAGGCGCGACACTGTGGAATCCTGCGGTCGGGCTGGGCATCCTCGCGCTCACCATCGTGCTGGGACCGGTCGCCGCCCGTCGAGGGGCCGCAGGCAGTCAGCGTCTCACCCAGCGATTCACCCGCGACGCTGACTGATCCGCGCTCGGCGCCTCGCGCATATCCGGCCGCAACCAAGGTGAGCCATGATCGAGACCCTCCACGACTTCACGACGTCGTTGCCGCCCCTGCTGCAGTGGCTCGGCATCATCGTTGCGAGCGCGATCCCGTTCGTCGAGTCGTACCTCGGAGCGTTCATCGGCGTGATCGCCGGCGTCTATCTGCCGGTCGCAGTCGGTGCTGCGATCGCCGGCAACGTCGTGTCGATGTTCGGGTTCGTGCACACCGCCGACAAGGTCCGCTCCCGCGTGGTTGCAGGCCGCCATACCGATGCGGGCACGCCGCCTGACGAGGCTGCCTCGCCGCGCAGACGACGACTGCGCCGCGCTTTCGACCGTTACGGGGTGGCAGGGGTCAGTCTGTTCGGCCAGACGATCCTGCCAAGTCAGATCACCGCTGCCGCACTCGTCTCGTTCGGCGCGCGACGCAACGCCGTCATCGTGTGGCAGACGATCTCGATCAGTCTGTGGGGCATCGCCTTCGGTGCGCTCGCGGCGCTCGGCGTCGACCTCGCCACCGTTTGACCCTCTCCGCAACCTGATACGGGCCCGTTGCGCCCGTATCGGCTGTGCGGCACCTCATGACGCGCGAGCGGCGTTAGCTTGGATTCCCGTACAGGGAATCGGCCCCTACGTGGGGTTGGGGGGTCCGATCTCGATGGTGAGGGTGCGGTCGTTCCACCAGGGGATGGT